>NZ_JBVVQT010000014.1:0-157374 GCF_055811595.1 Mesorhizobium sp. WSM4814
GGCTGGTTGGGCCGGGGCTGGTTGGGCGGGCGCGGTGTCCTGCGCCATCGCTGGCGACAGCGACAGCGCCGACAGCCCGAATGCCAGGCCAAGGCTGGCGAGCGACGCGCGGCGGAACAATAAGGACATACAATTAACTCCAATGGGGGATAGCTAGGGCGGGATGGCTTCCAGACCAGCCGGATTGTGGCGGAATTTGGCACGGTCGACAGGGCCAGCGCGCCGTTGACATCGATTGAACCCCCTCTTATCTGTCCAACGACTTTGCGTCCAGAACCGTTTTCCGGGCGCTTTTTGCGTTTGTCCGCGTTTCACGTGGATTTGATGGGGCCGGCCGGCACCCGTCGCAACGACTTGGAATGCTATCGAAAGGACCATTGAATGGTCAGTTTTGGCGGTCTCGCCCGTAAGGTTTTCGGCTCCTCCAACGATCGCCGGGTCAAGTCGACCCGACCGCGCGTCGAAGCGATCAACGCCATGGAAAACGAGATGCGGGCGCTCTCCGACGCCGAACTGACGGCCCGCACGGAAAAATTCCGCCAGGACGTCGCCAACGGCGCCAGTCTCGACGATCTCTTGGTGCCGGCCTTCGCCACCGTGCGCGAGGCGGCGCGCCGCGTGCTCGGCATGCGCCCGTTCGACGTGCAGCTGATCGGCGGCATGGTGCTGCATAATGGCGGCATCGCCGAGATGCGCACCGGCGAGGGCAAGACGCTGGTCGCCACCCTGCCCGTCTATCTCAACGCGCTCGCCGGCAAAGGCGTCCATGTCGTCACCGTCAACGACTATCTTGCCACACGCGACTCCGAATGGATGGGCCGCGTCTACAAATTCCTCGGCCTTACCGTCGGCGTCATCGTCCATGGCCTGTCCGACGAGGAACGCCACGCCGCCTATGCCGCCGACGTCACCTACGCCACCAACAACGAGCTCGGCTTCGACTATCTGCGCGACAACATGAAATACGAGCGCGCCCAGATGGTGCAGCGCGGCCACAGCTACGCGATCGTCGACGAGGTCGATTCCATCCTCGTCGACGAGGCGCGCACGCCGCTGATCATTTCCGGTCCGCTCGAGGACCGCTCGGAAATGTACAATACCATCGACGCCTTCATGCTGAAGCTCGAGCCGGCCGACTATGAGATCGACGAGAAGCAGAAGACCTCGATCTTTACCGAGGATGGCACCGAGAAGCTGGAAAACCTTTTGCGCGACGCCGGCCTGCTCAAGGGTGAGTCGCTCTACGACGTCGAGAACGTCGCCATCGTCCACCACGTCAACAATGCGCTCAAGGCGCACCAGCTGTTCCAGAAGGACAAGGACTACATCGTGCGCAACGGCGAGATCGTCATCATCGACGAATTCACCGGCCGCATGATGCCGGGCCGCCGCTATTCGGAAGGCCTGCACCAGGCGCTCGAGGCCAAGGAGCATGTGGCGATCCAGCCGGAGAACCAGACGCTCGCCTCCGTCACCTTCCAGAACTATTTCCGCCTCTACAAGAAGCTCGCCGGCATGACCGGCACGGCGCTGACCGAGGCCGAGGAATTCGCCAACATCTACAATCTCGACGTCACCGAGATCCCGACCAATCTGCCGGTCATCCGTATTGACGAGGACGACGAGGTCTACCGGACCGTCGAGGAGAAGTACAAGGCGATCGTCAGGGAGATCAAGGAAGCCCGCGAAAAAGGCCAGCCTACCTTGGTCGGCACCACCTCGATCGAGAAATCCGAGCTGCTGGCCGCACGCCTGCGCAAGGAAGGTTTTGCCGATTTCGAGGTGCTGAACGCCCGCCACCATGAGCGTGAGGCGGCGATCGTCGCCCAGGCGGGTAAACCCGGCGCCATTACCATTGCCACCAACATGGCCGGCCGCGGCACCGACATCCAGCTCGGCGGCAATGCCGACATGCGCATCGCCGAGGAGCTTGGCGACATGCCGGCCGGCCCCGAGCGCGACGCCAGGGAAAAGGCAATCCGCGACGACGTCGCCCGGCTGAAGGAGAAGGCGCTCGCCGCCGGCGGCCTCTACGTGCTCGCCACCGAACGCCATGAATCGCGCCGCATCGACAACCAGTTGCGCGGCCGCTCAGGCCGCCAGGGCGATCCCGGGCGCTCAAAATTCTTCCTGTCGCTGCAGGACGATCTGATGCGCATCTTCGGCTCCGAGCGCATGGACGGCATGCTGCAGAAGCTCGGCCTCAAGGAAGACGAGGCGATCATCCACCCCTGGATCAACAAGGCGCTGGAAAAGGCGCAGAAGAAGGTCGAGGCGCGCAACTTCGACATCCGCAAGAACCTGCTGAAATATGACGACGTCTCGAACGACCAGCGCAAGGTGGTGTTCGAGCAGCGCCTCGAGCTGATGGACGGTGAAGGCCTGTCCGAGACCATCGCCGAAATGCGCGAGGGCGTCATCGAGGAGGTCGTCGCCAAGGCTATTCCCGAAAACGCCTATGCCGAGCAGTGGAACGTCGCCGGCCTCAAGGCCGAGGTCGCCGAATTCCTCAATCTCGACCTGCCCATCGAGGACTGGGTCAAGGAAGAGGGCATTGCCGAGGACGACATCCGCGAGCGCATCAGCCAGGCCGCCGAGACCGCTGCCAAGGAGCGTGCAGAGCGCTTCGGCCCCGACGTGATGGCCTATGTCGAGCGCTCCGTGGTGCTGCAGACGCTCGACCATCTGTGGCGCGAGCACATCGTCAACCTCGACCACCTGCGCTCGGTCGTCGGCTTCCGCGGCTACGCCCAGCGCGATCCGCTGCAGGAATACAAGGGCGAGGCGTTCGAGCTGTTCCAGGCGATGCTGGGCAATCTGCGCCAGGCCGTCACGGCGCAATTGATGCGCGTCGAGCTGGTCCGCCAGGCCGCCGAAGCGCCGCCGCCCGAGGCGCCCGACATGTTCGGCAGTCATCTCGACGGCACCACCGGCGAGGACGATTTTGATGGCGGCGAGACCGGCCTTCTGATTCGCCAGGAGACCCACGCCACCGTCGCCCCCGAGAACCGCGACCCGCAAAACCCCGCCACCTGGGGCAAGGTCGGCCGCAACGAGGCCTGCCCGTGCGGGTCAGGGAAAAAGTACAAGCATTGCCACGGGGCGTTCGCGTAAGCACCCACTTCCCTTCTCCCCGTTCACGGGGGTGAGAAGTGGTCCGCGAAGCGGACGGAAAGCCAATTGCTTGGCTTTCCGAACGACGAACGCCCGTAGCGACAGCGAAGGGCCTGGGTGCCCGAAGGGCGGATGAGGGGCGACGCCAACGCCCACGATTAGCCAATCTCCCCACCCGTGGGGGGATGGCCGGCTGGCGAGAGGGGGGCGCTGTCCCGTCGACACCGGAAATGGGCCTTCAGCTCTTATTTCTTTCCATCAGCTGGCCTGTCGTTTCGTCGTGTTCTGCCGCGAACGGTGACCCACCCAACCGTTTCTTAATGTGTTTTGACTACACCCAGACCCGAAAAGAAGCCGAAAACGGAGTGTGATCAAGGTGCGCTTTTCCGCGGCGACGACAGCCGGGCGGCTCCTGCCGCAGCGCCTTGCGCTGCGCGCAAAGCCGCTGCTTGGCCGCATCGATGCCGTGCTGTTCACCGCCGACGAGCGCGGCGAAGCCAGCCGCATGTCGCTGATCGCCTTTTCCATCCGCATCGTCAGCGCCGTCATCGCTTTCGTCAGCCAGGTGCTGATGGCGCGCTGGATGGGCTCGTTCGAGTATGGCATTTTTGTCCTTGTCTGGGTGACGATGGTCATCGTCGGCAATCTCGCCTGCCTCGGCTTCCACACCTCGATCATCCGCTTCATTCCCGAATATCGCGAGCGCAACATGCTGGCCGAACTGCGCGGGATCGTGCTGACCAGCCGCCTGTTCGTGCTGGTCGCCTCGACGGCGATCGCCGGGCTGGGCGCGCTCGGCGTCTGGCTGCTCTCGCCCTTTATCGAGAACTACTATGTCGTGCCATTCATTCTCGGCCTCATCTGCATGCCGATGATCGCCATGTCCGACCTGTTGCAGGGGCTGGCGCGGGCCAACTCGTGGGCGCTGTTTGCGCTGGCGCCGACCTATCTGGTGCGGCCGGTGCTGATCCTGGCGCTGATGGTGCTGATGCTTCTGGTCGGCTTTGCGCCCGATGCCAGGACGGCGATTTTCGCATCGATCGCCGCTGCCTATGCCACCACGCTCGGCCAGCTCATCGGCATCACTGCGCGCATCGGCAAAACAATCCCGGCCGGGCCGATGAAGCTGCATTTCGCGCAATGGTTCCTCGTGTCGCTGCCGATCTTCCTGGTCGAAGGCTTCTTCTTCCTGCTCACCAATGCCGACGTGCTGATGGTCGGCGCCTATATGAATCCCAACGACGTCGCCGTCTATTTCGCCACGGTCAAGACGCTGGCGCTGGTGCATTTCGTCTATTTCGCGGTCAAGGCGGGCGTTGCCCAGCGCTACGCGCAATTCACCCATGGCGAGCCGGAAAAGCTCGCCGCCTTCGCCCGCGAAACCGTGTCGTGGACCTTCTGGCCATCGCTGTTGATGGCGCTGCTGGTGCTGGTGCTGGGTGAGCCGATGCTGAGCTTGTTCGGGCCTGAATTCGTTGCCGGCTATCCCCTGTTGTTCCTGCTGGTCTTCGGCGTCGTCGCCCGCGCCGCCGTCGGCCCCTGCGAAAGCCTGCTCACCATGAGCGGCAACCAGAATATCTGCGCCGCCGTCTACGCCATGACGCTGGCCTTCAACATCGGCCTCAATCTGGTGCTGATCCCGCTTTTCGGCCTGTGGGGCGCGGCGATGGCCACCGCCTTCGCGATGATCTTCGAAGCCGGCGCGCTGTCCTTCACGGTCTGGCGCAGGCTCGGCATCGTCATGGTCATTTTCGTAGCCGCCAAAGGAGCCGCGTGATGGCTGCCATCCCGTTGCTCGAGGAAACCAGCGGCGGCCCGGCCGGCGCCCTGGTGTCGGGCCTCGCCGGGCTCGCCCGCGAAGCCGATCCCGCCCATATCGAATTGTTGGCCAACGGCCGGCCCCAGCGCAAACTGGCAATTTACGCCGCCTCCGCCGGCTTCGACCTAGTCGAGGAACTCGACTATCTCTGCGCCCGCACCATCGAGCCCAACGTGTTCTTCAACCCGCGCTTCCTGGCACCCGCCATGCCGCGACTGGAAGACCGCGAGGTGCGGCTGGCGGTCATCCGCGACGGCGACGAATACCGCAACCGGCTGCGCTTGCTGGTGCCGTTCTCGGTGGAGCGGCCGGCGACGCCGCTCGGCGTGCGGGTGATGCGCACATGGTCGAGCCCGTTTGGGCCGATCGGCACGCCGCTGGTCGACCGTGACGATCCCGTCGGCGTCATCGAGGATTTCTTCGCGATGCTGTCGCGGCCGCATCTCAAGCTGCCAAAAGTCTTCGTGCTGCCCGACATCCGGCTCGACGGCCCGGTGGCCAGCCTGCTGGCCACCGTCGCCGAGACGCGTGGCCTGACGCTGGTCACCACCGGCAAGGCCGAACGCCCGATGCTCGAAAGCGAGATCGACGGCGATGAGTATCTGAAGGCCTCGCTGCGCTCGCACCATTATCGCGAGTTCCGCCGCCTAAAACGCCGCCTCGCCGACCTGGGCAGGCTGGAGCATCAGGTGGCGCGCGGACCGGAAAACATCCGCCACGCCATCGAGCGTTTTTTGACGCTCGAGGCCGCCGGCTGGAAAGGCCGCGAGCGCACCGCCATGGCCATCGACCGCTACCGCGCCGCCTTTGCCCGCGAGGCCGTGCACCGGCTGGCCGAACGCGACCTGTGCCGCATCCATTCACTGACGCTCGATGACCGCACCATCGCTTGCCTGGTCGTCTTCGTCGAGGCCGGCGTCGCCTACACCTGGAAGACGGCCTATGACGAGACGCTCGCCGCCTATTCGCCGGGCACGCTGCTGATGATCGAGGTGACCAGGCAGCATCTCGACGATCCCAACATCATGATGACCGATTCCTGCGCCGTGCCCGACCATCCGGTGATGAGCCGGCTATGGACGGAGCGCCGGCCGATCGGCACGCTGGTCCTCGGCCTGACGCCGGACGCCGACCGCCTCGCCCGCCAGGCGGCGTCGCAGATCCACCTCTACCGCGAAACCCGCAACATGGCGCGCCTGCTGCGCAACCGGGTGAAGAGCTTGCTGGGACGGCGGTAGGGCAAAGTGCGGCTCTCCTTCTCCCCTTGTTGTGGGAGAAAGTGGCCTCGCGAAGCGAGGTCGGATGAGGGGGTGCTCCAGTGGCACCCAAAAGCGCTCCGTCCAGTAACCGTCTTGGCGCTGCGCGCCAATCCACCGCCCGGGGCGAGTCACCGGCCTCGCCCGCCCTTCGGGCCCGACATGGGGAGAAGGCAGAGAGGGGCAGCGACGGCTGGTGGTCGCGGCGCATCATCCAGGACCATCGCCTGGTCTACCGCGCCACCGCGTCGCTTCGCTCCTTGCTCCGGCCTGGGAATGACGAAGGCGCAGGGGCTTACGCTAATCACCAGCGCTGGAAATTGGCAGCTGCAGACCGGACGGCAGCGACCGTCCACAGTCCCTTTCAGACTCGGTCGAAGAACTGTGTCGAAGGCCTAGGTCATCAGGTTTAATTCTCCCAACCAGCGGAAAGGATTAGCATCGGCGACAATCTCGGCCGCGCAACCAGCATCATTGCCGCCTCGGTCCTGCACGGCCAGAACAAAAATCTGGGAGGAATGCATGACGAAAACAATTCACTTCAGGCGTCGCAGTATTCTCGCTTTGACCGGCCTCATCGGCGCCTGCCTGACTGCGGCCGCGGGTCAGGCCGCCGAGCCCGGCAAGGTCGAGATCGATGCCCTGAAACAATCGCTTTCGAAGTACGAAGACTACAAGGCCGCCATTCGCGACCTATACCTGTCGACGGTCGGATGCGTTTATTACAGCGGCGAAAAAGTGGCTGGAGCCATGGATTACCCGAAGGGCGCGATGGGCATTCATTTCGTCAACGTCGCGAGCGTCAGCCCGACACCAGATCCGACGCGCCCCAATGTCCTTATCTATGAGCCGGTCGACGGCGGCTTGCGCCTGGTGGCAGTGGAATGGCTTGTTCCGCTGACGCCCGACACCAAGGAGCCGCCGAAACTGTTTGGACAGACGTTCCAGGGGCCGATGGAGGGGCATTATCCGCTTATTCCGGTGGAGTTCTACCATTACGATCTTCACGTCTGGCTGTTCAAAGACAACCCACTTGGAATGTTCAGCCCGACGAACCCCGACGTGAAATGCGACAATTACGCATTTCCGATGCCGGAGCAGCCGACCAAGATGGTGCCGGGGCCGATGTAATGGCGACTTAGTCTACGCAATGGCCCGGCCTCAATTGGGGTTATCCCAGGTGCGCCTGGGATAACCCTCCCACCGAGCTTTCAAAGTGTCTCGGGTAGAAAATGGTGCCCCTAGCCGGGATCGAACCAGCACTCCTTGCGGAACTCGATTTTGAGTCGAGCGCGTCTACCAATTCCGCCATAGGGGCTCAGGCCGGGCGGCCTGGATGGGCGCGGACTATACGGTTGGAGGCCTGTTCGTCAACTGGCCAATTCGGGGTGGCCAATTCCGGGCATGTGGCCTTCGCTCGGCCGCGGCCTTTCGATTTCGTGAAGCTACGGCCATTGTGCGGCGCGAAAAATCTTTCTAGACAGGCAGCGCATTGAAGCGCGTCGCGTCTGGAGAGATTCATCTGGCGCGCTTTTGGTCTTGGTTTTTATGCATTGTTGTCCCAAAGGCGCTGCGCATTTTGGGCGACGTGCATCAGGAGTGCCGATGCTTCGCGGACTTTACGACTGGACCTTGTCGCTGGCGGCGAAGAAATCCGCCGAATGGTGGCTGGCCTTCATCGCTTTCGTCGAAAGCTCGGTATTTCTCGTGCCGGCCGACGTGCTCTATCTGCCGATGGCGCTGTCACGGCCGGATCGCGCCTATCGCTACGCGCTGGTCGCCACGCTGGCCTCCGTTCTGGGTGGCATAGCCGGCTGGTACATCGGCCACTACGCCTATGACTCGGTGGCGCGGCCGATCCTTGAATTCTACGGCAAGTATGACGACTTCGAGACACTGCGCGTCTCGGCGGGCACCGGATTCATCGTCCTGATGCTGATCACCTCCGGCCTCGCCCATCTGCCGCCGATCAAGGTGGTGACGATCCTGTCCGGCGTCATCGGCACGCCTTTGCTGCTGTTCATCGTGCTGGCGATCGTGGCGCGCGGCGCCCGCTTCCTGTTCCTCGCCTGGCTGCTGCGCCGCTACGGCGAGCCGATCCGTGAGTTCATCGAAAAGCGCCTCGGCATGATCGCCGGCGCCGGCGCCGCTGCCCTGATTTCGCTCTATATCGTCGTCAAATACGCGTTTTAGAGCATGATCCCGAACCGAAGGTCAGCGTAGCAAAAAGTGGGCGCCGGCTTTCGGAAAAGATCATGCTCAACAACAAGGCGAACGGCAGATCGATGACAGCGACCGTGAATGCCGACCCTGGACGCCAGCGCATGCGGACGGCGTTGTTCCTCGCCGCCACCATGGCCGCCACCGTCGGCTCGGCGCTGGCCTTCCAGCATCTCGGCGGCTACATCCCCTGCAAGCTCTGCCTGGAGCAACGCACCCCCTATTACATCGGCGTGCCGCTGATGCTGCTGGCGGCGGCTGCGTCGACATTGCGCGCCCCCGCGTGGCTGACACGCGGCCTGCTGGCCGTCGGCGGCCTGCTGATGGTCTACGGCGTCTATCTCGGCGTCTATCACTCCGGTGTCGAATGGGCGTGGTGGCCGGGGCCGACCGACTGTGCAGCGGCTGCCGGTCCGGTCGATACCGGCGGCAAGGGCGTGCTCGATGCGCTCGACCAATTCGTCCCGCCCTCCTGCGACAAGGCGGCCGTGCGCATCCTTGGCCTGTCGCTGGCCGGCTGGAACGCCATCGCCAGTTTTGTCCTGGCCGTCATCGCCTTCCGCGGCGCCTTTGCCCGCGACTGAGCAAACAGGTTCGGGCTGCCTCAGACCTGCTCGACACTAAGGATGTGCATCGGTCCGTGCACTCCCAGATATGCGGCCAGACAGTCCCAGAATTCGTCGAGCAGGGCCATGCCGTCGGCGTCGAAGTCATTTCGTGCGATTAGTAGAAGTTTCCCATTGGCGTAAGTGCAGCTAGGCCGCTCGTGCCAAGTCCGATGGATGCGAAACTCTTGCTCTATGTCGATGGCAGCTTGCGGACCTGAACCCGGCGCCACGTCAAGGCACTCGATCGTGATCTTGTACATGCGGCGGCCAAGCAGCCTCAATGTTTGACGCCGACCCTACGGCTCCAACTCGACATCCCAGTAGAGATAATCCATCCAGCTTTCATGCAGATGGTTGGGCGGGAACAAGCGGCCATTGTTGTGCAGGTCGTGCACCGTCGGCTGAAAAGGTTTCTGCAGCGGCCACATCTTGGCGTGCGCCGGCATCATGCCGCCCTTTCTCAGATTGCAGGGCGAGCAGGCGGCGACGACATTCTCCCACGTCGTCGCGCCGCCGCGATGGCGGGGAACGACATGGTCGAAGGTCAGGTCCTCCGGCGTGCCGCAATACTGGCACTGGAAACGGTCGCGCAGGAAGACGTTGAAGCGGGTGAAGGCCGGATGCCGCGATGGCTTCACATAAGCTTTCAGGCTGACGACGCTCGGCAGCTTCATCGAGAAGGTCGGCGACGACACCGCGTGCTCGTATTCGGCGACGATGTTGACCCGCTCGAGGAACACCGCCTTGATGGCGTCCTGCCACGACCAGAGCGACAGGGGGTAATAGCTGAGCGGACGGTAATCCGCGTTCAGCACCAGTGCTGGAAGCCCATCCGGAGATACGGCAACCGTCACGTCATTGACCTCCTTGGTTCAGCGCATGACCCCGAAATCGGTTCGATTTTCGGAAGGGATCATGCGCAGCTTCAAAAAGTCCTACAGCGTCCTTTGCGCATCCAACTGGATGCGCGGCGCTGTAGCCTGTCGGCGCGGATACTGTAAGCCTGACATGACAGGGATGTGAAGCGGCTTGTCGATCAATCGCAGCGCTAAAAATGCATGATTTTCATGCTTTTTTACGGATTCAGCCAGGCGGCGCGGCGTCCCTGCCCCGGGTTTCACGATAATACGCCCAAAAAAGCCGTGATGCGACACCGCGCCACGGGCTCCATGATTCGGCGAGCTTGATCAGCGTTTTCTCGGGCGGGCGCGGGTCGATGCCGAGCGCGTGGCCGACCGCGCTCTGCAGGGCAACGTCGCGTGCCGGGAAGACGTCGGGGTGGCCGGCGGCGAACAGAAGATAGACTTCCGCCGTCCACGGACCGATGCCTGACACCTTGGTCATCGCCGCGATCGCCTCCGCGGCGTCGAGCAAACAGAGATGATCGAGGTCGAGCCCATCGACCACGGCCTGGGCGACGGCGATCAGCCCGCGCTGTTTCGGCCGCGACAGTCCGGCTTCGCGAAAGATGGCTTCGTCAGCGGCAAGGATGGCTTGCGGCGTCAGCGGATCGACGAGTTTTGTCAGCCGCCCGAAGATGGCGTCGGCGCTGGCGCGGGATACCTGCTGCGAGACGATGATCGAGGCAAGGCTTCTGAACCCCGGCTCGGACAGCCGAAGCGGCACCTCGCCGGCCATGCCGCGCACCTTTTCCAGGCGCGGGTCGAGCAGGCAGAGCGCGTCGAGCCCTTGCGAGACGTCGTCGAGCGTGGCGATGCGTTGCATGTCTGCTTGTTCCCGTCGCAAAGTGGCAGATGTAATCAGGCGCAAAGTAGCAACTGGCGAAAGCGCCGCACAACCCGATTGCCGCCGAACGATGACACTCCTGACATTCCGCTTCGCACCGAGCCCGAATGGCGAACTGCATCTCGGCCATGCCTATTCGGCGCTGCTCAATCAAAAGTTGGCCAGCGCAACCGGCGGGCGGCTGTTGCTGCGCATCGAGGACATCGATACGACGCGCTGCACACCGGAATTCGAGGCCGGTATTTTTCGCGACCTGGAATGGCTCGGGCTTGGCTGGGAACAACCGGTGCGCCGTCAGTCCGAGCATTTTTCGGACTATCAGGCGGTGCTCGATCGGCTGATCAGCGAGGAACTCGTCTACCCGGCCTTCATGAGCCGTGGCGAAATCCGCGCCTTCATTGCCGACCGCGAAAGGCGCGGCCGCGACTGGCCGCGCGACCCGGACGGGGTGCCGCTCTATCCCGCCGTCGACAAGGCGCTGACTATGAAGGAACGCCAGCAACGGATGGCCGAGAACGTGCCCTTCGCCTGGCGGCTCGACGTCGATGCTGCGGTGGCACGCGTCGGCACGGGTCTGTCATGGCTGGAATTTTCCGATGAAAGCCTTTCCGCGACACGCACGACAGAAGCCCGGCCGCAGGACTGGGGCGACGTGATCGTGGCGCGCCGTGAAATCCCGACAAGCTATCATCTCGCCGTCGTCGTCGACGACGCGCTGCAAGGCGTCAGCCATGTGGTGCGCGGCCAGGACCTCTATTCCGCCACCGGCGTGCAGCGCCTGCTCCAGGAACTCCTCGGCCTGCCGCAATCAGGCTACTTCCACCATCGTCTGGTCCTGGGCCCGGACGGACGAAAGCTGTCGAAGAGTTTTGCCGATACCGGCCTTGCCGCCTTGCGCGAGGCCGGCGCATCACCGGAAGACGTCCGGCGGCTGGTTGGGATTTAGTCCCAGACACGGTCGTTTTTGACAGGGCAGCGACCGGCAGCGAACGGCTCAAAATAAAAGCGCTCTGTAGCGATCCTTCGCGCCCCCCTCTGTCCTGCCGGACATCTCCCCCACTTGGGGGGAGATCGGACTTCATCACTGATTTCGCCAACCACCAACCGTGCAAAAAAGGACGCTGTCCGCGAAGCTGCCGATCTCCCCCCTTGTGGGGGAGATGTCCGGCAGGACAGAGGGGGGCGCTGTCCCTCCGCTATCAAAGGTTCTGCACCGCAGCAGCGTTTTTGATCCTCCCTGACCCAGAGCGCATCCTTCAGCTCGGATGAGCCTATGGATCAACCGTTTGGTTTTGCTAGCCGGGTTGAACCGCATTACAGCGGTCCCGTACAAAACCCCTCACCGAGCACGCGGCAGCCTTTCAAAAATGCACAGCATCAAGCGGTTCATCCCCGCCTCTTTCGTCGTCCTGTGGGCGACCGGCTTCATTGGCGCGCGTTATGCCATGCCGTGGGCCGAGCCTTTCACCTTCCTGGCCGCTCGTTTCGTGCTGGCCGCCGTGCTGTTGGCCGCCTTGATGGCAGCACTCGGCTCCAGGCGAGCGACGCGCAAGGAGGCGTTTCACGCGACCGGCGCCGGCATCCTGATGCATGGCGTCTATCTCGGCGGCGTGTTCTGGGCCATCCACAGGGGCATGCCGGCCGGGTTATCGGCCTTGATCGTCGGGCTGCAGCCGCTGATCACCGCGGTGATGGCCGGCCGGTTTCTCGGCGAGGCGATCCTGCCGCGCCATTGGGCCGGCCTCACTGTCGGACTTGCCGGCGTGGTCATCGTGCTTTGGCCGAAGCTCGGGACGCTTGGCGGCGGCGTGACGGCCGAGACGCTGGCCGCCTCGCTTGTCTCGGTGCTTGGCATGAGCGCCGGCACGATCTGGCAGAAGCGCTTCGCCTCCGGCGGCGATCTCGTGGCGGCCACCACTTGGCAATATGTCGGCGGTGCATCGGTGATGGCTTTGGCCTCGCTCGCTTTCGAGACGCGAACCGTCGTCATCAATGGCGAGTTGATCTTCGCCATGGCATGGCTGGTGCTGGTGCTGTCGATCGGCGCCATCTTCCTGTTGATGGTGATGATCCGCGACGGCGAGATGTCGAAAGTCGCTTCGCTGTTCTATCTGGTCCCGGCCGTCACCGCGGTCATCGCCTGGCTGTTGTTCGGCGAACAGTTGAACCTGGTCCAGATCGTCGGTATGGCGATCGCGACGTTCGGCGTCGGGCTGGCAACCGCTCAGCCAACCAAAGCATGATCCCAAAAAGTGGGTACCGGTTCGGAAAAGATCATGCTCAAAACAAGAATCAGCCAACGCGCGCGCGTGCCTCCAGATAGCGGCTGATCGCGGCATTGAGTTCACCGCCGAGAATGAAGATCGCCGAGACCATATAGAGGAAGACGACCGCGACCATGATCGAGGCAAGGCCGGCATAGGTCGTCACATAGGACGAGAAACGGTCGAGATAGGCGGCGAAGATGGTCGACCCGATTAGCCAGGCAATCAGCGTGAAGATGATGCCCGGTATGATCGAGACGAAGCGGCGCTTGCCCGCAGGCAGCCAGTAATGCACCGCGAACAGCCCGCCGACGATGACGACCGAGGCGATGATGTAACGCCACAGCGTGATCGTTCCCATATAGGGTTTTACCCATTCGAAATTGGCCTCGGCCAGCCGCGCCAGCAACGGCGCAAACACCAGAAGCACGCTGATCGCCAGAAAACCTGCCGTGGCGATCAGCACGAAGGCGATGCTCTGTACCCGGCGGTAGATGATGCCGCGCGTTTCGGAAACGCGGTAGGCGCGGTTGAGCGAGGTGCGCAGCGCCTCGATGCCGTTCGAGGCGAAGAAGGCGGCAAGCAGCACGCCATAGGTCAACAGGTCGGTGCGCTGCACGGTGAGCACGTTGAGCACCTCGCGCGCGATCGGCTCGGCGATCTGCTCGGGCCAGGTGTCGAAGACGATATGCACGGCGGTGTCAGCAAAAGCCTGTGCGCCGAGAAAGCTGGCCAGCGTCGTGGCGAAAATCAGAAAAGGGAACAGCGCCATCAGCGCCGTGATCGCCAGATGACTGGCCATCGCCCAGCCATCGTCTGCATCGAAATGGCCGAACGCGTCATAGAGCACGCGCTTGAGGGCTACGATCTTCCGCAACAAGAACCGCGTTCCCTTCGATTGTCTCGACGCCGCGAATATGGGAAGGGATTGCGGCAAATGGCAAGCCTAGGTCAAAGCACGCTTCCTCCTGGAGAAGAGTTGCGCACCATCATCGTCACCGGAACTTCTTCCGGGATAGGCGCCTATTGCACCCGGGCGCTGAAGGCGGAAGGCTGGCGGGTGTTCGCGACGGCACGCAAGCCGGAGGACATCGCCGCCCTCGAGGCCGACGGCATCGAGGCTTTCTATCTGGATTATTGCGAACCGGGATCCATCGAGACGCTGGTGGCGTCGGTGCTGGAGCGGACCGGCGGACGGCTCGATGCCCTGTTCAACAACGGCGCCTACGCCCAGCCCGGCGCCGTCGAGGACCTGCCGGTCGCGGCGCTCAGGGAGCAATTTGAGGCGAATGTCTTCGGCTGGCATGACCTCACCCGCCGTGTCGTGCCGGTGATGCGGCGCCAGGGCCATGGCCGTCTTGTCCACTGCTCCTCGATCCTCGGCCTGGCGCCGCTGCCCTTTCGCGGCGCCTATTCGGCGTCGAAGCACGCGATCGAAGGGCTGATGCTGTGCATGCATCAGGAACTCCAGGGCAGCGGCATCCATGTCTCGCTGATCGAGCCGGGGCCGGTGACATCGAAGATCGCCAGCAACGGCCTTGTGTGGTTTCTCAGGAATATCGACCGTGAGAATTCCGTGCACCGCCTCGCTTACGAGGCGCAGCTGCAACGGCTGCAGGCCGGCGGCAGCACGTCACGGCTGAAGCCCGGGCCGGCGGTGGTTCATGCGGCCTTGCGCCATGCGCTTCTGTCGCGGCGCCCGCGTCCGCATTATGTGGTAACGGTGCCGGCCAGGATCGGCGTCGTCCTCAAACGCATCCTGCCGGCATCAATGCTCTACCGCCTGCTTGCCAAACGCGCCTGAACGCAATCGACTGGAAAACACACTATGGCAACCGTCTTCAACATCCTCGCTGTTCTCGTCATGGTCGCCGTGGTCATCGTGCTGATCCGCGGCCTCGTCAACATGATGCGCGGCGGCTCCGGCATGACCTCCAACAAGCTGATGCAGACGCGCGTGCTGCTGCAGTTCGTGGCATTGGTGCTGATCATGCTGGCGGTGTATTTCACCCGCAAGTGACGAGGGTGGCGATTTCGGGAGGCAGAGCGTGGTCAAGCTCAACAAGATTTACACCCGTACCGGCGACGACGGCACCACCGGCCTCGGCACCGGTGAACGGCGGCTGAAATCCGATCTGCGCATCGACGCCTATGGCACGATCGACGAAGCCAATGCCTGCATCGGCATGGCCCGCATCCACACCGCGGCAACACACCCGGCGATCGACGCTATGCTCGGCCGCCTCCAGAACGACCTTTTCGACCTCGGCGCCGATCTGGCGGTGCCGGATGACGGCAAGCCGCTCGGCTATGAGCCGCTGCGCATCACCGCTGTGCAGACCGACCGTGTCGAAAAGGATATCGACCTGCTCAACAAGGATCTGCAGCCGCTCAAATCCTTCGTGCTCAACGGCGGCACGCCGGCGGCGGCGGCCCTTCACCTTGCCCGCACGGTGGCGCGGCGGGCCGAGCGCATCATGGTGGCTTTGACGCAAAACCCAGGCGAGCATCTCAACCGCGAGGCGATAAGATACATCAACCGCGTATCGGACTTTCTGTTCGTCGCCGCACGCGCGGTCAATGACAATGGAAACGCCGACGTGCTATGGATTCCCGGCAAGAACCGCTGAATCTGCCAAGGCGGGAGGGGGTCCGATGTTCATCCCGCTTTATGACACCAACCGGCTGCGCCACATCAAGCAGCAATATGTCACGATCGGCCTGATCGCGTTCAATACCCTCATCTACTTCGCCACCGCGCTTGGCGGCGAGCAGTTCACCAATGCCGCTGTTCTGGGCCTCGGCTTCATCCCGTCGGTCGTCCACGACAGCGCCGAACTGGCTCCGCAGTTTGTCGTGATCCCGGAGAGCCTGAGCTACGTCACCTATTCCTTCCTGCATGCCGATATTTTCCACCTCGGCGGCAACATGCTGTTCCTGTGGGTGTTCGGCGACAATGTCGAGGACGCGCTCGGTCATATCCGCTTTCTCGCCTTCTACCTGCTGTGCGCCATCGCCGGCGCCTTCTTCCAGGGCCTGATCGCGTGGGACTCGCAGGTTCCGCTGATCGGCGCCTCAGGCGCCATTGCCGGCGTGGTCGCCGCCTATCTGATCCTCTATCCCAGGGTAAAGGTATGGGTGCTGGCCTTCGCCCGCATTCCGCTGCGCATCCCGGCCTTCATCCCGCTCATCCTGTGGATCCTGTTCCAGATCGTGATGTTCGCCGCCGGTGGCGAGGATCAGATTTCCTGGGCCTGCCATGTCGGCGGCATCATCGCCGGGGCCGTGCTGGTGCTCATCTTGCGCAACCGCGCCGTACCGCTGCTTGCCGGTGCGGACGAAGAGGCAGTGGTGGTCGCTGGCCAAATGCCTGTTGCAGCAGAGCCGGCGCCAGGCGAGCCGCTGCCGGCGCAGCCGGCGCCGCGCTGGGGACGGGCAAGCGCCTCCAGTCCGGACTGACCCGATTTTCCGGACTGAACCGATTTGAGTGCGGCGCGGATGATTTGGGCGCGCCCCGGATATTGACGTGCGGGGTCGCCGCAACTACGGAAGCGTTCCCACACCAATGCATGTCGCGCAAAACTGTGCAGCGGTTTTGCGATAACGGCATGCATGGAACACACAACCTGAAGCGCGTCGCGTGAGGTCGGCCAAATGCGACGCGCTTTAGACGGTCGGAGACCAGAATTCCGTCCGGAATGTCGGCTTTCGACAACTCTGAAGAGGCGCACACTGCTATAGCGCGCCCGACTATCTTGAAAGAGGTGGCTATCGTGAAAGAGGTGACAGGCAAATGAAGATCCTTGTGCCCGTGAAGCGGGTTGTGGATGCGAATGTGAAGGTTCGTGTGAAGGCTGACGGTTCGGCGGTGGAACTCGCCAACGTCAAGATGGCGATGAACCCGTTCGACGAGATCGCGGTCGAAGAGGCGATCCGGCTGAAGGAGGCCGGCAAGGCGGAGGAGATCATCGTTGTCTCGATCGGGCCGCAGCAGGCGCAGGAGACCTTGCGCACCGCGCTCGCCATGGGCGCCGACCGCGCCATCCTGGTCAAGACCGACGAGCAGACCGAGCCGCTGGGTGTCGCCAAGGTGCTGAAGGGCGTGGTCGAGGCGGAAAAGCCCGGTCTCGTCATTCTCGGCAAGCAGGCGATCGACGACGATTCGAACCAGACCGGCCAGATGCTGGCCGCACTTCTGGGCTGGGCGCAAGGCACTTTTGCCTCCAAGGTCGTTATCGATGGCGACAAGGCCAAGGTGACGCGCGAGGTCGATGGCGGCCTGCAGACGGTGGCGCTGAAGATGCCGGCGATTGTCACCGCGGATCTTCGCCTCAACCAGCCGCGCTATGCCTCGCTGCCCAACATCATGAAGGCCAAGAAGAAGCCGCTCGACGAGAAATCTCCCGCCGATTACGGCGCCGACGTCAAGCCGCGGCTGAAGGTGATCAAGACCGAGGAGCCGGGCGGCCGCAAGGCGGGCGTCAAGGTCAAGAGCGTCGCCGAACTGGTCGACAAGCTTAAGAACGAAGCCGGCGTGCTGTAGGGCTGGGAAGGGACAAAAAGATGACAATTCTTCTGATTGCCGAACACGACAATGCGACGCTTTCCGACCAGACCGCCAAGGCGCTTTCGGCGGCACTGCAGATCGGCTCCGACGTGCATGTGCTGGTCGCCGGCAACGGCGCCAAACCGGCAGCGGACGCCGCCGCCAAGCTCAAGGGCGTGAGCAAGGTGCTGCTTGCCGAAGCCGACGAGCTCACCGAGCGTCTCGCCGAACCGCTGGCGGCGCTCGTCGTCGGCATGGCCGATGCCTATGACACGATCGTCGCGCCGGCGACCTCCTCGGGCAAGAATGTCGCGCCGCGCGTGGCAGCCCTGCTCGATGTCGCGCAGGTGTCGGAGATCATCGAGATTGTCTCGCCCGACACCTTCAAGCGGCCGATCTATGCCGGCAACGCCATCCAGACGGTGCAGTCGAGCGACGCCAGGAAGGTGATCACCGTGCGCACCGCCTCCTTCCAGGCTGCACCCGAGGACGGTTCAGCCCCGGTCGAGACGGTTCAGGCAGCAGTCAATCCCGGCCTGTCGAGCTTCGTCGAGAACAAGCTTTCCGAGACCGACCGTCCAGAGCTGACTTCGGCCAGGATCATCATCTCGGGCGGCCGCGCGCTGGGCTCCTCGGAGAAGTTCCAGGAAGTCATCCTGCCGATCGCCGACAAGCTCGGCGCCGCCGTCGGCGCCTCTCGTGCCGCAGTCGATGCCGGCTATGCGCCGAACGACTGGCAGGTCGGCCAGACCGGCAAGGTGGTCGCACCCGATCTCTACATCGCCGTCGGCATCTCCGGCGCCATCCAGCATCTTGCCGGCATGAAGGATTCGAAGGTCATCGTCGCCATCAACAAGGATGAGGAGGCGCCGATCTTCCAGGTCGCCGACTACGGCCTCGTCGGCGACCTTTTCGTCATTCTGCCGGAACTGCAAAAGGCGCTTTGACGCCTTCTGCCAAAGCGTATTAAATTGTGAAGGGCGGGGTAGACGAAGTCGCCCCGCCCTTTTAGTTTGCACCGCACAAAAAGCAGGCCGCAAAGGCCATTTGACGGGATCGGTGTAATGAACAAGATCGAGACGATCGGCATCATCGGGGCGGGCCAGATGGGCGGCGGCATCGCCCATGTGTCCGCGCTGGCGGGCTACAAGGTGCTGGTTTACGACATCTCGCCCGAGCGCATCGAAAAGGGCATCGCCACGATCAGCGGCAACATGGCCCGCCAGGTCGGCTCCGGCAAGCTCGAGGAAAAGCTGCGCAACGAGGCGATGGCGCGCATTTCGTCAGCACCGACCATGGCCGACCTTGCCGGTGCCGATCTGGTGATCGAGGCAGCGACCGAGGACGAGACGGTCAAGCGCAAGATCTACGCCCAGCTCTGCCCGCAGCTCAATCCGGAAGCCATCCTGGCGACGAACACCTCGTCGATCTCGATCACGCGTCTCGCCGCGCAGACCGACAGGCCGGAGCGTTTCATCGGCATCCATTTCATGAATCCGGTTCCAGTGATGAAGCTGGTCGAACTGGTGCGCGGCATTGCCACCGAGGACCAGACCTTCGAAGCGGCAAAGGCCTATGTGAACCATCTCGAGAAGACGATCACCGTCTCGGAGGATTTTCCAGCCTTCATCGTCAACCGCATCCTGCTGCCGATGATCAACGAGGCGATCTACACGCTCTATGAAGGAGTCGGCTCGGTCGACGCGATCGACACCGCCATGCGGCTCGGCGCCAACCATCCCATGGGACCGCTGCAGCTTGCCGATTTCATCGGCCTCGACACCTGCCTGTCGATCATGCAGGTGCTGCATGACGGCCTGTCGGATTCGAAATACCGGCCCTGCCCGTTGCTGGTGAAATATGTCGAGGCCGGCTGGCTCGGCCGCAAGACCGGGCGCGGCTTCTACGACTATCGCGGCGAGCATCCCGTTCCGACGCGCTGACCGGCGATACGAGCCAACGCGCGCGGTCGCGCTGAGTGAAGACCAGGTGGCTGTTCCGTCGACAGCTTCGTGGCCGCGGATCGATGGCCGGGCCGGGGCCGACAGGAGACGGTCAGCTCCTGGCTACGGATCTTCTAGTACGGACATTCAGGTCACGGTAGGCATCGTCGTGATCTGACGCGCAAAGTAGTCGTTTGCAAAGTGTGGCAAAAACAGCCGAGGAGACATCTTGGACTGCCAACTCCTCGCGTACGGCTGTCTGATGGGCGACAAACGCGGCAAGGTGTCGGAATTCCCGCCGATCGTTCGTCCTCTGGAAGCAAAGCGCATGAACCAGACACCTGACCATGAGAAAGATCGTCGCCATCACGCACCCCGACAGCGTCATGCAATCACCCGGAGCCTTCCGATGATCCCCACCATCACCGCCTTTGAAAGCTCGCCCGATCGCGGCCAGGGGCTGGCGCGCGACATGCGCGTTCTCTGGGCGCTCGAGGAAGTGGGCCAGCCTTACGAGGTTCGGCTTGTTTCGTTCAGGGAGATGAAGGAGCCCGCGCATCGTGCGCTGCATCCTTTCGGTCAGATTCCGACCTATGAGGAAGGTGATCTCGCTTTGTTCGAGTCCGGGTCGATCGTGTTCCATATCGCGGAGCACCATGCGGGCCTGCTGCCAGACGATGCGAATGCCCGGGCGCGGGCGATCACGTGGATGTTTGCCGCGGTCAGCACGGTGGAGCCGCCGATCGTCGAGCGCGAACAGGCCCCGTATGCGGAAGGCGACAAGCCCTGGTACAAGGACCGCCTGCCCATGATCGAGGATCGCGTCCGTGGCCGGCTGGATGAACTTTCCAGTCGGCTTGGCGATACCGACTGGCTCGATGGCGCGTTCAGCGCCGGGGGCCTGATGATGGTGATGGTGCTGCGCAGGTTGGAGGGAACAGGGATATTGGAGGAATATCCGAGTCTTTCCGCCTATGTCGCCCGCGGCCAGGCGTGGCCCGCCTACAAGCGTGCGTTCGCCGCCCAACTGGCGGTTTTCACAGCGGCATCGACCGGCTGAGGCGGCCGCCTCACTGTTCGCGCGGCCTACTCCTCGAAGCGACCCGTGGCGTCACGATCGCGGTCGTATCGTCTCTTGAGCGGAAACGGCGGCAGCCAAGACTCGCGACGGACGGTCCAGCTTTCGTAGGTCGGCATCAGTTGGTCAGGGGCGTCCAGGGAACCCAGGTTCACTTCGATTTCGTCGGCGCTGCGTCCGAAAACGGTCGAGCCGCAGCGGGGACAGAAAAACCGCCCGGCGTAGTCGCGTGTTTCGCCCTCGATCGTCACCGCATCCTGAGGGAATATCGCGGACGCGTGAAAAAGGGCGCCGTGATGCTTGCGGCAGTCGAGACAGTGACAAAGGCCGACCCGGTATGGAGTGCCCGACGCCACAATTCGCACGTTGCCGCACAGGCAACCGCCGGTGAACCGGTCCATGCCGCGTCTCCTCCAAAATCAAGCGGTTGGAAGGGCTACAACGAACGGCACGGTCATTGCAATTGCCCGCTGCGGGCGGAGACGCGTGGTTCTTCCTTAGCGGGCGATCGTGATCATCGCTTCCAGGCAGAGCCTGTCAAACGACACTCCTGCAACATCGGAGCGTTTGGGTGGTTCGCGCAGCACACAAGGCGCCGCACGATAAAAGGCCCGCACTTCTGGTTATGCCCGCAGCCGCTCGCGCCAAGAACCCGCGCTTCAGCTGCATAGTCCCCTTGGGAGACGGCGGACGATGAAGCTGGCCGGCCATGCCGACGGTCTGGCCAGCGGCCTTGCCATTTCGGCAGTCGGATTGTTGATGCGCTTGCTCCGCCGGTCCAGCTTCAACCTTTACTTTACATCCTTCCTAGATGGCGGCACTCTCCGATATGAGGCGCGATGTAGAGAAGCCGCCGTTTCAGAGGAGGAAATAATGGAGTTCAAATTAAAGGCCACCGGGACAACCAAATGGCTGAAAGTTAAAGATTGGAACGACAAGGCAAAGCTTCACGGCCCAAAGCTTTCCGTGGTCGACAGGCATGGCGACGGAGATGAAGTTACCTTTAGTGTAAACCCTACAACCGGAAGCAAACCGCAAAAGGGCTACATTCAGGTGGAGGTTGCTCGGAACGTGAGTGAGCACGGTAAGGAGGATCGCCCTAGCGAGCATTGGGGTAACCACGACGACGAAATGTCCCCGGAAATAGGGCAGTGCTACCCGATCAACGACGACCATCTTCCCGACCACTGAAAGAGCGTTCCGCTACGGCTACGGCGTTCCTCCACCATATTTGCTCAATCGATTGCCTCGATGAGCGAGTTGCATACTGTTTCCGTAGGTGTTTGGAGCCCGGTTACCCGGTAGATTTGCCTCAAGCACAAGCGTCTCGGCAAGATCAACGCTCGTGTTTAGCTCCATAAGGCCAAACTTGGCATCTATTCGCCACATCTTGTAACCTGAACCTTCTTCGTATCCACATCCCTTTACTTCTTTTTCTTCTGGTGCTTCGAATATCATAAGTTTAGGGCGATCAAAGCGATAGCATCCACCCTCAAAGGAATAACTGTAAATAGCAGCTATCGTGAGTATTTCCCTACCCATGACTTGACCGCTCTCATCGCGTACCTCTAGTCGGATACGCTTAGTCCCAAACGGAAGGCTGGCAAGGTCTCGATCCTCATTCAGCTTGACCCCGTATAGCACGATCTCATCAGGGATATACTCAGTCGAACCCGGTGCTGCAGGAATATCGTCTGACGTCATGGCGTTTCTCCCTCTGATTGGCCGTGGCGGCCTTAATCCATTATCCGGCACGCGCTTCTCCTCACAAGATCTCGCGCCAGGCGAAGTTGTCGATGACGCTGCCGGCAAAGCGACTGGCGCGGCCACTCTCGGCGGCAAGGATCATCGCCTCTGCCGCCGCGTGATAATCGAGGGTTTCCGGCTCAAGCTCTTCCCAAGAGCGAACCAGGATTTCGCCGACGAGATCGCGCGCCTCTTCCAGCGCCGATTTCAAGGCAAAGTGCCGGTTGTCGTTCGCGCCGAGCGAAGCCGAAAGCTGCTCTTCCAGTTCCTCTTCCGAAAGCTCGCTCCTGAGGTCGCGGAAGTCGCGCGGATCGAGATCGGAAAGTCCGCGCTCGAAAAGCAGCACCTGGTAGATCTCGACCAGGATGTCGAACAGCGCTCCTGCGAAGGGTCTGGAGAGATCGTGCACCTCGGCGCTGACGTCGCTCACCCGCAGCGAATGGCTGAACAGCCGCACCTGTTTCTCGTCGGAAAGCTCGGCGAAGCGGTCGAGTTCGTTGGCGATCAGGAGGTTGCCGCGCGTGCGCCGCAGAAGCAGGTCGAGCGCCGTATCGAAGTGCAGCAGGCCGATCAGTGCGATGAAGTCGGCAACGGCCTCGTGATACGCGAAATATTCGCGCGGCGGGTCGATCCGGGGCGCGCCCATCACACCGAAGATGATCAGGTGCCCGATCTCGTGCGCGAGGGCGTCGAAGTTGAGCGCAAAGGGTTGCGGCTCGCCGCGCGCCTCGTCCTCGCCCATCTCCAGAAAACCGTAGCCCGACTGCGCGTTGTCCCAGCGGAGCCGCGGCACGATCTCGAGGCGGTCGTAGGTCGGTCCGAAGAACCAGGGGATCTCGCGCCCGAGATAGCTCTCGCAGATGTCGAGCACGCGCCGGACGCACGCGTAGGCGTGCGCCGCCTCGAATTCCGGCGTGCCGATCGGAATGTTGTCGAAGTGACCGTCCGGGCCCGCCTCGGCAGGCGGCCTCAGGGCGCCGGCGTAGGGAGGCAGGTAGGGGAATTGGTAGGGCTGTTTATCGACCAGCGGAACGATCACGTACATCCGGCGGTCGGCCGGTCCGGGACCGATCCGGTTGGGCGGGGTGGAGATCCAAATCGTCTCCGGCCGCTCATAGCCTGGGATAAAAGGGGGTTGCGGGAAAACGAGAAAGCGGGTTCCAAGCCGCGAAACCGCGGTCCGCGCGCCAGACTGCCATTGCCCGGTAGCATCCATGCTGGCGCCCCCAACCTCCCCGTTACAGGGATGGCACGAAGTCTTTCTTAAGTCATTTTGCCGTTATCTGCAAGAATTGAAGTAATATCGTCATCCCACAGTCCTGCCGCGTCGAGGTCGTAGGCCCAAGCTTCCGTCAGTCGGAAGGGTGCGTTGTCTTGGCCTTTACCAACAAGGTGCGGGCAGCGCGCGAGTTTCGTCAACAGGCCGATAGCGTCTCCTCGCTTGCGGTCGAGCGCGCCCGACGGAAGCCATTGCGCCAGGCGGTCCAGAGCGGGTCCCGATTTGTGAGGCAGGGTGGATCGCGCATCGGCCAGCAGGCGGGGATAGCTGCGATCGACGAAGTGCGTGTCTCGCGCCAGGCCTTCCAGCACGTGCCTCTCCTCGGCGGTCACAATTCCGGCGCGCATCGCGCGGCGCAGGGTGAGGCGGATGTTGATGAGCGCCTCGCTCAGCGGCGCTGCGCCGAGTTCCGGAGGACACATCGCCACCGCAACCTCGTCGTCGTCCGCGAGCGGCGTCAGCGCGTACCACCGATAGATATATCCGTGGCCTCGCATGCCGACGGCCGCCAGCTCGGCCGCCCGGAGCGCACCCATGCTTGCGGCGCCGAATACGCGAATGCCTTTCGCAAGCGCCCAGAGGATCTCCTTGTGACGCACCGCCGGCACCTTTCCGAACGAGCCGTCGATAAGGACGATCGCTCGCGGCAGATATGTCCGAACCGCACGCACGACCGAGCCCTGCTCTGCGGGTGGCAGATAGGTGGCATCGAGAAACCCGGAAGCTTCAGTATGCGATAGCGTAGGTCCGAGGAAGACGACCACTTCGCCTGGCATCGCTTATTCTCCGACGAGATCCCGGAGCGGCGGGACTACGAGGCGGACAATTTCGAGGTTCGGATCTTCGCCGCTGTAGAGCGGCACGACCAGGACCGCCTGCCCACCGGCGCTCTTGAGCGCATCGAGGACGGTTCCCAGTGCGGCGTCCCCCGAGGCTGGTGCGTCGCGATCGACTGGAAGCGCGACGGTTCCGCTTTGCGACAGGAAGGCATGCCGGCGCGCATCCAGATCCTTGCGGTCGTAGTGCTCGGGGTAGGCCGCGCGGGTAATATCCTCGCGAGCCCCCGCAAGCGCAGTGACCCGCGCCTGCGCCGCCTCCATGAGGGCTCTTGCCAAAGCGCCGTCATAAGTGAAATCGCAGGCAAACCCCTCACCCGGCATCGGCGCGATTTCCCGATGGGCTTCCGTCTCGATGACCTGGCAGCGGAAGACGGGCAGATGGTGATCGCCCGGGACCAGCCAGATGCCCGCGGCCAGATCCGCGGCCTTGAGACTGGCCAAAATCCTCGACGAGAGCGGGCCGCCGACGCGAGCCGGATCGATCCGAAGCTCCGGATAGGAGCGCGGATATCGCCGCGCCCCCGCGACGCTATCCCGTTCCAGGATTTCGAGCGCCGCATGGAGGATGGCGGCAAGCATTGTGGGGCTGGCAGCGAGTCCCCGCGTCGAGCGTGGAAACGCGATGGGATGCGGCGAGGGAAGCGTGTAGACCGTATCGACCAGGGCGACGGGAACGGGCAGCACGCGCGCCGTGAGGAGGTCGTAGCCGTCCGTCCAGCCGAGCCGCAGTTGATCCCAACCAGCGTCGAAGCCGTGCACACGGCAGCCGGCGTAGAGATTGCGTATCTCGCCCCCCAGGTCGCGCGCGCTTGCGACCTTGATGCGCTCCGGTGCAATTCGTTCCGCCGCCCAGCATTCGAGCGTTTCCATCAGGGCCGAGGCCGCCGCTTCGACGACGTTTACACCCTTGCCCTGGGAGACGGCGTTGGAAAGGGATAGCGGCCGCACCGCCTGGGCGACAGCGACGCCGGCGCGGTCGAGCCGGGTCAGCGACCCGACCCGCGTTATTCCGAAACGCCGCCGCGCGGAAAAAAGCGCCCGGACGAGTTCTTCGGTGGCTTGCGACGCCCGGCCCCGGAAATCGTGGCAAGCGGAAAGTTCACGGTCGAGTTGTATGCCCAGTTCAGCTGCAGTTGCTGCATGCGTCCCGTTCATGCGTCGGAGGCCTGGGCTTGAAGTCCAAGCCGCTCCAGATCCTGGCGGACACGGGAAACAAGCGCCACGGCGTGCTGCTCGGCGCCGACCTCGAGCGCGCGACGAAGATCCATTGCGATTGCCTCTTCCGACTCATGGCGGGCATGGCGAAGAAGGGCCCGCTGGCGAAGCAGCTCCGCCAGCCAGAATACCTGGCCGTTGCGGGTCGAGGCCGCGATTGCGCCGTCCAGGATCGACAGGGCCTCATCGTTGCGTCCGGCGCGAACGAACAGCTCTGCGCGCATACCTTCATAGATGGGTGCCCCCTCGTAGGTGGCTATCTCGCGCTGGCGTGCCAGCCCGGCTTCGAATTGCGCCAACCCGGCTGCCACGTTCCCGTTCAGGCCATGGGCCCAGGCGCGAAAGAGCGCCGCCTTGGTGAGCACGCCCGGCATGGCCTGCGCGAGTTCAGAAATCCTGTCGGCCACCGCGATCACCCCTGCATAATCATTCCGATAGCGTTTCAGCTCGATCTCGAATTCCAGCGCATGAAGTACGCTGTTCAGATGGTTGATGTGCTTGGCCCACTGCTTCGCCGCATCAATGCTTTCCGACGATCCGGCGTCGTCGCCCATGAACCAGAGAGAGAAGGCCCGTTCGCCCAAGCCGCAGACCTTCGCGTCGTGGCCGCCGTAGCGACCGCGGCTGAATCGTGCGCGGTTCTCGTCGTAAAGTTTGAGTCCGTCCTCGACGCATTTCAAGCAGTGCGAGTGGAGCCCGGCATCTTCGTTCGTCGCCCACGCGCAATGGAGCGACTGGAGCCGGACCTCCGGATCGGCCGAGTCCTTGAGGTCGCGCAGGAGGATGTCCGATCTCACGCGCTGCGTCTCGTAATCGGGAGCGGTGAACCACCACCCCCAGTAAAGCGGGAACCATTCTGCACGATCCCGATCCTTAATCGCGGCGCACAGTGATACGCCGCGCTCATAGATCGCACGCGCTTGCTTGCTGCCTCTACCGAAAAGAGCCGCAACGACCGGCCCGCGAACTGTGAGGAGGCGAAGCAGTTGCTCATTCGACTCGGCATTCCTGCCGGCCTGAGCGAGTTGTTTCTCAGCGAAATCCAGCAGGTTTTCCGCTTCCTGCATTGCTGACCGAACATCGCAAGCCTCTGCCGCCTGAATAGCGTGGCGCGCCGCCTGCAAAGGCTGTCCGGCCTGCCCGAAATGCCACGCCATCGTCTCGTCGGAGAGCGGCGGAGCAGCGCCAGATTGAATGAGATTTACAACGCTTGTGTGGATTTCCTGCCGCTCGGATTTCAGGAGGCTCTCGTAGGCCGCTTCCTGGATCAGCACGTGGCGGAAGCGAATTTCCATACCGCCAGACTTCCGACGGACAATCCCGGCTTGGACAAGACCTTCGATTGCTTCGTCCAGGGGTGTGGCAAGATGCCCAAGTTCAAGCAAACAAGCCAGCAGTTTCCGTCGGAACTGTCGCCCCAGGACGCTTGCGATTTGTGCGACACGTCTCAATGGCCCCAGGCTGGCGAGGCGGGCTGCGATAAGATCCCGGAGATCCAGAATGCTATCCGCACGAAGCAACGCCTCCAATCTGGCCCGATCGGGCAAGCCAGCGTTCGCTCGTTCGCGGATCCAAAGCGCCAGCTGTTCGGCAAACAGGGGCACGCCATCGCTCTTCTCGTAGATAAAGGCGACCAGTTCATCTGGTGGCGAATCCTCCCAGATCGTGCTGATCAGTTCCGCGGTAGCTTGAGCAGTTAAGCCAGACAAGGCGACGGCAATCACGTTTGGATCGCCGAAACCGTCCGGCGCGTTTGCCTCGCGCGACGTTACTGCGGCAAGGATCGGCCGTGTTTTGATCCACCCACTCAGCTTGACGACAAGTGCTTTGGTGAGCGTGTCTGCCCAGTGAACGTCCTCGATTATCAGGAGGAGCGGTCCGAGAGCGGACGGCGACGTCAGAAGTGACAGCATGGCCTCGACAACACGCGCCCTGATCTCCTCGTCCGAGAGATCGACCTGCCAGGCTTCGCCAGCACCCCCTTCCGTCTCGCCCGCGACAAGGAATGTGATGATCTCGGCATTCAACGGGCTAAGTTCCGAGCCATGTGACCGCAGGTAGCGCGTGACTGCATCCCGATCCAGGTCGGCGTTGCCGGTCGTTTCTGCGATTGCCTTTCTGAGAGGTTCCAGAAACGGGTGCAGCGGTTCCGAATTGCCGCGCGGCTGACATTGAAACACTAGGGTGCGCACACCCTTAGCGGCAAGTTCACGGCGGAACTCGGCGATCAGCCGGGATTTTCCGATTCCGGGGTCGCCATGGAGAAGAATGAACTGGCCATTGCCGCTTGCAGCTCTAACCCAACGCCGGCCACACAATTCAAGCTCGTCTTCGCGACCGATTAGCGGCGCGGAAACGCGCCGGTACGCTGTGAAGCGGTCGAACTGCTGACGGCGAGTTATTGGCCGCCACAAAAGCACCGGTTCGTCAAATCCTTTCAGGTGCCTTGGACCGATCTCCTCGAATTCGAACGCGCCCATGGTAAGCCGATAGGTGGATTCTGCGACAGCAACACTGTTCGGCGCTGCTTCGGACTGGATCCGCGCAGCCAGTGCCGGCGCGACGCCAATAATCTCGGTGGCGCCCGGAAGGTTCGTTTTCGAAGCGTCAGCGATGACGACCACACCTGTGGTGATGCCGACCCTTACCTTGAGGCTGGATTCGGACTGTCTCGCCAGTTTCTCGCACCACTCGACAATCTCGATTGCCGACGCAACCGCACATTCGGCGGCATCTTCCCTGGACTCGGGAAAGCCGAAATAGGCGCAGCCGCCGTCGCCCTGAACCCGCTCAAGGTAGCCATTGTAGTCGCTGATCAATGCAGCCGCTCCATTGTGGAGCGAACGTTGCATAGCGCCGAATTCTTCGGGGTCCAGCTGATTTAGCAGAGCGGTCGAACCAACAATGTCATAGTACAGCGCGGTCACATGCCTGCGCTCACCTGCAAGCGACCCGGTCTGAACTCGTTCCCTGGTGGTCATAGGACGTCCTGCAACACGCCTGAGAGCGCCACGCGGCTTTCTCGGATGTTATCGAAGCTCTATCGCGAGCACTAAGGCTTAGAATAGTCCCATTGGCAACGGCATAATATGTTCCTGGCCTACCCGTCCGCTATCCGTTCGCAACTCAGCCGTGATCATCAAGGCGGCTTTCAGTTCACTGCAACGACAGGAATGGGTTGCCTTTAGCCTAACAGGAGCGCCTTCGAATCCGGCACGGGCGATCGAACTTCCGCAACCGGTCGAACCAGGTCCTTCAGAATGCCAGGTCGTTCATGAGTTTTGACGAAGTAGACCATCACGGTCGCCGATCGCGCGCCGTCGCTACCAGCGCACGAAAAGCCGCCCGCCGAGCGCGCCGAACGCGGCGAGGATGGCAATCGCGATCGTGTACCAGGTGGCGACGAAGAGCGGCGAGTCGTCGAAGCAGTGCGCGGCATAAAAAGTTGCCGCCAGCCCGCCGGCGAGCAGGCCCGCCACCGTTCCGGCAAGCACCGGCCGCGTCGGCGCGCCATAGCGCAGCACCGCCAGGAAGACGGCAAGCGGACCGATGCCGATCAGCGGAATGAACGTCAGGCAGATAACCATGTTGCTGCCGACCAGCCGCCTGCCCCAGTCGGCCGCAGGCACCGAAAGGAGTTCCAGACCCACCGCTACGGCCACCAGCAGCGGTGCGGCAATCATCCAGGTCGCCGCCCTGCTCGTTGCTGCACCGGGTGTCGACAGGGCGCGGATCAAGGCGAAGGCGCTGACCGCCAGAGCCATCGTGAACACAAACTTGGCAACGAAACGCGTCGTATACATGGCGGTGGCGATGTCGGTGCGTGGGCCGATTGCCAGCCAGAAAACCACCGCCGCGATCAGCGTAGCCGCACCTGCGCCTATCCACCAGGCCGAGCCGAGCGGCATCGCCGTGCTGCGGACATCGGCGTCGAGCGCCTTGATGAGATCGTCGGTCCTCATGTCATTTCCGCCCGAATTGTTTGGCCCCGAACCGTTTGGCAATGGCGGCGAGACCGCGATGCAGCGACACGCGCACCGCCGTCTCGCTGATGCCGAACTTCGCTGCCGTCTCGCCGATGGAACGGCCTTCGACCGTCACCGACGAAACCACCGAACGCTGCGCCGGCGGCAGGCCGTCCAACGCCCGGTTGATGTCACGCCCGCTGACCGTTTCGGCCTCCGGTTCGGCGAAGGTCTCGGCGATCTCGTCGATCTCGATCTCGATGCGCCGCCCGCGCCGTCGAAAGGCGTCGATCAGCTTGAAGCGCGCTATGGCGTAGACCCAGGGCAGCACAGGCAGATCCTGGCGCCAGGTATGCCGCTTCACATGAATGGCCAGCAAGGTTTCCTGCACGACATCCTCGGGATCGACCCCGCCCTGAACGATCTTGCGCCTGATGAAGCCGCGAACCAGAGCAGCCGTCCGGCGCAGAAAGTCGGCGTAAGCCCTTTCATCTCCCGCGATCGCGGCCCGCATCAGCCGGGAAAGCTCGGCCTCGTCCTTGCCGGTCACAAGAGTTCACTCCCCGATAATTCGCGCCTCGGCGCTGTTTTGTTACGTGGCCGGCGAAATAATGTCCAAGCCAAAGTAAGGAATATCACGAAGGTTTCACCTCCGGCGCCGATTACGCAGCTCACCAATCTTGACTACACCGATCAGGAATTGATAGTGCAGCCATGCTAAGCCAAAACCATCGCGATCGAGCGGGATGACGTCCATGAAACATGCTCTTTCCGTCCTTGCCGGAGCCACAGCACTTGCAATCAGCCTGGTCGCCAGCCCGGTTATGGCCCAGGACAGCGGCATCGTCGTCTACAATGCCCAGCATGAGAGCCTGACCAATGCCTGGGTGGAAGGTTTCACCAAGGAAACCGGCATCAAGGTCACCGTTCGCCACGGCGGCGACAGCGATTTTTCCAACCAGATCGTTGCCGAAGGCGCCGCCTCGCCGGCCGACGTGTTCCTGACGGAAAACTCACCGGCCATGGTGCTGGTCGAGTCATCAGGCCTGTTCGCGCCGGTCGACGCCGACACACTGGCGCAGATTCCCAAGGAGTACCAGCCGGCCAGCGGCAAGTGGGTGGGCATCGCCGCGCGCAGCACCGTCTTTGCTTACAACAAGACCAAACTGACCGCCGAGCAGTTACCCAAGTCGCTGCTTGAACTCGCCGATCCGAGCTGGAAGGGACGCTGGGCCGCTTCGCCGTCCGGCGCCGATTTCCAGGCGATCGTCAGCGCGCTTTTGCAGCTTAGGGGTAAGGCCGCAACGGCCGACTGGCTGAAGGCGATGAAGGCGAACTTCACCGCCTACAAAGGCAACAGCACGGTGATGAAGGCGGTCAATGCCGGCGAGGTCGATGGCGGCGTGATCTATCACTATTATTACTACGGCGACCAGGCCAAGACCGGCGAGAACAGCAAGAATGTCGGGCTGCATTATTTCAAGAACCAAGATCCGGGCGCCTTCGTCTCGGTTTCCGGCGGGGGCGTCCTGGCCTCCAGCAAGCACCCGAAGGAAGCCCAGGCCTTCCTGAAATGGGTGACCGGCAAGGGTGGTCAGGACGTGCTGAAGACCGGCAATTCCTTCGAATACGCGGTCGGCAAGGGCGCGCAGTCCAATCCGGCGCTGGTGCCGCTGGCCGATCTGCAGGCGCCGAAGGTCGACGCGACGACGCTGAACTCCAAAGAGGTGACCGACCTGATGACGGCAGCCGGCTTGCTTTAGTTCGCGTTCGTCCTAAAACGGCAGCCGACTGCGCTCCTGCGGGAATTCGCTTCCGCAGGAGCGCTCTGTTTTCGAGGTGGCATTCGTCCATGACGACAAGCTGCGTTTTTGGCCGTGTTTGCGGCTCTGCGATCGTTTCCGCCACCGGGCGGCAACGGCTCGGCGTCTGAGCTGATGCTGCCTGCGGCCGACCTTGCACGTTCAGACTTGCCGACCGGCATGGTGGCTGTGCATTGGAGGCGCCGGCGGCCGATATCCTGGATTTCGCTCGCCGCCATCCTGGTCTCACTGTTCTCGCTGCTGCCGCTCGCCTTCATCATCTGGATTGCCGTGCAGACTGGCTGGGACACCGTATCGGCACTGGTCTTCCGGCCACGTGTTGGCGAGCTCCTGGTCAACACCCTGCTTTTGGTGGTGCTGGCGGTGCCGATCTGCATCGTGCTCTCGGTGGCGCTGGCCTGGCTGACCGAACGCAGCAGCCTTCCCGGTGCCCGGCTGTGGGCCTGGCTGTCGGTGGCGCCGCTCGCCATCCCCGCCTTCGTCCACAGCTACGCCTGGATTACCCTGGTGCCCGGACTGCACGGGCTGTGGGCCGGCGTCCTGGTTTCCGTCGTCGCCTATTTCCCGTTCCTCTATCTGCCGGTGGCGGCAGCCTTGCGCCGGCTCGATCCTGCTCTCGAAGATGCCGCGGCAGCCGTCGGCCTCGGGCCATGGCGCGTGTTCCGGCGGGTCGTGCTGCCGCAACTCAGGCTCGCCATCTGCGGCGGCTCGCTGCTGGTTGGCCTGCATCTCCTGGCCGAGTACGGCCTCTACGTGTTCATCCGCTTCGATACCTTCACCACGGCGATCGTCGACCAGTTCCAGTCGACCTTCAACGGCCCCGCCGCCAACATGCTGGCTGCGGTGCTGGTGACATGCTGTTTCGTGCTGCTCGGGATGGAAGTGCTGGTGCGCGGCGAGGAGCGCTATGCCCGCGTCGGCTCGGGCGCCGCGCGGCAGCAGCAACGCACAAGGCTCGGCCGCGCCACCATCCCGTGCTTGGCTCTGCCCGTCGTCACCGCGCTGCTGGCGCTTGGCGTGCCGTTCGTCACCATCGGCCGCTGGCTTGTGGCCGGCGGCGCCGATGTCTGGCGCCTCGATGAGATCGGCCTGGCGCTCGGCCAGACCCTGTTCCTGGCGCTCGCCGGCGCCCTGCTCGCCACTATCGCCGCCATGCCGATGGCCTGGATCTCGATCCGCGCGCCGGGGCCGCTGCAGCGCCTTCTGGAGGGCTGCAACTACATCGTCGGCTCGCTGCCCGGCGTCGTCGTGGCGCTGGCGCTGGTCACCATCACGGTGCGCATCGCGCTGCCGCTCTATCAGACCCTGTTCACGATCCTCGTAGCCTATGCGCTGATGTTCCTGCCGCGCGCCCTGATCAGCCTGCGGGCGTCGATCGCGCAGGCGCCGGTCGAGCTCGAACGCGCCGCCGCCAGTCTCGGCCGGCCACCGCTCAGGGCGCTGTGGTCGACGACGATCCGCCTGTCGGCGCCGGGTGCCGCGGCGGGCATGGCGCTGGTGGCGCTCGGCATCATGAACGAATTGACCGCCACCCAGATGCTGGCGCCCAACGGCACCCGCACGCTGGCGATGGCGTTCTGGGCCCACAGCGGCGAGATCGACTATGCGTCCGCCGCACCTTACGCGCTCATCATGGTGGCGATGTCGCTGCCGCTGACCTGGCTGCTCTACGTCCAGTCGAAGCGGATGGCCGGGCGATGAGCTTCCTCGAACTCACCGATGTGCACAAGCACTACGGCCCGGTGGCCGCACTGGCCGGCGTCGACCTCAGCGTGGCCAGCGGCAGCCGCACGGCGATCGTCGGGCCGTCCGGCTGCGGCAAGACGACCCTGCTGCGGTTGATCGCCGGTTTTGAGGCGCCGGACCAGGGTCGCATCGTGCTCGACGGCGAGGTGCTGGCCAATGGCGGCGCTGCCGTGCCGGCATATCGGCGCGGCATCGGCGTGGTGGCGCAGGACGGCGCCCTGTTCCCGCATCTGAGCATCGCCGCCAATATCGGTTTCGGCATGCGGCATCACCAGGACAAGCGCAGCGAGCGTATCGCCGAGCTCGCCTATATCGTCGGGCTCGACAAGGCGATCCTGAAACGGCGGCCGCACGAGCTCTCAGGCGGCCAGCAGCAGCGTGTGGCGCTGGCCCGCGCCATGGCCATGAAGCCGCGGCTGATGCTGCTCGACGAACCTTTCTCGGCGCTCGACACCGGCCTGCGCGCCTCGATGCGCAAGGCGGTGGCCGAGCTTCTGGAGGCCGCCGGCATCACCACGATCCTGGTCACGCACGACCAGGCCGAGGCGCTGTCCTTTGCCAGCCAGGTCGCGGTGATGCGCGACGGCAAATTCTCGCAGGTCGGCACGCCGCGCGAGCTTTATCTCAAGCCGAAGGACCGGATGGTCGCCGAATTCCTCGGCGACGCCATCATCCTGCCGGCCAGGATCGCGGACGGCTTCGCCAGCTCGCCGCTCGGCCGCATCGCCGTCGACAGCACCGAGCGGCGCGATCTCGTCCGCATCATGCTGCGGCCGGAACAGGTGCTGTTGAAACGAACATCGCGCGAAGGCATGTCGGGCACGCCGGACATGCTGTTCGGCGAAGTCACGGAGTCCGAATTCGCCGGCTCGATGTGCACCATCGCGGTGCGGCTCTTGAACAGTCCCGATCCGCCGGACGCAGCCGCGATCGGCAACACGCCACTGGTCCTGCGCAAGCCAGGCATGGACACACCGGTGGTTGGCGAGATCGTCCGACTGACGGTGTCGGGCAAGGCGCATGTGTTCGCCTGAACGGTCTTGCGTCTCGCGCAGTTCGCCAGTCAGGCCGAGAGGCCGGCTTCAGTCGACCCGCTTGCCGGCCTGATCGAACCAGTGCAGCTTTTCGGCAATGGCCACGACACGCAACTGGTCGCCGGGCTTTGCGGTGGCGCGCCCTGAGACGCGCACGATGATACGGCTGCCGGCTGCGGCGCAGTGAAGAAAGCTTTCGGCCCCGACCGGCTCGACCGCTTCGACTGTCGCCGGCAGGACGAGCGCACCGGGCAGCGCCTCCGCATTGAAGGTGACGTCGGCATCTTCAGGGCGAAACCCCAGCGTCACGGCTTGCGTTCCGGGAGCCGCAAAGCCGATCGCGGTGCCGTCAGCCAGTATCGGGCCTGAGGAACTTCCGGTCAGCGCCAGGAGGTTCATCGGCGGCGCGCCGATGAAGGAAGCGACGAAGATCGACGCCGGCTTTTCGTAGATGTCGAGCGGCGCGCCCGTTTGCTCGACCAACCCGGCGTTCATGACAACAAGGATGTCGGCCAGCGTCATCGCCTCGAGCTGGTCGTGGGTGACATAGACCGAGGTGACGCCGAGCGTGCGCTGCAGGTTCTTGATCTCGACCCGCATCTGCCCGCGCAATTTGGCATCGAGATTGCTGAGCGGCTCGTCGAACAGGAAGACTTTCGGATTGCGCACGATGGCGCGGCCCATGGCGACCCGCTGGCGCTGGCCGCCGGAAAGTTCGCGCGGCCGCCGGTCGAGCAGCGCCGAAAGCTCCAGCACCTTGGCGGTCGAACGCACCCTGCTGTCGATCTCGTCCTTCGGCGTGCCGCGATTGCGCAGGCCATAGGCCATGTTGTCATAGACTTTCATATGCGGGTAAAGCGCGTAGTTCTGGAACACCATGGCGATGTCGCGCTCGGTCGGGCCGATGGCGTTGACCACTTTGCCGTCGATGGCGACCGTACCGGCGGAAATGGTCTCCAACCCGGCGATCATCCTCAGCAGCGTGGACTTGCCGCAACCGGAGGGGCCGACCAGCACGCAAAGCTCCTTGTCGGGAATGGCGATGGAGACCCCCTTCACCGCTTCGACGCCACTGGGATAGACCTTCTTCACGTCCTTCAGATCGACGGTCGCCATCAGCTTCTCACTTTTCGGATTCGACCAGGCCGCGCACGAACCAGCGTTGCATCAGCACCACCACCAGGATCGGCGGCACGATGGCCAGCATCGCGGTGACCATGACCAGGTGCCATTCGGTATCGGCATCGGCGAAGGAAACCATCTTTCTCAACGCGATGACGATGGTGTTCATGTCGTTGCTGTTGGTGACCAGCAGCGGCCAAAGATACTGCGTCCAGCCGTAGATGAAGAGGATCACGAACAGCGCCGCGATGTTGGTGCGCGACAATGGCAACAGGATATCGAAGAAGAAGCGCCATGGCCCGGCGCCGTCGACGCGCGCCGCCTCGACCAATTCGCCCGGTATGGTCATGAAGAACTGGCGGAACAGCAGCGTCGCGGTGGCCGAGGCGATCAGCGGGATGATCAGGCCGGCATAGGTGTCGATCATGCCGAGATCGACCATCACCTTGTAGGTCGGAAGGATGCGCACTTCCACCGGAAGCATCAAGGTGATGAAGATCAGCCAGAAGAAGGTCATGCGCAGGGGAAAGCGGAAGAACACGATCGCATAGGCCGACAGGATCGAGATGCAGATCTTTCCCACCGCAACGCCGAGCGCCATGATCGTGGTGTTGAGGAGCAGTTGGCCGACGCTGACACCGCCGATGCGGCCAATGCCGCCGAACAGCGCCTCGCTGTAGTTGTTCCAGAGCTGGCCGCCGGGCAAGAGCGGCAGCGGCGGCCTGAGGATGGTTTGCAGCGTGTGCGTCGAGGCAACGAACGTGTAGTAGATCGGGAAAGCCACGATCAATATGCCGAGGATCAGCACGGCATGGGCGATGAAAGTGCGGAGCGGGGACTGGCCGATCATCGCTGCCCTCAACCGTAGTGGACTTTGCGTTCCACGTAGCGGAACTGGATGGCGGTGAGCGCAATGACGATCGCCATCAGGATGACCGACTGCGCCGCCGAGTCGCCCAGGATCAGATTGACGAAGCCGTCATTGTAGACCTTGTAGACCAGCGTCTCGGTCGCCTTGCCCGGCCCGCCGCCGGTGACGGCATGAACGATGCCGAACGTGTCGAACAGGGCATAGACGGTGTTGACGACCAGCAGGAAAAAGGTGGTCGGCGCGAGCAGCGGGAAGACGATGGTCCAGAAGCGCTTGGTCTCGCCGGCGCCGTCCATGGCCGCCGCCTCGATCAGCGTTTTCGGCACTGCCTGCAGACCGGCTACGAAGAACAGGAAATTGTAGCTGATCTGCTTCCAGGCAGCCGCCGACACAAGCAGGATCATGGCGTGGGTTCCGTTGAGCAGCGGATCCCATGCGATGCCGAGGCTTCTCAGCAAATACGCCAACGAGCCGATCGAAGGATTGAACAGAAACAGCCACAGCATGCCGGCAATCGCCGGCGCCACGGCATAAGGCCATATCAACAGCGTGCGGTAGAGGCCTTTGCCGCGCACCGCCTTCTCGGCCATGACCGCAAGCAAAAGCGCCACGCACATCGCGACGATCGCGGTCGCAAGCGAGAACACCACGGTGACCTTGATCGAATTGAGGTAGGCCGGATCGGCCAGCACCTTGCGGAAATTGGCAAACCAGACGAACCTGGTCCTCAGCCCGAACGGATCCTGCCTGAGCATCGACTGGTAAAGCGCCTGACCAGCCGGCCAGTAGAAGAAAACCAGTGTTATGGCGAGTTGCGGCGCCACCAGCAGGTAGGGCAGGATCTTATTGGGAAAGACGACGCGGGGAGACAGGCTGATTTCCTTCGCTATCTCGGGGACGCCCACGCGAGCTCGCGTGGGCGATATTCAAACAGACACCAACCGAGATAATCCCGTCAGTTCTCCAGCGCTTCCTTGATTGCGGCGTTGCCGCGCGTGACCGCGTTATCAAGCGCCTGCTGAGCGGTTTGCTGGCCGGCCAGCATCTTCTCGAACTCCTCGTTCTGGATATCGCGCACCTGCGGCAGGTTCGGCAGGCGTACGCCCTTCGAGTTGTCGGTCGGCGCCTTGCCCGTCATCTGCAGGATGGGTGTCTCACGGCCGGGGTTCTTGTCATAGAAGCCCGATTTCTTGGTCGCCTCGTAGGCAGCGAGCGTCACCGGCAGGTATCCCGACTTCTGGTGCAGATATTCCTGCACATCGGTCTTGGACAGGTAGGCGAAGAATGCCGCAACGCCCTTGTATTGCTCGTCCGACTTGGCGCCGAACACCCACAGGCTGGCGCCGCCCGGCGTGGTGTTCTGCGGTGCGCCCTTGGCGTCGCTGTCGTAGGGAAGCTGGCCGATGCCATAGTTCATGCCGGACTTGACGATGTCGCCGAGGCCGCCCGACGATTCGGTGAAGATGCCGCATTCGCCGGCGAGGAAGATCTGCTTGGCTTCGGAGGTACGCCCGCCATATTTGAAGGTGCCGTCCTTGGCGAGGTCTGCGAGCGCCTGGAAGTGGTTGACGAAAATCGGCGCGTTGATCTTGAGTTCGACATCACCGCCGGCCAGACCGTTCTGCTGGGTCGCCCACGACACATCATTCCACGCCGCAAAATTCTCCAGATGGATCCAGGTCAGCCAGGTCGAGGTATAGCCACAAGGGGCGGCGCCGCTCGTCTTGATCTTCTTGGCGGCTTCCCACACCTCGTTCCAGGTCTTCGGCGGGTTGTTCACGTCGAGGCCGGCCTTCTGGAAGATATCCTTGTTGTAATAGAGGATCGGCGAGGAGGAGTTGTAGGGGAAGGACAGCATGGTGCCGTCCGGCTTCGAATAATAGCCGACGATACCGGGCAGATACTGGCTCTTGTCGAAGGTCATACCGGCACCGGTCATCACCTCGGCAACCGGCTTGATCGCACCCTCGGCCGCCATCATCACGCCGGTGCCGACGTCGAACACCTGGAGGATGTCGGGCGCCTGTCCGGCGCGGAAAGCGGCGATGCCGGCGTTCAGCGTCTCCGGATAGGTGCCCTTGAACACCGGAACCAGTTCATAGTCGCTCTGGCTGGCGTTGAAATCCTTGGAGATCTTGCCGACGACCTCGGCGTTGGCGCCGGTCATGGCGTGCCACCAGCTGATCTGCGTGACGGCGAAGGCGGAGGTGGTGGAAAGCAGGGTCAAGGTGGCGGCGACACCGGCCGCGAAGCCGAAGAACTTCATGTTTCATCTCCCGTTTGTCATTGGCGAAAGGGGCACTCTCGCAAAGCCAATATGTGCCGCCCGTGACAATTGGACAACGGTTTTGTTGCGGACCGATGAACTTGATTTCCACTTAAAGTAGCGCACGCTTCCGAACAGGAGCCGGTGGAAAGGAATTGCCAAGCCGGCTTACGAACAAAACGGCAATAATCGCCGGCGCCTAAAAGCGCGTCGCACTTTGCGCGACATGCATTAGTCCGACTTGCCGAGCGCCGTCTCGACCAGCCGCTTGGCGTCCGGGCTCGACCATTCTGCCGGGCCGTTCATGTGGGCAATCAGGCAGCCTTCACCGTCGATCAGCATGGTGACCGGCAGGCCGAGCGCCAGACCGCGTGTCTTGAGATCGTTGAACAGCGCCATCGTCGAATCGCGGTAGTAGTCGAGCGCCTTGACGCCGGTCTCCTCGAGGAACTTCTTCGGCTTGCTGTCGTCGCCGGCATCGACATTGACCGCGACGACCTCGAAAGCATCGCTGCCCATTTCGTTCTGCAGCGCGTCGAGCGCCGGCATTTCGGCGCGGCAGGGCGCGCACCATGTCGCCCACAGATTGAGCAGCACCGTCTTGCCGGCATGGTCGGCGAGCGTCATCGGCTTGCCGTCGGGGCTGTTGAAGGCAAGGCCCTTCAGCGATTGCGGCGGATCGGCCGGCAAAAGTGCTGCAACCTGGCCGGTGGCGGCCGCCGCGACTGTCTTGGCGCGCTCGGCCTTGGCGGCGCAGGCAACATCGTCCTTGCTGTCGCCAACGGCGACTTGAGCGGGGGCGTTGTTGCCAGAACCGCTTTCGCTGACATATACCGCGACCGCGCCGGCAAGCACGCCTGCCACCAAAGCGGCGAGGATGAGGCGCGGGGCCGGGAAAAATCGATTGCCGTCTGCCATTTTTAAAACTGCTCCGGAAGCACGGGTTATAGCGATGAGCGACAAGAAGGCCAGCAACCAGATGTGGGGCGGACGTTTTGCCTCGGGTCCGGCCGCGATCATGGAAGCGATCAACGCGTCGATCTCGTTCGACCGCAAACTCTACGCGCAGGATATCCGAGGCTCGATCGCCCACAGCGAGATGCTGGCGCAAACCGGCATTATTTCGGCGGCCGATCAAGAAGAAATCGCTCACGGGCTGAACACGATCCTGGCAGAGATCGAAGCCGGCACGTTCGAGTTCTCGACCAGGCTGGAAGACATCCACATGAATGTCGAGGCCCGCCTTGCCGAGCTGATCGGCCCGGCAGCCGGCCGCCTGCATACCGCCCGTTCGCGCAACGACCAGGTGGCGGTCGATCTCAGGCTATGGGTCAAGGACGAGTGCTTTCGCGTCGCCGAGGCGCTGAAGGGCCTGATTACGGCGTTCCTGGAGCGGGCCGAGGAGCATGCGGCAACGGTAATGCCGGGCTTCACCCACATGCAGGCGGCGCAGCCGGTGACCTTCGGCCATCACTGCATGGCCTATGTCGAGATGTTTTCGCGCGACCTGTCGCGTGTTCGCGACGGGATCGAACGGATGGACGAAAGCCCGCTCGGTGCGGCCGCGCTTGCCGGCACCAGCTTTCCGATCGACCGGCACCAGACGGCCAGGGCGCTCGGCTTCCGTGAGCCGATGCGCAATTCCCTCGACAGCGTTTCGGACCGCGATTTCGCGCTCGAGTTTTTGGGGCTGGCGGCGATCTGCGCGACGCATCTGTCGCGGCTGGCCGAAGAAATCATCATCTGGTCGACGCCGCAATTCGGCTTCGTCAGGCTGTCGGACTCATTCTCCACCGGCTCCTCGATCATGCCGCAGAAGAAGAACCCCGACGCCGCCGAACTGGTGCGCGGCAAGACCGGCCGCGTCACCGGCCATCTGGTCGGCCTGCTGACTGTGATGAAGGGCATGCCGCTGACCTACGGCAAGGACATGCAGGAAGACAAGGAATCCGTGTTCGACGCCGCCGAGACACTCGACCTGATGCTGGCGGCAATGACCGGCATGGTGCGCGACATGACGGTGAATGCCGCCGCCATGAAGAAGGCCGCCGGGTCAGGCTATGCGACTGCGACCGATCTTGCCGACTGGCTGGTGCGCAGCCTTGGCTTGCCGTTCCGCGAGGCGCACCACGTCACCGGCCGAGCCGTGGCGCTGGCCGAAGAGAGGAAGATCGGGCTCGACAAGCTGCCGCTGGAAGACTTGCAGTCCATTCACCCCGGCATCACGACGGACGTGTTTTCGGTGCTTGCCGTACAAAACTCGGTGAAGAGCCGCACGAGCTTCGGCGGCACCGCGCCGTCGGAAGTGAGGAAGCAGATCCGCTACTGGAAAAAGCACATTGCGAGGGCGTGATGCTCGTGCGGTGAATCCGAAATTCGCATCACGTTGGAGCAGCGCGGCGAGCGAATTTCGTCAAAAGCCGCACGAGTAATTCAATGAATTCTAGTGTGGTTTTTGGATTTGAAGTTCCTCAACGCGAATGCCATCAATGCCAGGAACTTCAAATCCACCACACTAGGTGCAATGCCGGAAAAACTCGGCTAAAAGCGGCGGGCAAAAGTTTCGGACGGATGGATCGATGACCGCAAGCAGGATTTGGGTGACGCTGACGCTGCTGGCGGCGCTGGCAACCGTAACGGCCTGCGGCAGGAAAGCCGGGCTCGATACGCCCTATGAGGCGGCCGTGCAGGCGCGCAAGGACGCACAAAAGGCCGAGCAGCCCGTGCCGCCGGAGCCGGAAAAACCCGTCGAGGACAAGAAGTTCATTCTCGACCCGTTGATCTAGAGCCGATGAGATCGGCCGATCTCGTCGTGCTCCAACTTCCGGAACCATTCTCGTGAACCATTTCGACTACCGCGACGGCGTGCTGCATGCCGAGGACGTGGCGATATCAGAAATCGCCGCAAGCATCGGCACGCCGTTCTATTGCTATTCGACGGCGACGCTGACCAGACATTTCCGCGTGTTTGCGCAGGCCTTTGCCGGGCTCGACGCGCTGGTCTGCTACGCCATGAAGGCGAATTCCAACCAGGCTGTGCTAAAAATCCTGGCAAAACTCGGCGCCGGCGCCGACGTGGTCTCGGAAGGCGAACTGCGCCGCGCGCTGGCCGCCGGCATTTCGGCCAACAAGATCCTGTTTTCCGGCGTCGGCAAGACCGCGCGCGAAATGGATCTTGCACTCTCGGCCGGCATTTTGTGCTTCAACGTCGAATCCGAGCCGGAACTGGAATTGCTGTCAGCCCGCGCCGCGGCGCTGGGCAAGGTGGCGCCGATCTCGCTGCGCATCAATCCGGATGTCGACGCCAAGACCCACAAGAAGATCTCCACCGGCAGGGCCGAGAACAAGTTCGGCATTCCCTGGCAGAAGGCGCGAAAGGTCTATGCCCGCGCAGCTGAGCTGCCTGGCATCAAGGTCACCGGCATCGACACTCATATCGGCAGCCAGATCACCGAATTGCAGCCCTTCGACGACGCCTTTGCGCTGCTGGTGGAACTGGTCGGCGTGCTGCGCGCCGACGGGCACGCCATCGAGCATATCGACCTCGGCGGCGGCCTCGGCATTCCCTACCGCGTCGACAACAGCCCGCCCCCCCTGCCGGACGCTTATGCCCAGATCGTCAAGAAGCACGTCGCCAAGCTCGGGCTGAAGGTGATGTTCGAGCCGGGCCGGCTGATATCAGGCAATGCCGGCATCCTGGTCTCCCAGGTGATCTTCGTGAAGGAGGGCGACGCCAGGAATTTCCTGGTCGTCGACGCCGCGATGAACGATCTGATCCGGCCGACGCTCTATGACGCCTTCCATGACATCAAGCCGGTGGTGCAGCAGCCGGCCGCGGCGCCGCGCATGACGGTCGACGTGGTCGGCCCGGTCTGCGAGACCGGCGATTATCTCGGCCTCGACCGCGATCTGCCGCGGCTGAAGGCCGGCGACCTGATCGCCGTCGCCACTGCCGGCGCCTATGGCGCGGTGCAGGCCGGCACCTACAACACCAGGCCGCTGGTGCCTGAAGTGCTGGTCGACGGCGACCGTTTCCATGTCGTGCGCCGGCGCCAGACCTATGACGAGCTGATCGGCCTGGATTCGCTACCTGATTGGCTGGAATAGACCCATGATCCCGAAAAACGGCGGTTTCGGAAAAGATCATGGTCAACAAGAATGGATCGTCTGCAGTGCTACAGCCGGTGCTGAATCAGCGCCCTGGTCTCGGCGATCCTGCCCTCGTCGCGGCGATAGAACGTCCACTGCTTGATACGCTTGCTGCGCAGAAGGCCGGCCTGGGTCAGCACCCGCATATGCTCGCTGAGCGTCGCCTGGGTAATCCCCAGCTTTTCCGCGATCAGCAGCGCGCAGACGCCGTCCTCGACCAGATCGCCATCGGTCTGCGGCGGAAAATGCGCGCGCGGATCCTTCAGCCAATCGAGGATTTGCAGCCTGCGCTCGTTGGCGATCGCCTTGAAGACATCAATCTCTTGCATTTAGCCATTTTGCTAAGTTACTAAGTGATGTCAACCCTTGGGAGCAGACCATGCTGAACGGCAATAGCATCACCCGCGAACGCATCGCCGCAATGGAGCCGCGCATCCGGCCCTTCGTGCGCCACACACCGGTGCTGCGCGTCGATATGGCCGATTTCGGCCGTCCGCCTCTTGGCGTCGACCTGAAGCTCGAATGCCTGCAGCATTCCGGCTCGTTCAAGGCGCGCGGCGCCTTCACCAATCTTCTCGAGCGGCCGGTTCCCGAGGCTGGCGTCGTCGCGGCATCGGGCGGCAATCATGGTGCCGCGGTCGCCTACGCCGCCATGCGGCTTGGCCACAAGGCAACCATCTTCGTTCCCGAAGTCAGCCCGCCGGCCAAGCTGGAACGCATCCGCGGCTATGGCGCCGAGCTGGTCGTCGGTGGCGCACGCTATGCCGAAGCGCTGGCCGCCAGCGAAGACTTTGCCGAAAGGTCCGGCGCGCTGCGGATCCATGCGTTCAACCAGGAGGAAACGCTGATCGGGCAAGGCACGCTCGGCCTTGAGATCGAGACCGACCTGCCTGAACTCGACACGCTGCTGGTCGCCGTCGGCGGCGGCGGCCTGATCGGCGGCATCGCCGCCTGGTTTGCCGGCCGCATCAGGATCATCGCCGTCGAGCCGGAGGGCGCGCCGACGCTTCATCGCGCCTTCGAGGCCGGCCGGCCCGTCGATGCGCCGACTGAGGGCATCGCCGCCGATTCGCTGGCACCGAAGCGCGTCGGCGAGATGATGTTTCCGATCGCCGAGGCCTTCGTCGAGCGTTCCATACTGGTCAGCGACGACGAAATCATCGCCGCGCAGGCGGCGCTTTGGGACCGGGTGCGAATCATCTCCGAGCCGGGCGGCGCCGCGGCCTTCGCGGCGCTCCTGTCCGGCCGCTACGCGGCGGCTGCGGGCGAGCGTGTCGCCGTGCTGGTCTGCGGTGCAAACGCCAATCCGGCTAAATTCTGACGATAGCGGGGGCAGTCCTGTTCACGTTTTAGGGAACTGCCTCGCCTTCGCCGTGTTTCTTGGTATGTTTGGAGCGACGTGCATCTAAGACTTTGAGTCCTTCGCATCCGATTTTCGGGGCGCATCCGATTTTCGGGCCGGTGCGATAGATGTGTGAGTTCGGGTTATCCCGCCCGAACAGGAAGGGCCGATGACGGAACGACCCACCTTCACCAGCGATCGCAGCCTGGCCGGGCGCCTTGCCGTGAGCCGGCTGGCGACGCGGGTCTCGATGACGGTCGAGCGTGGCTGGCCGTTGCTGCTGCCGCTCGTCATCGTCGCCAGCCTGTTCCTCAGCGTCTCGTGGCTCGGCCTCTTCCTTTTACTGCCCGACATGGCGCGCATCGGTCTTGTGGCTGTGTTCGCCATCGCAGCCCTTGTCGCGCTCTATCCCCTGCGTTTCTTCCGGGTGCCGTCCAGTGCCGAGATCGATCGGCGAATCGAGGCGGCCAACCTATTGCTGCACAGCCCGGTGCTGGTGCAGACCGACCGGCCGAGCGGCAGGGAGAGCATTTTTTCGCAAGCGCTGTGGCGCGAGCACCAGAAACGCATGGCCGAAAAACTCGGCAACCTCGGTGGCGACCTGCCACGCACCCGGGTGCCGGAGCGCGACCCATGGGGGCTGCGCGCCGTGGCGGCGCTTGTGTTGGTCACGGCTTTCGCCTTCTCGTTCGGCCCGTCGGGCGGCCGCATCGCGGACGGGTTCAGTGCCCACGCGGCGCGCGACGCCGTGCCGCCGCGCATCGACGCCTGGGTGACGCCGCCGGCCTACACCGGCAGGGCACCGGTCTTCCTCACTTCCCCAGCCCTCGCCAACCCGGCCCTCGCCAGCAATGCCAATCAGGCGCCATCCACCTTCACCGTTCCGGAAGGCAGCGATGTGTCGCTGCGCGTCACCGGCGGCTCGGGCGAGGAAACGCTGAGCTATGCCGACGCCGACGGCAACGCCCGCACCATCGAGCCGGCCGGGCAGCAGGCCGACGCGGCCAAGCCGGCGGCGGCAACGCCCTCCACGGCAACGCCCTCCACGGTGCGCCAGTTCACCGGCAAGCTAACCGCCAACGGCACACTGACACTGAACTCGGGCGGCGACGAACTCGGCAGTTGGGCCTTCGCGGTGATCCCGGACAAGCCGCCACAAATCCGCTTCGTCGGCGAGCCGAAACGTGCCGTCAACGGCTCCTTCGAGCTCAACTACCAGATCGACGACGACTATGGCGCGGCCTCCGCCAAGGTGGATTTCGTATTGGCCGACCCACCGGCGCCGAATGCGCATCCGCTCTATGGCCCGCCCGAAATGCCGCTGACGCTGCCGCGCCGCGGCGTCAAGGGGAATGCCGCCAAGACCACGAAGGACCTGACCGAGCATGTCTGGGCCGGCGGCGACGTCAAGCTCAGGCTTGTCGCCACCGACGATGCCGGCCATACGGCAACCAGCGAAACCAGGACCCTGGTGATGCCGGAGCGGCCATTCTCCAATCCGCTGGCCAGGGCCGTGATCGAGCAGCGCCGCGCGCTGGCGCTCGACGCCAACGCCAAGAGCCGCGTGCTCGACCTGATGGATGCGATCACGCTCAGGCCCGAAGACACGTTCGACAATATGGCGCACTACCTCGCCATCATGAGCGCCCGCACCCGGCTGAAGATGGCCGACAACGACGACAAATTGCGCGACGAAGTCGCCTATCTCTGGGAGATCGCGCTCGGCATCGAGGAAGGCAATCTTTCGGACGCCGAGCGGCGGCTGCGCCAGGCGCAGCAGGCGTTGCAGGACGCGATCAAGAACGGCGCCAGCGACGAGGAAATCGACAAGGCGATGAAGGAACTGCGCGAGGCGATGAACCAATTCCTGCAGGAATTCGCCCAGCGTGCGCAGCAGAATCCGAACGCGCCGCAGATGCAGCAGAACGGCCAGGAGCTGCGCCAGAGTGATATCGAACGGATGATGGACCAGATCGAGAATCTGGCGAAGTCCGGCGATCGCGACAGCGCGCAGGAATTGCTTTCGCAACTGCAGGACATGATGAACAACCTGCAGGCCGGACGTCAGCAGCAGGGCGGCCAGCAGAACAGCGAAATGCGCCAGCAGATGGACAAGCTCGGCGAGATCATGCGGCGCCAGCAGGAGATGATGAACGAAACCTTCCGCATGGACCAGATGCAGCGCGGCCAGCAACAGCGTGGGCAGAACCGAGACGAGCAGCTCGGCGAGAACGGCGAGCAGGGCCAAATGGGCGAACAGGGCGAGCAGCCCGGCCCAGGCGAAGACCGCGATCCGCTCGGCCGGCCGAAGCCGATGACGCCGGAGGAATTCGCCGACGCGCTGAAGCAGTTGCAGGAAGGCCAGGGCAAACTGCAAAGCGAGCTCGACCAGTTGAGAAAGGGTCTCGAAGGTATGGGGCTCGAGCCCAATGAGGGATTTGGCGAAGCCGGCAAATCCATGGGCGATGCCGAACAGGCGCTTGGCGACAGCGATGGCGATCAGGCCGTCGGTCACCAGGGCCGCGCCCTGGAGGCGTTGCGCAAGGGCGCCAAGGACATGATGAAGCAATTGCAGGCCATGCAGGGCGACGAGGGCGACGGCCAGCGCGGCGGCCGCCAGCAGAACGCCGACCGCGATCCGCTCGGCCGGCCACGCGCCACCGAGGGTCCAGATTTCGGCGATTCGGTGAAGGTGCCGGACGAGATCGACGTGCAGCGCGCCCGCCAGATCCTCGACGCGATCCGCAAGCGGCTCGGCAACGCGCTAAGCCCCGATATCGAGCGCAGCTATCTGGAGCGGCTGCTGGAGTTGAAGTAAAGCCGGCCTGCTCTAACGGTTGGTGAACGCCTCGCGGATCGCCTCTTCCATGCTGACGATGGCCTCGCCGGAAGCGTTCGGATTGCGCCGCAGCACCACATTCGAGGAATCGATGTCGCCGAATCCATCGGCGGCGGTAAGCTCGCGGCAGCCGGCCGGGATGTTGCTGCGCGAGATCGGAGCAATCGCCAGCCCGGAGGTGACGGCAAGCCGCAGGCCGCCATTGGTATCGCTTGTATAGGCGACACGATAGGCGAGACCACGCTGTTCCAGCGACTTTATCGCAAAATCCTTGCACCAGCCGGCGCGATTGTAGAGCGCGATCGGCACCGGCCGCTCCTCATGCATATGGTGCAGCTCCGACGTCACCCACACGGTCGGATCATGCATCAGCACTTCACCGCCGGAGAGGTCCTGCCATTCGAACACCACCGCCAGATCGAGCTCGCCGGCGGCGAGCGCCGCGATCTGCGCACCGGAATGCGCGTAACGGACGGTGATGTCGACCTGAGGATGGCGCTTGGCAAAGGCGCCGAGCGCGCGCGACAGGATCGCGTGGCCATATTCCTCCGGAATGCCGATGCGCACCGGTCCGCCAAGCGGCGCCGCGACCATCGATGCCGCCGTCTCGTCCAGCAGCGACACGATGCGGCGGGCGTTGACGATGAGCTCGCCGCCGCGGCGCGTCAGCGCCACACCCCGCGAGCCGCGCTCGAACAGGCTGTCGCCGACCATATCTTCGAGCTTCTTCATCTGCATCGAAACCGCCGACTGGGTACGGCCGGCCTGCACCGCAGCCTTGGTGAAATTGCCGGCGTCGGCGACCGCGACGAAGGTGCGCAGCAGATCGCTGTCGAGCGTGGGCTTCATTTGTCCGCCATAAGAAAATCTGATCGCTGGCATCATTCCAATTCGTTTGCAACATGTCAAACGGCGGATAATAGTCGCTTCACCCATTGGATATGCGGCTGCGAAATCGGCTGCGGACCAAAAAAGTCCTCACTCGTACCCGCTGCCCGAAATGGTGGCGGGTTCTTTTTGATGCAGGTCGCCCAAAAGCATGTCCTCGGGCCTGACCTTGGCCCTGACCCGAGGGTGCGAAGCGGTTTTGGGCGATATGCATAAACAAAGTTGCGCGGGCCCGGCTCTCGGGCCGCGCACGCAAGGAGCCGTCGAACGACATGCAGAACCGGATCGTCCTCGGCATGGCAAGCCTTTGCCTCGGCGTTCTGGTGTTCTCGCTCCAGGATCCGCTGATCAAGGCCGTATCGGGCACCTATCCGGTGACCGAGGTGATGGCGATCCGCTCGATCGTCGCCCTGCCCATTCTTCTCGTGCTGGTTCATGCCGATGTCGGGCTCAGGGCGATCTTTTCGAAGCGGTTTCGCATGCTGACGATGCGCGCCTTGATCCTGTTCACCTCCTACACGCTCTACTACCTGGCGATCGCCGCCCTGCCGCTTGCCGACGCGGTGGCGCTCTATTTCATGGCACCGCTGTTCATCATGGCGCTTGCCGGCCCCTATCTCGGCGAACGGGTAGCGGGGCAGACGCTGGTCACCGTCATGGTCGGCATGCTCGGCGTGCTGGTGATGCTGCGACCCGGCGCCGGGCTGTTCGACTGGGCGGCGCTGCTGTCGCTGGCCTCGGCGGTGCTGTACGGTTTTTCGCAGTTGATGGCCCGCAAGATCGGCGACACCGAATCATCCACAGTCATGGCGTTCTATCAAAACGGCGTCTATCTCCTGGGCGCTGCGGCGGTCGCCGGGCTGTTCTGGTTGGCAGGAATAGCTCATGCCACGCATCCGAGCCTCGAATTCCTGGTCAGGCCATGGATCTGGCCGACGTCAATCGACTTCCTGACGATGGCCGCCTGCGGCGTCGTGGCTTCGGCTGGGATGATCTTGTTGTCGCAGGCCTACCGGCTGGCGCCGGCCAACGGCGTCGCCACCTTCGAATACACCGGCATCATCTGGTCGCCGCTGTGGGGCTTCCTGTTCTTTGCCGAAGTGCCGCGATCGACCACCGTCATCGGCGCCGCTCTCATCATCGGCGCCGGTCTGTTCGCGCTCAACGCCAGCCGGCGCCGGAACAGCGCGCCGGCAATCGCAGCGACCTGCGATCCGGCATGACTGCGCGGAATCTTAAGCGAAACAGGCGAGCGCCTGTTCGACGCGCGCGCGGATTTCGGCCAGCGTGAACGGCTTCTGCACGACGTCCACAATGACGCCGTTCAATTCCTCGGCGCGCTCGCGCTGGTCGGCATAGCCGGTCATCAGCAAGATCTTCATCGCCGGGAAAAGCGATGCAGCCGCCTTGGCCATTTGGATGCCGTCCATCTCCGGCATCCGGATATCCGAGACGACAAGGTCGTAGCCGCCACGTGCAGCGCGGATCAGGGCAAGCCCTTGCGCGCCGTCGGCGGCGATGTCGATCATATGCCCGGCGCGTTCGAGCGCGCGAGCAGCGAGGGTGCGGACGGACTCATCGTCCTCAACGATCAGGAGCTTTGCCATAGCCGAATGTTGGCGTGGAAAAGTTGACTTTTCCTGAACCGCAACCGCATCGAAGATAAATCTAGGCGTCGCCCTTGACGACGCCGACAAACGGCAGTTCGCGAAAGGCGTGGGCCACATCCATGCCATAGCCGACGACGAAATAGTCGGGGCAGTCGAAGCCGACATAGTCGGCGTTGAGCGTGGTCTGGCGGCGCATGCGCTTGTCGAGCAGCACGGCGATGGCGCAGCTTTTGGCGCCGCGCGACAGCATCAGGTCGCGGGTGAAGGACAGCGTCTTGCCGGATTCGAGGATGTCGTCGATCAACAGCACGTCTCGGCCGGCGACCTCATTGTCGATGTCGCGCAGCACCCTCACCTCGCCGCTGGTGGTGCCGGCGCCGTAGCTGGAGATGAAGATGAACTCGACCTCGGGCGACAGGCCGACATCGTGCATTGCGCGGATAAGGTCGGCGGCGAAGATGAACGATCCCTTCAGCACCGAAATCACCAGAAGGTCGTGATAATCGTGCCCGGCGATCTCCTTGGCGAGCTCCAGATTGCGGCGGGCGATCGCCGACGCCGAAAACAGGACCTCGATATCCTTGCCGCGCACGATTGGCATTGGCTGCCCTTCCAGAAATGATCGCCGCTAATTGGCGAAGCTGACCGAGACGGTCTTGACCCCGTTTCTAGGCACGTCGAGCCGGCTGGAAAAGCCAAATCTTTCGCCGGGCGCCAGCGAACGGTTAAATGTCGCCAGCCTGTAACGGGTTGTGCGCCTGTCATTGCCGGTGACCCGGACTTCCAGCGGTGGCAATGGCGACGGGCTGGCGCCGTCATTCGCGGCCTCGCCACCGACGAACAGGACAGGTTGCGGCCCGGACGCATCGATACGCGACGTAACGCCTGAAATGGTCAGGGCAGCGCCCGCTTGTCGCGCCGCCAGAAGAAGCGGCGTCTGGCGCACCAGTGCGTGCCCGCCCGAGATCCAGAAGGCTGCAAACGCGGCACTGAGGCCGGCGATCCAGAAGATCGGCCCGCCGCGCGACGCCCGCAGCCGTTCCATCGCCGCTACCGGCTTGCGCAGCATGTCCATGCCTTTGATCGATGGCGTGGTGATCACGCGCAAAAGCGGCGGTGAAACGCCCGTGCTGACGGTCAAACGCGGCAGCACCTCGTAGTCGGCGTCGACGATGTCACCAGGCGGATCACGCATGATGCGTGCCGGCGCAGGATTTGCGGCCGTATCGGTCATGATTTCGCCGGAAACCGGGCGCGCGGTTCGATCGTCAGCCATCGCGGCCCCAGCACTTCGCACTTGTTCGCTCTTCGTTTCTTATGCGTAAATGGAAATGGTTAACGTTTCCCCCGGAAACCCCTTGTGACGCGCCCAAAAAACCCCAAAATTAACCGCCGGTTAACCATGCCGGCCGATGGTCTTTTCTCAGAGAAGGCTGCCTCGTCGCCGCCGCAAGTTTCAGGTCGTCGAACGTGATCCGCTTCGAAAATGTCGGCCTCCGCTATGGCATGGGTCCGGAAATCCTCCGCGACATTTCCTTGCACATACCGGAGCGCTCCTTCCAGTTCCTGAGCGGCCCTTCGGGCGCCGGCAAGACGACGCTGCTGCGGCTTTTGTTCATGTCGCTCAAGCCGACGCGTGGGCTGATCACCATCTTCGGCAAAGACCGCTCGCGCATCTCGCGCGCCGAGCTGCCGCATCTGCGGCGGCGCATCGGCGTGGTGTTCCAGGACTTTCGCCTGCTCGACCACATGACGACCTATGAGAATGTGGCCTTGCCGCTGCGCGTGCGCGGGCGCGAGGAGGCCAGCTACCGCACCGATGTGACCGAGCTCTTGAAATGGGTCGGCCTTGGCGAGCGCATGCATGTGCTGCCGCCGGTGCTGTCGGGTGGCGAGAAGCAGCGCGCCGCAATCGCCAGGGCACTGATCGAGCAGCCCGAAATCCTGCTCGCCGATGAGCCGACCGGCAATGTCGATCCGCCGCTGGCGCGACGCCTGTTGCGGCTGTTCATCGAACTCAATCGGCTGGGCACCGCCGTGGTGATCGCAACGCACGACCTCGGCCTGATGGAACAGGTCGACGCACGCCGCATGATCCTGTCCGGCGGAAGGCTGGATATCTATGACTGACCTGTCCGCTCGCCATGTCGAAGACCAACACGCTGACAGGGCTGGGACGCAGCGCGTTCAGCGCAAGATGGCGCCGATCGTGCCCGCCCAGAACATCGCCGGCCGGGCGCTGGTCCTGGTGATCGCCATCATGACGTTCCTCTCCTGCCTGACCTTCGGCGCGGTGACGCTGGTGCGCGACACCGCCTCGGTCTGGGAGAACCAGATCTCACGCGAGGCGACGATCCAGATCAAGCCGATGGACGGTCTCGACATCGAGGCAGCACTTGCCCAGGCCTCGCAGATCGCCGGCGAATTCCCTGGCGTGAAGAGCGCCAGGATCGTCGACCGCGATGCCACGGCGCGGCTTTTGGAGCCCTGGCTGGGTTCGGGTCTCAACATCGACGAACTGCCGGTGCCGCGTCTGATCATCGTCACCATAGACGAGACCAACCCGCCCGATTTCGCCGCAATGCGCGCCGCGATCACGCCGAAACTGCCCAGTGCCTCGCTTGACGACCATCGCACCTGGGTCGACCGGCTGGTCGCCATGGCCCGCACCACGGTGACCATCGGCATCGCCGTGTTGGCGCTGATGCTGGCGGCAACCGTGCTGACCGTGGTGTTCGCGACGCGCGGCGCCATGGCCGGCAACGGCCACATCATCGAGGTGCTGCATTTCGTCGGCGCCGAAGCGCGCTTTATCGCGCGCGAATTCCGCCACCACTTTCTCGTCACCGGCATGAAGGGCGCCGCCGCCGGGGGTGCGGCGGCGGTGTTCGTCTTCATCGTCTTCTCGTGGTGGTCGTCGCGAAACATGGCGACGCCGCAGGCCGATCAGGCGACCGCCCTGTTCGGCAATTTCGCCATTGGTTCGGCGGGCTATCTCGGCGTTGTTCTCATGGTGCTGGTCATCGGTGCGCTGACGGCGGCAACCTCCCATGTCACCGTCGTCACCTATCTCAGCGACATCGATGTCCGCCAGCCGGACGCAGGGTGATCACGAATAGAGAATTAGCGTAACGAAATTTGTGCTTTCCGACCTACTAAACGCCGTATTTCGGAGTTAACGATAAGGACGATGGACGCGCGCGACTCGACCGGAATGGCTGGACAGTTGCCCTTGGTGATCACGCGTTCAAGCGAGCGCGTCAAGCCCGGTCGATTGGGGAGCGCGCTGCGCATCTCCGCTTTCTTTCTGCTCGTGCTGGCAACGTTGTTTGCCGGCGGCTTTGGCTGGTTCGCCAGCACCGTCAGCCGTCTCGCGACGCCCGCCAATCCGGCAAGGGCCGATGCCATCATCGTGCTGACCGGCGGCCATTCGCGTCTCGACGCGGCCATGGGCCTGCTGGCGTCCGGCAAGGGCGAGCGGCTGCTGATCAGTGGCGTGCATCCTTCCGCCAGCCGCCGCCAGCTTCAGGTCGCGACCCGCGGCGACAAGGAATTGTTTTCCTGCTGCGTCGACATCGACCGTGCCGCGCTCGACACGATCGGCAATGCCGAGGAAAGCGCCAAGTGGGTGGAAGACCACGCCTATGGCACCGTGATCCTCGTCACCAACAACTATCACATGCCGCGCAGCCTGCTGGAAATGGGCCGGCTGCTGCACAAGGCCAGGCTCGAGCCCTATCCTGTGGTCAACAGCAATCTTGGCAATGGCGGCTGGCTGACCAAGCCGAGAGCCTTGCGCGTGCTGTTCACCGAATACAACAAATATCTACTGGCGCTGGCGCGCGGCATCGTGCCGGTCAAGCCAACGCCAACCGGCATCGCGCTGGCCGAGGCTGTTGCGCCGAACTGAGCCGATCTGGAACCGGCAGCGCTATCATTCCTTGAGCGTGGCGCTTGAGACGCTGCGCAGCCGCGCGATCTCGTGTTCGAGACGTTCGATACGCTTGTCCCGCTCGGCCAGCGCCGCCGCCACATCGGCCGCTTCGAAACGCTGTGGAATGTGCTGCGGACAATTGGAATCCCAGGCCGAAACCGTGAACAGGATGATCTGCTCCGGGCGCGCCTTGTAGCCTTCCGGCATCAGCTTCGCCATCAGTTCGGCGTCCTGTTCGACGACCCGTGCGCTGCCCCAGATCTTGATGCGCTGCCGATGCGCATAGTCGATCAGGAACAGGAAAGCCCGCGGGTTGTCGTCCAGATTGCCTTGGGTGATGAATTGCTTGTTGCCGGAAAAATCGGCGAAGCCGATCGTCCGCTCGTCGAGCACCTTGAGGAAGCCGGCCGGCCCGCCGCGATGCTGGATGTAGGGCTGGCCCTCACCATTGGCCGTCGACAGGAAGACGCTGGTCTGCGCCTCGATGAAGGCGGCGAGATCGGGCGTGATATCAGCTTGCCAGCTGCCGCGCTCCTCGACGCGGGCATAGGCCTCGCGTGAGCCTTTGCGGGCCTGGATCGCCTTGACGGTTGGCGTAAAGGCGACATCGCTGGTGAAGAGGTGAGCATTCATGGAAAGCCTCCTTCAAAGGCCGAGTTCCGATAGAGAGGGATGACCGTCCGGCCGGCGGCCAAGCGGCCAATGATATTTGCGGTCGGCCTCGAGGATCGGCAGGTCGTTGATGCTGGCGATGCGCAGGCGCATCAATCCAAGCTCATCGAACTCCCAGTTCTCATTGCCGTAGCTGCGAAACCACGAGCCGCTGTGGTCGTGCCATTCATAAGCGAAACGCACGGCGATACGGTTGTCGCGGAAGGCCCAGACCTCCTTGATGAGCCGGTAGTCGCGTTCGCGACCCCATTTGCGTGTGAGGAATGTCTGGATAGCCTCGCGCCCTTGCAGGAACTCGGCCCGGTTGCGCCAGCGGCTGTCGATTGTGTAGGCAAGCGCGACCCGTGCCGGATCACGGGAGTTCCAGGCATCCTCAGCCATGCGTGCCTTCTGTGCGGCGGTCTCGGCGGTGAATGGCGGGAGCGGCGGGCGGCTTTCAGACATGGGAACTCCTTGCGACTGACTCAGGCTGCCCTGCGGGCAGAAACGACCGGAAAGTCGATTTCCGTCCTGGCGACCTCATTGACATAGTTGGTCCAGACATTGAGAGCGACATGCTGGACGATCTCGATGATCTGCGCATCGTCGTAGCCTGCGAGCCTGACGGCGCTGAGATCCTCGTCACCGATATGGCCGCGGTCGCGCGCAATCTTGGTGGCGAAACGCACGGCTGCGGCGGCCTTGGGATCGTTGGAACTGCCCGCGCGATTGGCGACCATTTCGGCATCATCAAGCTTGGCGAGATTCTTGCCGAGATAGGTGTGAGCGGAAAGGCAGTAGTTGCAGCCATTGACCTCGGCAACCGCCAGAGCAATGCGCTCGCGCGTCGGCGCGGGCAGTCGGCCTTTGGCAAGCGCTCCAGACAGGCTGAGATAGCCTTCAAGCGCAGCCGGGCTATTGGAAACAAGCCTGAAGAGGTTAGGCACGACGCCGAGTTGTTTCTCGACGGCATGTAACATCGGCTGCGACGCAGCAGGCGCGGCCTCTATGGACGCTGGTGTAGGGATACGGGGCATCGGCATTCCTTCTCGTTGATCAGCTCGCCGCCAAAACATGGCCCCTTCCATCGCTCGGATGTAGATGCCATATTTGCAACCTATCCTTCCATTTTCCGGGAGAAATATGGATCGCCTCGAGGCCATGTCGCTTTTTGTCGCCGCGGCGGAGGCCGGCAGCCTTTCGGCCGCCGGACGCCGTTTCGGCATCCCGCTTGCAACGGTCAGCCGCAAGGTCTCCGACCTGGAGCGGCATCTGAAGACGCGTCTTCTGAATCGCTCGACGCGGCAGCTGACGCTGACCGACACAGGTCACGCCTACCTTGCTGCCTGCCGTCGCATTCTCGACGAGGTCGGCGAGGCCGAGCGGACTGCCGCCGGCGAATACAGCGCCCCGACAGGCGAACTGATCATCACCGCACCGATCGTCTTTGGCCGCCTGCATGTGCTGCCGGTCGTCACCGGCTTCCTCGCTGCCTACCCCGACGTGACTATTCGGCTGATGCTTGCGGACCGGATAACCCAGTTGACCGAGGAGCACATCGATCTCGCCGTCCGCATCGGCCAGCTTCCCGACTCCAGCCTTGTGGCCACCCGCATCGGCTCGATCCGGCGCGTTGTTTGCGCGAGCCCGGCCTATCTGGCCGAGCACGGCACGCCGGAGGCGCCGAAAGACCTCGCGGCACACAACTGCGTCACCTTCGAGGGGCTCACCGCTCCCGCCGCATGGACTTTTGCCACGGGCAAGACCGACCTCACCGTTCCGATCCGCTCACGACTTCGGGTCAACACCGCGGAAGCGGCGATCGATGCCGTGATTGCCGGCATCGGGTTAACAAGGGTGCTTTCCTACCAGATCGCAGCTGCAGTGCGGTCGGGCACCCTCCGCACCGTGCTGGAGGCATTCGAGCCGCAGCCATGGCCGGTCAGCCTGGTGCATGCCGGCAATGGCCTGCTGCCGGTGAAACTGCGTGCGTTTCTCGATTTCGCCGCCCCACGCCTGAAGAAACGGCTGGTGCAAGAGACGTGGCAGGCCTGACGAACGGGCCGCGGCTTCATCAAGGCGGATCGATCTCCGGCCATCGCACGGTTTCCTTTTTGCCCGCGCTTGGTGTAACCAACGCACACCTCCTCACCGGGCTCTTCCTGCATGCTTTATGTCCGCTCGCTGGCGTTCAACTTCGTCTTCTACGTCAATCTGATCGTCCAGATGATCCTCTGGACCCCATACTATTTCCTGTCGCCACGCCACCGCGCCTGGTTCGTGCCGAAATTCTGGTCACACACCAGCATGTGGCTCTATGACAAGATCGCCGGCACCAAAAGCGAGATCACCGGCCAGGAAAACCTGCCCGAGGGTTCCTTCATCCTGGCGCCGAAGCACCAGTCCTTCTGGGATGCGATCGCCTTCTTCCCGTTCCTGCAGGATCCGATCTACATCCTCAAGCGGGAACTGACCTGGATCCCGTTCTTTGGCTGGTACATCCTGAAAATGCGGATGATCCCGGTCGACCGCGGCAGCCGCTCGAAGGCGCTGAAAGCGGTGGTCGCCGCGACCAGGCAGGAGCTGGCGCGCAATCCCCGCCAGCTGATCATCTATCCCGAGGGCACGCGCCGGGCGCCGGGTGACGAGCCGGCCTATAAATACGGCATCGTCGAGCTCTATACCCAGCTTGGCATTCCGGTGGTGCCGGTCGCCCATGTCGCCGGTCTCTACTGGCCGCGGCGGAAATTCCTGCGCTATCCCGGCACGATCAAGGCGCGCTTCCTGCCGCCGATCCCGGCGGGGTTGGGCAAGGATGAATTCATGGAACGGCTGATCGGCGAGACGGAAGCCGCCTGCGACCAGCTGCTCATCGAGGCGTCCCAGGCGCCAAACCCGCCGCCAATGCCGCCAACGGCGGTAAAGCGGCTGAGGGAACTTGGCTCCGATATCCCGACCTGAACCATCTTGCTTGGTCGGCAGTATCCCCTAGGGAATCACAGCCAGCGCCGTGGTCAAAACCAGTGTTGCCGCGAACATCAGATTGATGATCCGCGACGCCAGCGGATTGCGCAGGAAGCGCGCAAACGCTGCCCCAGCGAGAAGCCACAGGACATGGATGGCGATGATCATCGAAGCGAGGACCGCCAGCTTGAGACCTGCATCGAGCTCACCAGCGGACGACGTGCCGGCAAATACGGCGGCAATCGCCACATAGGCTTTTGGGTTGGCAACGGCCAGAAGAAACCCGCCGAGGAATGTGGGACGCGCCGCGCCGCCGGTACGCGCTGCCAGAGGCGGGGCCGTTGCTATCTTGAAGGCGAGGTAGAGGATGTAGGCTGCGGATGCCACCGCTAGGAGGGGTGTGAGCGTCGGCACAGAGGCGAGCGTGGCCGTAATGCCCGTCGCCACGACCAAAAGCACGGCGACCGTACCAAGAATGATGCCCGAGGCGTAGCGGAGCGAATCGCGCGGGCCGAAGGCGGCGCCAACGGCGGTGACGCTTATCGTCGCCGGCCCCGGACTGCCCATCACGACCGCCGATGCCAGCACAAGCGCGAGCAATTTCTGCCATAGTTCCGGATGGGAAAAGACCTGTTCGGACATCTGTATACCAGTATCCAGGCGCGATGCCGGCAATGGTATGGCAGGGCACAGCAGGCGTCTTGAACGATCGTGCAGGGAGCGTCCCGGCGCAGGCCGCGCCCGGTTCTTGGCTGCTGTTTGATCAAGCCATCGCTTCGCGCCGGCGTCTAAGCACTCGCGCTGTCGAGCTCGACGATATCGTCCGGACCGAACTCCAATGATGCGGCGCGGACGAGGCTGTCTACCTGATCCAATGTCGTGGCGCTGGCGATCGGCGCGGTGACGCCGGGCCGCGCAATCACCCAGGCGAGCGCCACTTCCGCCGGCTTGGCCGCGTGACGTCCCGATACGGCGTCGAGTGCCGCCAGGATGCGCATGCCGCGCGCGTTGAGATAGTTCTTCACGTCGTCGCCACGCGCGCTTTTGCCGAGATCGGCCTGGCTGCGGTACTTGCCGCTCAAAAACCCCTTGGCGAGGCTGAAATAGGTGATGACGCCGATCTCCTCGGCCATGCACAGATCGCGCAGCGGCCCATCGAAAGAGGCGCGATCGTAGAGATTATACTCCGGCTGCAGCACCGCATAGCGCGGCAGGCCCCGCAGGCTTGCCACGTCCAGCGCGGCGCGCAACTGGCCAGCATCGAGATTGGACGCGCCGACGTGGCGGATCTTGCCCTTGTCGAGCAGCTTCTGATAGGCGCCAAGCGTTTCCTCGTAAGGGGTGGCCGGGTCCGGCCAGTGCGACAGATAGAGATCGACGACATCGGCCTGCAGCCGCTTCAGCGACGCATCGATGGCCTTTTCGATATAGGCCGCGGAGAGGTCTTTCCTGCCCTGCCCCATGTCCGACCCGACCTTGGTGATCACCACAACCTTGTCGCGATTGCCGCGGCTTTTCATCCATTTGCCGATGATCGTTTCGGATTCACCGCCCTTGTTGCCGGGAACCCAGCGCGAATAGGCATCGGCGGTGTCGATGGCGTTGAGGCCGGCGCCGACGAACCGGTCGAGCAGGTCGAAAGAGGTTTTCTCGTCGGCGGTCCAGCCGAAGACGTTGCCACCCAGAACCAGCGGCGCGATGGACAGGTCGGTTTGACCGAGACGACGTTTCTGCAAGACTGATCTCCGTGGGGAATGGAAAGAAGCGGGCGAAAAGCCCCGTGACCGGCTTAACCTATGGCGGGCCGCACCAACGTCAAAGGGCCGGCCGACTTTTCCACCGACCAGCGCTTCACAAAGGCGCGATCCGTTTCGCCACCTCTTCCAGCCAATGGTCGCGGATCCCCAGCGCCTCGAGGTGCTCCAGCGTGCTGGACACGTAGTCCTCATTCTTTCCCGACTGGCCGACGGCGCCGCGAACGACGCTCGCCGCATCGGCCGCATCGAGCGCACCGGCATATTGCTCGTGGCTACGGTCGACGACATAGGCGACAGCCTCGACCGTCTCGCCTCCGCCCGTCTCGCCGCCATTCTCGCCCCCACCTTTGTCGGCCCCACGCGTGTCCCCCTTGTCGAGGCGAATGCTAAGCATGCGCTCGCGATAGACATTGGTGACCAACTCGCGCTCGCGCAGATAGGTGATGACCTCGTTGCGCAGATCGCCGGGGACGCGGAAAGCCAGCCCGATGCAGGAGCCGCCACGGTCGAGGCCGAGCACCAGGCCGGGCCGTTCGCGCGTGCCGCGATGCACGAAGGAGTAGACGCACAGCGAGCGGCGGTAGCCATGGAGGCGGGCCCGCCGCGTCTCGACATGCGCAAATCCCGGCCGCCAGATCAGCGAGCCGTAGCCAAAAACCCAAAAATCGCCCATATCGCCAAGCCTGGTTGCAGCACCGCACTGGAATCGGTGTTTTTTTCAATCCGTCTCCGTCTACCCGATCTTGCCGGAAACGACACCTCTGCAACACGCGCCAACGAGAGCCGCAGCATGACGTCAAATGACGAACGCCCGCCGAATTTTCTCCGCCGGCTGTTCTGGCTCGGCGTTTTCATCGTCGTGCTGTTCGGCCTCTACAGTGCCGGCTGGTTCTACCTGGCAGACAAGGTCAAGAGCGAAGCCGACATAGCGGTGGCCGAACTCAACGGCAGTGGCATCGAGGCGGACTGCGCCAATCTCACGGTCAGCGGCTACCCCTCAAGCTTCGCCGTTTCCTGCGACAGTTTGGCTTATCAGGACGACAGCAGGAACGTCGCCGCCTCGCTCGGCAGCCTCAAAGCAGTCACGCACATTACCCAGATCCTGTCCCCTGGCGCCGACCTGCGGGGGCCGCTCAGGACCTCCGTGCCGGGGATGGCGCCGCTGTGGATCGACTGGGATAATTTGCGAGCGAACGTCAAACTGTCCTGGCCCCTGCCCCGGCGCGTTTCACTGGAGGCAGAGGCTCTGTCAGCCCAGACCGATCCGGCCGATGGCACAGACCCGGTCGATCTGTTCAGCGCTGGGACAGCGGCCGGAGAATTGCGTCCGAACGGCCAGGACATCGACTATACCGGGAGTTTTACCGATCTCGAAATCGATCCGGGCGCAATCGATGGCCGCGTTCTGCCGCCGCTCGACGGCGGCGGCGACGTGACGCTGAAGAACGGCGTCGCGCTGATCAAGACACAAACAGAGAGCCTGCGCGGCCAGGCGGTGGATATCGGCAAGCTCGATCTGTCGTCGGGGAGCGCGCGCGTCACCGTTTCCGGACCGGTTTCGGTCGATGCCGACGGGCTGATCGACGCCGATTTGATGATCAAGCTCAGCGATCCGAAGGCGGTGGCGGAAATCCTCGGCAAGGCCATTCCCGAGCAGAAGAGCCAGATCAAAACCGGCTTTGCCGGGCTGGCGCTGCTTGGCAACGAACCGTCGATGCCGCTCAAGATCGTCAAGGGCAAGGCCTCGCTCGGTTTTATACCGCTGGGCAGGATCAAGCCGGTCTATTAGGCGACGATTGCGAACCTCCAGTTCGGAAAGACCATGGTCAAACAGGAAGATGGATGAACCGCCCGGTGAAGCTCCTGTGTGTTGGCGCGCTGACGCTCGATACGATCCTTCGCGTCGACACGCTTCCGGCGCGTCAGGGCAAGTTCATCGCGTCCGACGGCGTCCAGATCGCCTCGGGCATGGCTTCGAGCGCGGCCTGCGCCGCACGCCGCCTCGGCACGGAGGTATCGCTGTGGGCGAGCGCGGGAGACGACCTCGTCGGCGATCAGCTGGTCGCCGGCATTGAGGCCGAAGGCGTCGAATGCAGCTTTGTCCGGCGCGTCGCCGGCGCGCGGTCGGCACTGTCGGCCATCCTGGTCGACACCAATGGCGAGCGCATTATCGTTCCGTTCTATGACAAGCTCGCGCAGGCCGACCCCGAAGCGCTCCCCATTCAGGATCTCACCGCATTCGACGCCGTCCTGGTCGACGTGCGCTGGCCGGGCGCGGCAGCTCTGGCCCTGACGGCGGCGCGCGCAATCGGCCGTCCAGCCATACTCGACGCCGACACCGCGCCACGGGCCGTGCTGGAACGGCTGTTTCCGCTCGCCTCGCACATCGTCGCGTCGGAGCCGGCGGCGTTCATCCTCTGCGGTGAGGAGCAAGGCCCGCCGGCGGCCTGTGAAGCGCTGGCCAGACGCACCGATGCATTCGTGGCGGTGACCGGCGGCGCAGCGGGAAGCTGGTGGTTCGACCGCTCGTTGGCGTCGGTGCGCCACGTCGCGGCGCCAAGGATCAAGGCAGTGGATACGCTTGCCGCCGGCGACGTGTTTCACGGCGCCTTTGCCGTCGGGCTGGCCGAGGCCATGCCGATCGAACGGACATTGCGCTTTGCCAGCGCCGCCGCCGCGCTCAAATGCCTGCGCTTCGGCGGCAGGCTGGGCGCGCCGGACAGGGCCGAGACACTGGCGATGATGGCGGCTCACTGGCCGGATTGAGCGCGAGGCGGCCTTCAAATCGGATGGTACCGCCGCTCTATCTTTTGCTTGAGCATCGGATTTCACCTAAAACCGGTACGGGTCCGATGCTCTATCCCTTGGCCGGATGCTCGACTGCCTGCCGGCCAAAGTCCGGCACGTCGATGTCCTGGCCAGCCTCGATGATCGAGCGGCGCACGGCGCGGGTGCGGGTGAACAGGTCGAACAGCTTTTCGCCGTCGCCCCAGCGGATCGCCCGCTGCAGCGAGGCCAGATCCTCCGAGAACCGCGCCAGCATTTCGAGGATGGCATCCTTGTTGTGCAGGCAGACGTCCCGCCACATCGTCGGGTCGGACGCGGCAAGGCGCGTGAAGTCGCGAAAGCCGGAGGCCGAATATTTTATGACCTCGGACTTGGTCACCGACTCCAGATCGTCGGCGGTGCCGACGATGTTATAGGCGATGATGTGCGGCAGGTGCGAGACGATGGCCAATGTCATGTCGTGATGCTGGGGATCCATCGTGTCGATGTTGGAGCCGCAGCGGCGCCAGAATTCCGAGAGCCTTTCCAGCGCCTCGGGATCGGTGCCGGGTAGCGGCGTGAAGATGCACCAGCGGTTTTCGAACAATTCGGCAAAGCCGGCGTCCGGGCCCGATTTTTCAGTGCCGGCCAGTGGATGGCCGGGAATGAAATGCACGCCGGCAGGCACATGCGGCTGCATCTGCGCGATGACCGACGCCTTGGTCGAGCCGACATCGGTGAGGATTGCGCCCTGCTTCAGCGCCGGTGCGATTTCCTCGGCGACCTCGCCCGAAGAACCGACCGGCACCGAAACGATGACCAGGTCGGCATCGCCGACCGCCTCTTTCGCATCCGACGTGTAGAAGGAGCCGAGGCCGAGTTGTTTCGCCCGCGCCAGCGTCGTTTCGCTGCGCGTCGAGATGGCGACATGACCGGCAAGGCCTTCGCGATGGATTACTCGGGCCAGCGACGAGCCGATCAGGCCGATGCCGACCAGCGCGATCTTTTCGAACATCGGTGATGTCATGGTGTTCTAGCTTTTCAGAAATGTCGCGAGGGCGGCGACAACGCCGCGATTGGCCTCTTCGGTGCCGATGCTCATGCGCAGCGCATTCGGGAAGCCGTAGCCGGAAACGCGCCGCAATATGTAGCCGCGCGCACAGAGGTAATCGTCCGCAGCTGCCGCCGAATGTTTTTTGTCTTCGGGAAAGTGGATGAGGACGAAATTGCCGACGCTCGGCGTCACCCGCAGTCCGAGCCTGGTCAACTCCTCGCTCACCCAGGTCAGCCAGGTCTCGTTATGCGCCACGCTTCGCTCGACATGGGCACGGTCGCGGATCGCGGCAATGCCGGCCTCGATCGCCGTCGCGTTGACGTTGAAGGGACCCCGCACCCGGTTGATCGCATCGATGACATGCATCGGCGCGTACATCCAGCCGATCCGCGCGCCGCCGAGGCCGAGCTTGGAGAAGGTGCGGGTCATGACCACGTTTTCCGCGCCAGCCACCAGTTCGACGCCGGCTTCATAGTCGTTGCGGCGGACATATTCGGCATAGGCTGCATCCAGCACCAGAAGCACGTTTCGAGGCAGGCCGGCATGCAGGCGGCGCACCTCCTGGAACGGCAAATAGGTGCCGGTCGGGTTGTTGGGATTGGCAAGGAAGATGATCCGCGTACGCGGCGTTACGGTGGCAAGGATCGCATCGACGTCGGCACGCTCATTGGTTTCCTTGACCGACACCGGGACAGCACCTGCCGACTGGATGTAGATCTTGTAGACCATGAAGCCGTGTTCGGTGATCACAGCTTCATCGCCGGGTGCGAGATAGGTCTGCGCAAGCAGGCCCAGAATCTCGTCGGAACCGTTGGAACAGACGATGTTCGCCGGGTTGAGGCCATGCACCTCGGCGATCGCCTCCCGCAGGCGCCTGGCGGTGCCGTCGGGATATATGTCGAGCTTGGCCGCAACGTCGCGCGCGGCTTCTATCGCCTTCGGCGAGGGGCCGAGCGGGTTCTCGTTCGACGACAATTTATGGACCTTGGCAATGCCGGCCGGCGCCGTGCTTTTGCCCGGCACATAGGCTTCGATCTCCATGATCCCCGGGCGGGGCGTTGGACGTGCCTGATCCGATGCCTGGTTCATATTGCAAAAATCCGTCGAGAACGCTTCCGTTGCTCCAACGCGATGCGAATTTCGGATCCGCCACACTGGAAGCCGCCGCGGAAATACAAGCCGTGGCCTGGAATGTCGAGAGGCGGCAATGATCGGTGCGTGACTGGCCGTTGACGCCGAGGCGCGCCGGTCCTAAAGAAAGGCGAAATCCCGTGGTGATTTGGCCGGTCGGCTTGCAGCCACGTTAAACAACTCGCTAAAGGGCCGTTTGCATCCTGTAACCGGCTTTGCGAAGGCAATGCCGGTTTTTTTGTTGTCCGCAGCCGGCCGGACAGTCGCATCGAGCCGAAAATCGCAATCGACTTTCGGAAAACACGATGGGTTAATGTAAGAGGATGCGATGGTCGCGCTGCGCACGAAAAGAACCAACAACGAGGCCGACGAGCCGTCGAGCCCGGTGTTGCGTTTCGGTGCCGACAAGCCGCTCAAGCTCGATGCCGGCACGCTGCTGTCATCGTTCCAGATCGCCTACAAGACTTACGGCACGCTCAACGACGCCCGCTCCAACGCCATCCTCGTCTGCCATGCACTGACCGGCGACCAGCATGTCGCCAGCACCAATCCAGTGACCGGCAAGCCGGGCTGGTGGGAAGTGCTGATCGGCCCCGGCAAGATCATCGACACCAGCCGCTTCTTCGTCATCTGCTCGAACGTCATCGGCGGCTGCCTCGGCTCGACCGGCCCCGCCTCGACCAATCCCGCCACCGGCAAGCCCTACGGGCTCGACCTGCCGATCATCACCATCCGCGACATGGTGCGGGCGCAGTTGATGCTGGTCGACCATTTCGGCATCGAAAAACTGTTCTCGGTGCTCGGCGGCTCGATGGGCGGCATGCAGGTGCTACAATGGGCGTCGAGCTATCCGGAGCGCGTTTTCTCGGCGCTGCCGATCGCCACCGGCGCGCGCCATTCCTCGCAGAACATCGCCTTCCATGAGGTCGGCCGGCAAGCGGTGATGGCCGATCCCGACTGGCATGGCGGCAAATATTTCGAGCAGGGCAAGCGCCCGGAAAAAGGACTGGCCGTGGCGCGGATGGCCGCTCACATCACCTATCTGTCGGAGGCGGCGCTGCACCGGAAATTTGGCCGCAACCTGCAGGACCGTGAAGCGCTCACCTTCGGTTTCGACGCCGACTTCCAGATCGAGAGCTATCTGCGCCATCAGGGCATGACATTCGTCGACCGCTTCGACGCCAACTCCTATCTCTACATGACCCGGGCGATGGACTATTTCGACCTCGCCGCCGACCATGGCGGCCGGCTCGCCGACGCCTTTGCCGGCACCAAGACCCGTTTTTGCCTGGTCTCTTTCACCAGCGACTGGCTGTTCCCGACTGAGGAGAGCCGCTCGGTCGTTCATGCGCTGAACGCCGCCGGCGCCTCGGTGTCCTTCGTCGAGATCGAGACCGATCGCGGCCACGACGCCTTCCTGCTCGACGAACCGGAGCTATTCGCCGCCATCAACGGCTTCATCGCCTCGGCGGCCCGCGCCAGGGGGCTCAGCGCATGAGTGTCAACCACGCCCAGCGCGTCGACCTCGAAGTCGTCGCCGATCTCATCCCGCCGCAGTCGCGGGTGCTGGACGTCGGCTCCGGTGATGGCCTGCTGCTCGAATTGCTGCAGGCAACGAAGCAGGTCGACGGCCGTGGGATGGAACTGTCGCAGCGCGGCGTCAACGAATGCGTGGCACGCGGCCTGTCCGTCATCCAGGGCGACGCCGACAAGGACCTCAAATTCTATCCCGACAAGGGTTTTGATTTCGTCGTCCTGTCGCAGACCTTGCAGGCGACCCGCAACCCGAAGCTGGTGCTCGACGAGTTGCTCAGGATCGGCAAGCACGCCATCGTCTCCTTCCCCAATTTCGGCCACTGGCGGGTACGCCTTTCGCTGTTCGTCGAAGGGCGGATGCCGGTGACCAAGGACCTGCCCTATTCCTGGTACGACACGCCCAACATCCATTTCTGCACCATCCGCGACTTCGTCAATCTCTGCGAAGAGCTCGGCGCAACGGTGGAAAAGGCAACCGCGCTCGACGCCAATGGCCAGAAAATCGGCCTGTCGATGCCATGGTGGTTCTGGAATTTCTTTGGCCAGCAGGCGGTGTTCCTGCTGAAGCGATAACGGCGACCCGTCGCTTCGGCCAGCCGGCCCGAGTCCGGAGACATCTGGGACTGATCGCCATTCGTCGAGGTCTAACGATCAAGTTCCGGAAAATACGGATCGGAGAAAAACCGCCGACCGCGCTCGCCTTGCAAACAGTCGACCGGTGCTGCCGCGTCGACCGGGACGGACCCGGGATCGGCCCCGGGACCGGCATTAGGATCGGTAACACCGCTGACCTCGAGGACCAGCTTACGGCGTATGGCGGTCACGAATTCCGAAGCGGCATAGACCGGCAGCACGAAGGAGCCTGGCCCGCCTGTGACGCACTCCGCATAGTATTGGTCGAGATGGCTGAAGCTGGGCGACGGGCTGATCAGGATCGGCAGGCCATTGATGACGATGCCCTTTGCTATCGCGGCGTCGCGTGTCGTGGCGACGGGCATCCCGATATTGTTGGGGCCATCGCCTGAGATGTCGATGACGCTGCGCGTCGCGTCGAAGGCGGCTCCATCCAAAAGCTTGGCGCCGAAGGCGAGCGCACTGGAAATCGAGGTGCCGCGAAAACTCCTGAACGGGCGCGCCTCGATCTTGCCGGCGAATACCTCGGCGCTCTCGGCATCGTCGATGACCTGCCAGGCAATGACGGCGTCGTCGCGGACGGTGCCTGCCCATTCGAAATAGGCCAGCGCAATGCGGCCGTTCACGCCCGAACGCACCGCATTGATGAAGTCGGGGTGGCGCAGCGCCTTGACGTAGCCGGCGCGCTGCAGGGCGAATTCCTTTTCGTCCATCGAGTGCGAGATGTCGACCGCCAGCACCAGTTCGACGTCCACGGCAATGGTGTCGGCAGGCGCGGCCAAAGGTGCTGCCTGGGCACGGGCAAGGCAGGCAAGCAGGCTGACGCAGGTACCCCAAAAGCGCGCAGCGGTTTTGGGGTAACGACAAGCATCGAAGCAAAGACTCAAAGCGTGTCGCATGAATCCAACGCCGCAGGCTTCCGAACGATGCCGGCAATCTTTCGCCGCGATCACGGCAAAATAAAGCTTACGGCCGGCTATGCCTGTTGGTGGGCTTTGGCGACGGCCGGGGGTGGCTCGATCGCGCCGGCCCTGACGCGGACTGGCTTGAGAGCCGGTCGCTCGAAATCTTTCACGATCGCCAATGAGCGCGGGAAGAATTCAATATTCTGCTGGCCACGGCCGATATTGAGGATCGCGGCGTCGGCAAGACGCGCCTCCAGCATCGACAGCACCCGTCGCAGCGTCGCGCCGTCGAACGTGTCCAAAGCCTCATCGATGATCACCCATTTCGGCTGCCGCAAGACCAGCCGGGCAAAGGCAAGCAGGCGCTGCTCGTCATCGCTCAATTCGCGCTCCCAGCGCGCCGACCGGTCGAGCGAGGATGACAGCCGCCCGAGACCGACCTCGGCAAGCACCGCCGAGATCTCGGCGTCGCTGACCGCGGCATCGGCGTGGTCGAGCACCTCGCGCAGCGTGCCGGGCGGGAAATAGGGTTTTCGGGGAACGAAGGCCGGCACCTCTCCGGCCGGCATGCCGATCCGCCCGCTTCCCCACGGCCACAGACCGGCAATGGCGCGGAAGAACAGCGTCTTGCCGGCGCGCGGATCTCCGGTGATCATGACGCGCTCGCCGGCGCGGATCTCGACATGGGGCTCGGCGAGCTTGGTGCATCCATCCCGCGACGCAATTTCGAGCTTGTCGAATGTCAGCCTGCCGTCCGGATTTTTGCCGAACTCGATGCGCCTCTCGCTGTGGTGGAGCACATCCGTTTCAGCAAGCGCGATGCGGAAATCGGCGACGCGCATCAGCGTGGCGCGCCAATCGGCGATGCCGCCGATATTGTTGATGAACCAGCGCAACGAGGAATGCACCTGGTTGAAGGCGCCGACAGCCATCATCAGCCCGCCGAAGCTGATGTCACCGGCGAAATAGACCGGCGCGGCGACGAGGATCGGCGCGACGACAGTGATCCAGCCATACGTGTCGGTCACCCAGGAAAGATTGATCTGGGCGCTGTAGATGCGCCGCATCGCGCCCAGCACCGTGCCGAGGTCGAGCTCAAGCCGCCGTCGCGCGTCGGCCTCGCCGTGCGCAAGCGCGATGGCATCGACATTCTCGTTGACGCGGACCACCGAGGAGCGCAGCTCCGCCTCGCGCGTATAGCGGTCGCTGTTGAAGCGGATGAGCGGCCGTCCGACCAGCCAGCTCAGCCAGGAGGCGGTGCCGGCATAGAGGATCGCGGCCCACACCATGTAGCCCGGAATCGCCAGCGAATAGCCGCCGACATGGAAGACGAAGCCGGAAGACAGCGACCAAAGGACGCCGACGAACGAAACAAGCAGAATGAACGACTGCAATAGCCCTATGCCGAGACCTGTCGAAAGATCGGAGAGATGCCCGGCATCCTGCTGCAGGCGCTGGTCGGGGTTGACGCCGATGGCGCCGGCGTTGGCGAGCCGGAAAGCCCGCGCCGGCCGCATCCATTCACCAATCAGATCGACGGTCAACGCCTCACGCAGCTTCAGCCGGATCGTCTGGTCGAGCCAGGTCTGGCCGACATTGAGCACCACAAGCCCGCCCGCGATGGCGGAAAACACCAGAAGCTGGTGCAGGAAACCCTGCATATCGCGCCGAGCCAGCGCGTCGTAAAAGGGCTCGTTCCAGCGATTGAGCAGAACCTGCCCGATCGAGGTTGCCACAATGACGGCGACGATGCCGAGGCAGGCCCAGAGCAGTTGTTTGCGGATCGGCGACTTCGCCAGCGCCAGCCTGATTGTCGCCAGCTGGTCGCGCAGGCTGCTGGCCTCGACCGACGCGGCAATCGGCTTGGCGCCGACCTCGAAATCCGGATGATCAGCCATTGATGAAGATCCTTGAATTCGCAAGCGGTGCTGAAAACTCAATCGGGTAGCAAACCCGCCCACGACAGATAGGTGGGAAAAAGCGTGATTCCGATCACGAAAACGTCATCGGCGGCCCGGCGACGGCGCCTTCCCGCTCGGCGATATCCGGCCGAGCCTTGTGGCGCCATGCGGCGAGAAAACCGGCACGAAGACGCGGCGAGAGGCGCGCTGGACGACCGGCACACCCTGATAGAGCCGCTTCTGCGCCTCGACGACGATGACGCCGGAAAAGATCGGCCAGAACCTGCGGCCGGCGCGCTCCAGCACATTGTGGAACCGCATCATGAAGCGTCGCCGCGATGGCGGGAAGAACAGGGCGTCGGACCAGGCCGCGGGCGTGAAATTCGCTTCGCGCAGCAATTCGGTGAGCTGGCCGCGCGAGAAAGGCCGGCCGCTGCCGAACGGCGTATGCTCGAAACGGGCCCAGACACCGCGCCGGTTGGGCACGACGATGACGACGCGGCCTGCGGGCGACAGCACCCGCCAGATTTCGTTCAGCGTCTCGCGCGGGTTCTCGGCATGTTCGAGTGAATGGACGAGCAGCATGCGGTCGATGGAGGCATCGACCAGCGGCAATTCCTCATCGAAGACCAGCGCGGTCGCGGTCGGCCCGGTGGCCGGCCAGACCACCGCGCCTTGCGTCGCCGGCATGAAGGCAAAGACACGTTCGGCATCGGTGCCGAACCGCTCCAGCCACGGCAAGGTGTAGCCGAGGCCGACCAGCCGCTCATTGGGCACGACAGCCCATATCGAGGACAACGCCATGGTGATCGAGCGTTCGGCCAATCGCCCGAGCGTGGTCGAATAAAAGGAGCGAAGGTCGACGATATCGGAATGCATGCGCGGCACGCTATCTTCGATGCTGTCCAAGTTCAACAAAGGCGCCAAGTTCTACAAAGACGATGACATCCGCGGGCAAGCGCCCTATGTCTGCGGCGACTGCTGCATCGGCCAGAAATCGGTTTCGATTTCGGAAGACACGATGCAGCAGGTAAAAAGTGTCAGAAGCGTCCTTTGTGCGTCCAACTGGACGCGCGGCGCTCTAGAGCAATTCCAGGAAAAGTGTGAAACGGTTTTCCGTCCGGAATTGCGCAAAACAAAGAGATAGAGCGGTTCGGCGCTTCCGTGAAACGATGAACCGCTCCAGTGGAGAGATGCGATGCCGGTTGAAATCGAACAATTCATGTGCCGCAGCGACAATTTCGGTGTGCTGGTGCATGACCCGAAAAGCAGCCAGACCGCGATCATCGACGCGCCCGAGGAGGCGCCGATCCTGGCTGCGATCGAGCGCACCGGCTGGACGCCGACGATGATCCTGACCACCCACCACCATGTCGACCATGTCGAGGCCAATCTGGCGTTGAAGCAACGGTACAAGCTGCGCATCGTCGGACCGGAGGCGGAACAGGCCAAGATTCCCGGCATCGACGAAACCGTCGAGCAGGGTTCGGTCATCCACCTCGGCGAGGAGAGGATCGACGTGATCGCCACGCCCGGCCACACGGCGGGCCATGTCTCCTATCATCTGCCGGCGTCGAAAGTGGCGTTCACCGCCGACACGCTGTTCGCGCTCGGCTGCGGCCGGCTGTTCGAATGCAAGCCGCCGGTGATGTACGATTCGTTGAAGAAGCTCGCGGCGCTTCCGGCCGAGACGGTCGTCTATTGCGGCCATGAATACACGCTTTCCAACGCCCGCTTCGCGCTGACCGTCGACCCGACCAATTCGGCATTGAAGGAGCGCGCCGCGAAAATCGAAGCGCTGCGCGCCGACGGCAAGCCGACGCTGCCGACCACGATCGGTGAGGAACTGTCGACCAATCCGTTCCTGCGCTGGCACGATCCGGCAATCCGCAAGCATCTCGGCATGGAGAACGCCTCCGACGCCGAAGTGTTCGCCGAGATACGCAAGCGCAAGGATAATTTCTGAGCACCGTTGATGGTCTGGCATCCATGAAGGTCTGAGGAAAATGACCAGTTCCGCCGAAATCATCGCGGCGCTCGGCCTGAAACCGCATCCGGAAGGCGGCTGGTATGCCGAGACCTTTCGCGATGGCGCGGAAGGCGCTCGCGGCCATTCGACCGCGATCTATTTCCTTTTGCAGCAGGAGCAAGTGTCGGCCTGGCACCGCGTCAAGGACGCCGCCGAGGTCTGGCATTTCTATGCCGGCGCCCCGCTGGCACTGTCGATGCATCGGGAAAACGGGCCGCTGATCGAGCAGGTGCTCGGCACGGCATTGGCGGCGGGCGAGCGGCCTCAGATCGTTGTGCCGGCAGGCTGGTGGCAGTCGGCGCGCAGCCTGGGCGAGTGGACGCTGGCCGGCTGCACCGTGGCGCCGGGCTTCGATTTCGCCACCTTCGAGCTGGCCGAGCCGGGCTGGAGTCCTAGCCCAGCAGGAAACCCATCGTGATCGCCAGCTGGGCGGCATAATACAGCACCCAGACCGCGCGGCGCGTCCAGTCGCGGTGCGGCGAGATGGCGCTCAGCAGGAACTTTTCCGAGGCGAGCAGCCCGTCGGACGCCATGAACAGCACGGCGCCGCCGACGACCCAGAAATTGCTCAGGGTCAGCGCCGAAATGCCCATGGCAAAAATTGTCGCGATATAGACGCTGATGGGAAGGCGCAGGGCGGGGCCGACACGGCGCCAGAGCGCAAAAAGCATGGCGAGCGCCAACACGGCCATTGCCACGGCAATCGCCGCGCGCCACGGCTCGGCCGAGAGCAGCCCGACCCCCTCGCCGGAGCGCAGGAACAGCGCGATGTAAAGCCCATGCGCCACGAGAAAACTGGCCAGCCCGCCGACAAAAGCCTTTTCACCGTCGCGCGACAGCAATGCGTCGCCGATGGCGCTGAGCGCCAGCGCCGCGATCAGCAGCCACGGACCGCCCTGCAGCGATGCCAGCACAGCAAGCATCGCCACGGCCAGCGTCTTGACCGCGGAACGCGCAAGCGTCTGTGGCATGTCGATGGTGAAGGCGTAGATCACCGCGGCGGCCAGCGAAAACAGCAGCGTCGCATTGGCGTCGGCGTCGATGCCGCCGGGAAACGGCATCACGCCCCTGCCTCGCTCGCAGCCCTCTTGCGCAAGAACAGCGATTTCGCCGCAAGCGCTGCGCCGCCGGTGATCAGCACGCAGGCGGCGAGGATGCGCAGGGACGGTTCGGCGAAACCGGCTGATATCAGCACCAGCGTCGACAGCAGCGGCGCGGCATAGCTTGCCGCGCCCAGCACCTGGATGTTGCCGCGCTTGACGCCGATATCCCAGGCGTAGAAGGCCGCGCCCACCGGCATCAGGCCGAGGCCGAGCACGGCCAGCCACTGGCCGGCGCCGACAGGCAGCACCGTTTCTTCCAGCATCAGATGGCAGACAAGCGAAAGCGCTGCCGTGGCCGCACAGAACCAGGTGACGATGCTGGTCGGCACCGACGGAAAGCGGCGCGACAACAGCGAATAGGACGACCACAGCACGGCGCAGACGCCGGCCATCGCATAGCCGAAGGCATAGCGCGCGTCGAAGGCAATCCCGCCGCCCTTGGTGACGATCAGAAAAGTGCCGGCAAGGCCGAGCAGTGCGCCGACGACATGGTTCCAGGCCAGGCGCTCGCCCGGCATCAGCGCCGATCCGAGCACGATCAGCAGCGGCCACAGATAGGCGATGAGGCTCGCCTCCACCGCCGGTGCGTTGCGCAGCGCAGTGAAATAGAAGAAGTGATAGCCGAACAGGCCGGCAATACCGATCAGCCACACTTGCGGCGGTATCTTCTTCTCGCTCCCGGCGGTGGCCGGCATGAACAGCCGCGCGACGAGCCCGACGCCAGTGCCGATCGTGAAGGTGATCGCCGAGAGCAGGAATGGCGGCACCTTGCCGGAAGCGTCCGTAAGCAGCGCCAGCAGCGCCCACATGGCGACCGCCGAGAAGCCGATCAGTGTTGCGCGCCCCATGTCCGTCTCCGGCGGCGCGCGATCGCGCCTATTCTGTCGCTTCGAACCGCTCCGCGCTGACGGTGAGGGTGCCGATTTTCGTGCCGACCGTGGCGTGGATCGGCGCATATACGCCGGTTTGGCCGACCGGTGCAAACGTCACCATGATGCGGCTGCGCTTTCTCAGGTAATCCAGGGATTTGCGGTTCTTGCGATAACCCGCCACCGGCTCAAAATCCAGCCGGCAAGTGACGGTATCGCCCTCGTAGCCGCGCACCGAGGTCGAGCCTTTCGACTCGTAGGTCAGCCTGAGATCGGCGCGCATCTCGCCGTCATAGAGCTTCACCGTGCGCCCGCAGACCTTGTCGAGGCTATCGGCATGGATGACGGTGGCGGCCATCGGATCGAGCACCGAGGCGAGATGGCTGGCGGCCAGCGGTATCCATTTCTTGGAATTGCGCTTCTTCGGCGCAGGCACGACCTTGGTCGCGGTAACAGTGCCGTTGGCGAACTGGATGTCGATCATCGATGCCTTGTCGCCCGATTTGTAGTCGGCGCGGAACGCCTGCGGCTGCAATTGCTTGCCCAAAATCTTGCCCTTCGACGAGACCGTGCCACGCGTGTCGTCGAATATTGTGGCGAGGCCGGCGCTGGAGACGCTGCCTTCGATCGAATAGGTATCGCCTTCGTAACTGCTGGAAAAGCTTGCCTTGGCCACCGAGAAGCCGTGGACCGAAACCGTATACTCGCCCTTGAAGGATTGTTGCGTGGCGGCAGAAATTGCCGTCGGCAGCGCCACGGCGAGCGATGCAAGGAGAGCATGAGACGAACGAAGCATGGCGGGATCGATCCTCGATTTCAGCAGAAGCGCGCAACTCCAGCCTGGCATCTCCTTGTGCGACCGCTTATAGACTGAATTTCGGCCTTTATGTGAAAGACGTCGTCACACCCGGGCGCAAGCCGGAGCTTGACGCATCGCCGAAATGCAACTATGGAACGCCAACTTTTTCCATAAGGCCGCCTGACCGAAACCGCGCGCCACCCGGCGCGGGTTGAATGTTTGGCCAGACCGAGAACTGAAGGTTTAGAACCATGTCCCGCACCTGCGAACTCACTGCCAAGGCAGTCATGTCCGGCAACAATGTGAGCCACGCCAACAACAAGAGCAAGCGTCGCTTCCTGCCCAATCTCGTCAATGTGACGCTGATCTCGGAAGCGTTGAACCAGAATGTGCGCCTGCGCATTTCGGCCAACGCGCTGCGTTCGGTCGAGCATCGCGGCGGCCTTGATGCGTTCCTGGCCAAGGCCGACGCCAAGGAGCTGTCGCAGCGCGCGCGGCTGCTGAAGAAGCAGATCGCCAAGAAGCTCGCCGAACAGCCGGCCGCTTAATTTTTCAGGCAGCCGCCTTCGGCATCGGACCGAAAAGTGCGAAGCGGTTTTCGGAGAAATCCGATGGCCAAACAGCAATGGAGTGTCGTCCGAACTCGGCATGACACCCCGCTGGTTCCATTACCCAGGATAAAAAAATGAGCTTTTTCTCCCGATATCTGCCCTTTGTTGCGGCCATGGCGCTTGTCGTGGTGGCGTCGAACGTCCTCGTGCAGTTCCCGCTGCAGGGTGCAATCGGCGGCCTGTCGCTGGCCGACATTCTGACCTGGGGCGCCTTCACCTACCCGTTCTCCTTCCTGGTCACCGACCTTGCCAATCGCCGCTACGGCCCGGCTGTGGCGCGCCGGATCGTGTTTGTCGGCTTCACGGCGGCAGTGATCTGCTCGGTCGTCATCCCGCCCTTGCTGTTCCGCTACGGCCTGATCGAATTCGAGACGGCTGCCGACCGGCTGGTGCGCATTGCGGCGGCTTCCGGCACCGCGTTCCTGATCGCGCAGCTGCTCGACGTGACCGTGTTCAACCGGTTGCGCCGGCAGAGCTGGTGGCGGGCGCCGATCGTCGGCACGCTGGTCGGCTCGGTGTTCGACACCGCGGTGTTCTTCACGATCGCCTTTTCGGCGGCTTTTGCCTTCGCTGGCCCGAACGATGGCTTTGCGCTCGAAACCGCGCCGCTGATCGGCGTGCTGCCGGTCGAGGCCATGCGCTGGGTGTCATGGGCGCTCGGCGACCTCGGCGTGAAGCTGATCATCGCCGTGGTGGCGCTGATCCCCTACCGACTGCTTGCCGCCCGCTGGAGCCAGCCGGCACTGGCGGCATAGAGAAAAGATCATGCCCACAGGTTCTCGAGCATGATCCCGTGGGTCCAACTCGATACCGCGAAAACGCCTGGCGGCGACCATGCGCTGCGCCTGAAACAACGCGGCGCCGAATTCTCGATCATGCTCGGCTCGAACGAGCTGATGAACAGCCGCCTCAGCGGTTCTGAGGAAGCGCTGGCGAGGCTGTCCTGCCACAGGATTGCCGGCCGCAGGCAGCCGAAAATCCTGATCGGCGGGCTGGGCATGGGTTTCACGCTGCGCGCCGCGATTGCCGAGCTTGGCGCCGATGCCGGCATCGTTGTCGCCGAGTTGGTGCCCGCCGTGGTGGCGTGGGCGCGCGGCCCGATGGCCTCGCTGTTCGGCGGCTGTCTCGACGATCCGCGCGTGACCATTCGCGAGGCGGATGTCGGGCAGATCATACGATCGGAACCCTCGGCCTGGGATGCCATCCTGCTCGACGTCGACAATGGGCCGGAAGGGATCGTCCACAGGGCCAACGATGCCCTTTACAGTGTAGCCGGGCTGATCAGCGCGAGAGCAGCGCTCAAGCCCGGCGGCGTGCTGGCGGTCTGGTCGCAGGGACCCGACAGCGGCTTTACCCGCCGGCTCAAGCAGGCGGGCTTCGCGGTCGAGGAGGCCAAGGTGCGAGCCAATGGCAAGCGCGGCGCACGCCAAATCATCTGGATCGCGACCAACGGGGCCCGGCCTGCCGCAACCGGCGCCAAGCTGTAGCTTGTTATCGGCCGTCCTTTGCCGACCGCCTCTCAATCCTCGTGCAGCACAAATTCCAGATACAGATTACGCTGTAGCATCGAGTGGTTGTCGTCCGAGACCAGCGACACCATCAGCGCGCCGTCGTCGCGGGTCCAGACGTCGAGCCCTTCCATATTGTCGATCTGGTAGCCCATGTCGGCTTCCATCAGCATCGGCCCGTCGGCAACCGCGCCCTTCTCGACGCTTTCGCCATAGATGCGCCGCAGCCGCATCTTGACGCCGCCGGCCATCGAAAAGCTGCGCTCCAAAAGCAAGAGGTCGCCGTCCGGCAGGAAGGCGCCGTCGGCAATGTCGAAATTGCCGTTGCGCTTGACGGTGAAGACGCCCTTGTGCGGCCCTTCGATAACGGCCGCATAGATGTTGCCTGCCTTGTCGAGGCTCTTTTCCGAGACCACGACCAGCCCGCCTTGGTGCTGGCCGTCAGGATTGGCGTGGGTGACGGTCTCAAAGCCGCGATTGCGGCGAAGCTCCCAGGCTGGAATCAGGAAGTCGAGTTGCCTGAACGGCGGCTTCATGTCGCCCGGTTCGATCTTGAACTGTGCAATGCGGTGATCGCGCTCGAAGCCGACTGTGGCAATGCCGTCCTTGAGCGCAAGGCCTTCGGCGTCGACCTCCCATTTCTCGGCGATCAGCTGGCCCCCCTCGTCGGCCATCTGCTGCATACGGAAATTCCGGATGCCGGATGGGCGCTTGTCGGCATCATGGGTGACGGTGCCGAAGAACCAGAAACCGGTGTCCGCGACGCCGATGAAATCACTGCCGGGCTTGCGGAAACGAAACGCCGACAGCGCGCCGAAATCGCGTGACGGCGAGGTCATTTCCAGCCCGCCGACGAATTCGAGCGGGCCGAACCGCTTTTCGTCACCGCCGATATGAAACCGGTCTATCAGCCGTGCCGAGATTTCGATCGGCTCGACCGCAACGGTGCCGGCAGCGATGGGAGGCGACAAGGCGATGCCGGCAACGAACAGGGCTGTGGCGGCGAAAAGCGTCTGCCGAAAGCCGCCCCGCGAAAAAATCATCCGGCGCGCCGCATGCCGCCGCGTCGCGTGTCGCGCATGCTTTCCTCGCCAAACAGCGAGGCCAGTTGCTCGGTCATGGCGCCGGCCAGTTCCTCGGCATCGACGATGGTGACGGCGCGGCGATAGTAGCGGGTCACGTCGTGGCCGATGCCGATGGCCAGGAGCTCGACCGGCGAGCGCGTCTCTATCAATTCGATCACCGCGCGCAGATGCCGTTCGAGATAGTTGCCCGGATTGACCGACAGCGTCGAATCGTCGACCGGCGCGCCGTCCGAGATCATCATCAGGATCTTGCGCTGCTCCGGCCGGGCGATCAGGCGGTTGTGGGCCCACAGCAGTGCCTCGCCGTCGATGTTTTCCTTGAGCAGGCCCTCGCGCATCATCAGGCCGAGATTGCGCCGCGCCCGCCGCCATGGATGGTCGGCGGATTTGTAGATGATGTGGCGCAGATCGTTGAGCCGCCCAGGATTGGGCGGCTTGCCTTCCTTCAGCCATTTCTCGCGTGCCTGCCCGCCCTTCCAGGCGCGGGTGGTGAAGCCGAGGATCTCGACCGAGACGCCGCAGCGTTCCAGCGTGCGCGCCAGAATGTCGGCGCAGGTGGCGGCGACGGTGATCGGCCGGCCGCGCATCGAGCCCGAATTGTCGAGCACCAGCGTCACCACCGTGTCGCGGAATTTGGTGTCGCGCTCCTGCTTGAAGGACAGCGGCTGCATCGGGTCGATGACGACGCGCACCAGCCGCGCCGGATCGAGATAACCCTCCTCGAGATCGAAATCCCAGGACCGGTTCTGCTGCGCCATCAGGCGGCGCTGCAGCCGGTTGGCCAGCCGGCCGACGACGCCGGACAGGTTGGCAAGCTGCTTGTCGAGGAAGGCGCGCAGCCGATCCAGCTCTTCCTCTTCGCACAAATCCTCCGCACCCACTGTCTCGTCGAAGGCGGTGGTGAAGACCTTGTAGTCGATCTCCTTCGACAGATTGGTGAAGGGATTGTCGTTGCGGCGCGCCTCGCCGGGTGTCTCGGCATCGGCGTCGTCATCGTCGGACAGGTCGTCGGCGGTAGCATCGGATGCCTCCGTCTCGGCCGATTGCTCGTCGTCGGACGACGCCTCGGTGTCGTCCGACTGCGACTGCTCGGAGCCGGAATCGTCCTCGCCGCCCTCTTCGCTCTGGTCCTCGCCTTGCGGCTGGTTTTCGTCGTTGTCTTCGGAGTCTTCGGTCTCCTGGTCGTCACCGAGTTCCTCGGCCATTTCCATGGAAGCCAGCATCTCGCGCACGACGCGGGCGAAGGCCTGCTGGTCGTCGAGCTTTGCCGACAGTCCGTCGAGATCGGCACTTGCCTTCTCCTCGACCCAAGGGCGCCAGAGGTCGACCAGCCGCTCGCCGCTCTTCGGGACAGTGCGGCCGGTCAGCTTTTCGCGCACCATCAGGGCCAGCGCCTCCTCGATCGGCGCATCGGCCTTGTCCTTGACATCGATGAGGTTGGCCCTGGCGTATTTGTCCTCGAGCATCGAGCCGATATTGTCGGCGACACCCTGCATGGCGCGGGAGCCGATCGCCTCGACGCGGGCCTGCTCGACCGCATCGTAGATGGCGCGGGCCTGTTTGCCCTCCGGCGCCAGCCTGGTGTGGATGCGCGTGTCGTGGCAGGCGCGCTTCAGCGCCATGGAATCGCCGAGCCCGCGGGTGATGGCGATGTCGGCCTTCGAGGCTTTCTTCGGCAGTTCAGGCAGCCGGGCGCGGCTGCCGGCGAGCGCCGGCCGATCCTTGGCGAAACCGACTTCGAGGTCCTTGTCGCCGGCAATCGCGCGCATGCAGACGGTGACGGCGCGCTTGAAGCTGTCGGCTTCAGACCCCGTCTTCGACTTGTTGCGCGTGTTGTCGCCTGGACCCGCCATCGATCATTCCTTGGAGCATGACCCCGAAAATCGGAATCGAGCCATGCTTAGCCCAGGACCACGTTGGCGGCGCTCTCCGGCAGGTCCTGGCCGAAGGCGCGCTGGTAGAACTCGGCGACCAGCGAGCGTTCCAGCTCGTCGCACTTGTTGAGGAAGGTCAGCCTGAACGCCATGCCGATATCGCCGAAGATCTCGGCATTCTCGGCCCAGGTGATGACCGTGCGCGGGCTCATGACGGTCGACAGGTCGCCATTGATGAAGGCCGAACGCGTCATATCGGCGACACGCACCATCTTGCTGACGATCTCCTTGCCCTTGGCATCGCGATAGTGCTTGGCCTTGGCCAGCACGATGTTCACCTCATTGTCGTGCGGCAGATAGTTCAGCGTGGTGACGATCGACCAGCGGTCCATCTGCGCCTGATTGATCTGCTGGGTGCCGTGATAGAGGCCGGTGGTATCGCCGAGACCGACGGTGTTGGCGGTCGAGAACAGCCGGAACGCCGGATGCGGGCGGATGACCCGGCTCTGGTCGAGCAGCGTCAGCCGTCCCGACGATTCCAGCACGCGCTGGATGACGAACATCACGTCCGGACGGCCGGCATCGTACTCGTCGAAGCACAGCGCGACATTGTGCTGGTAGGCCCAGGGCAGGATGCCGTCGCGGAATTCGGTGATCTGCAGCCCTTCCTTGACGACGATGGCGTCCTTGCCGACGAGGTCGATGCGGCTGACATGACTGTCGAGATTGACACGCACCATAGGCCAGTTGAGGCGGGCGGCGACCTGCTCGATATGCGTCGACTTGCCGGTGCCGTGATAGCCCGACACCATGACGCGGCGGTTGTAGGCAAAGCCTGCGAGGATCGCCATCGTTGTGTTCTTGTCGAACAGATAGTCCGGATCGATGTCGGGCACATGCTCGCTCGTCACGGAATAGGCCGGCACCACCATCTTGGACTCGAAGCCGAATTTCTCCTTCACCGGCACGGTGGTGTCGGGCAGGTTGGCGATGTCGCGATCGACCTTGTTCATCTTTATCAACGTCTCCACGGGCGAAGCGCCTGATTTCGCCGGCAATCGATTTTGTCCGGGGGCGGTCTTAGAGCCTTTTCCAACCTTATGAAAGTTGGAAAACGACACGGAGGTCGCTCAGCACAATCCTGCCTGCTTGAGCACGCGATAGGCCTGGAGCACATCGCGGAACCGGTCTTCCGAACCTCTGTCGCCGCCATTCGCATCCGGATGGTGGCGTTTCACCAGTTCCTTATAACGCGCCTTTATGTCCTTGCCAGTCGCCTTTGTATCAAGGCCAAGCGTTTCCAGCGCCTTGGCCTCAAGCGGCTTGGCCTTGCGCTCACGCGCCTCGCGCGGATCTTTTGGGCCTTTGAACAGGTCGAACGGATCGCGCATGCGGTTGTAGTAGCCGGCGCGGCCGGAACGCTGCTGGGCGAAATCGGGCGAGGAGCGCGTCGAGGCGCCGTTGACGCCCATCTTCCATGTCGGCCGGTGGCCGGTCATCGCTTCCTTCTGGAAGCGGGCGATCTCGGTATCGGGGACACCGGAGAAATAATTGAAGCCCTTGTTGTACTCGCGCACATGATCGAAGCAGAACTGAAAATACTCGCCCTCCTTCATGCGCCCGACCGGCGCCCGATGGGTGCCGGCCTCCTTGCAACCGTCCCACTGGCAGATCGGCGAACGAGACTTCAGCTCCGCATCCTTCTCCGGGCGGATGCGGATTTTCTCGAAATATTTGGGGTACGGTTTCATCTCACCCATTTATGGGCTGTTCGCCGGTGCGAAACAAGAATTGACATTTTCGCGATGATCGCCCTAACCGCTGAATCGCGGCATAAAGCGGGCGATCGGCGAATTTTGTCGCGACGGCGGCGCCGCGCGTCCTTCCGGACGCGCAAACGGCACCGATTTTCGGGGGTCATGCGCCAGCCATATGTGGTGAAGGGAAGTACGAATGTCCATACAGTCGACGATGGAAGGCAAGTTGAAGAAGGCGTTTTTGCCGGAGCGGCTGGTCATCATCAACGAAAGCCATCTCCATGCCGGCCATCACCATCAGGACTCCGATCATCACGGCACCTATGACGGCACCGGTGAGACGCATTTCCGCGTCCGCATCGTCTCCTCAGCCTTTGCCGGCATGAGTCGCATCGAGCGCCACCGCGCGGTCAACGCATTGCTGGCCGACGAATTGAAGGCTGGTGTCCATGCGCTGGCGATCGAGCCGGCCGCGCCGGACGAAAAGACCAGGTGGTAGACCTCAGAGCAATTCCAGGAAAAGTGTGAAACGGTTTTCCCGGGAAAAGCGCATAGCGCTTTCCCTAGGGAATTGCGCAAAAACAAAGAGATAGAGCGGTTCGGCGTTTCCGTGAAACGATGAACCGCTCTATCCGAGCGCTGCCTTCAGGAAAATCATCACCGCACGGGTCAACGCGTCGCCTTCGTCGCCGAAATCGCGGTTGATCGACATGTGCGAATAGGCGCTGCCATCGAACAGTGTCACCTCCGTTCCAGTCGCCCGCAGGCGCTCGGCGAAGGCCCATGAGGCTGCCGCACGACCCGCTGCGCGCGAATAGGCGATGAAGGTCGCCGGATGTTTGCGGCTCCCGACATGGGTGGCAGGCGACAGCATTCGCCACTGCGCCGGGTCGGGAAAGGCCTTTGCATAGGCCCGTGTCATGCCGCCGCTCCTCGCAAGCGCCTCCAGGTCATAAGCCCTGGTATCGTTCAGAACCAGCGCCGCGACGCCGGGCAGACCGCCGCGCAGCCCGGTCAGTGCGGCGAGATGGCTGCCGGCCGAATGGCCCATCACCGCAATCCGGTTCGGATCGCCGCCGTATCCGGCGATGTTGGCGCGCACGTAGCGATAGGCCTGCTCGACATCGTTGGCCTGGGTGGCGACATCAGCCTCAGGCAGCATCCGGTAGTCGATCGAGACGAAGCAGAAGCCATTGTCGAGCAGGAAGTCCGGCTTGACGTCGACGTTGGTGCGATTGCCGGCTCGCCAGGCACCGCCATGGATGAAAACGATCACAGGCAGGGAGTTGGCGCCGGCGCGCGCGTAGATATCGAGCCTGGCCGGACCGTAGTCGATAGTTTGCGGAGATGGCGAAAGCCGGCGCGACGCCGCCGAAGCGCTGGCCGTCAACAAAGCCATCGACATCAAAAGCAGGGTTCGCCGATCGATCACCGTCACCTCCAGACAGCCCGGTCGAAAGTGCACGCCGGCGCGGCGAGCGTCCAGGATTGATTAGCCGCGAAAGAACCTATCAGAACTAAATCTCGCCGGCCGGCCTGATCCTCAGCCTTGCAATCCGGTTCTTGTCGCGCTTCATGACGACGAAGCGCTTGCCGTGAAAGGTGAAAGCCTGCTTCTCGTCCGGGATCAATTGCGTCTCGTGAATGACGAGACCGGCAATGGTGGTGGCTTCTTCGTCCGGCAGGTCCCAGTCGAGCGCCCGGTTCAGGTCGCGGATCGACACAGTGCCGTCGACGACGACGGAGCCGTCGGCTTCCTGCTTGACGCCCTGCATGTCGATATCGTGCTCGTCGGCGATCTCGCCGACGATCTCCTCGATGATGTCCTCCAGCGTCACCAGCCCCTCGACCTCGCCATACTCGTCGACGACGATAGCGAAATGCGCCTTGCGCCGCAGGAAGGCGTTGAGCTGTTCCTGCAGCGTCGTGGTATCGGGCACGAACCACGGTTTTGAAGCGATCTTCATCACGTCGATCTTGGAAAAGTCGTTGCCGACATCGTTCAGCGCACGCAGCAGGTCCTTGGCGTGCAGCACGCCGACGATGTTGTCGAGCGAGCCCTTCCACAAGGGCATGCGGGTATGCGGGCTCTGCAGGATCTCGCGCACCACTGCCTCCGGCCCATTGTCGGCATTGACCGAGCGCATGTTGGTGCGGTGGACCATGACATCGGACACTTCGAGCTCGTCGAGATCGGACAGGCGGCCGATGCGGGCGCGACCCTCGCGCACCACCTGGCCGTCGCGTCGAAAATCGTCGACGGCGCTGCGCGATTCGTCATGGTTCGAATGCTGCGGCTCGATGCGCTGCAGTTCATAGCCGAATGCAGCGAGCAGGCGCGCGCGAAAGACACAGGCGAGCAGGCCGAGCCCGGCAAGGACAGCAGCGACAATCCAGCCGGCCTCGCTCATCCCGGTCGGCTGTTCTGCTGACCCGGTCGGCCTCTCGGCTGACCCGGTCGGCCTCTCGGCTGACCCGGATGGTTCTCCCTCAGAAACGACAGCACTTCCGACGCCGGCACGTCCTTGGCGATGAAGGCCTGGCCGATGCCGCGCGTCAGGATGAAGGTCAGCGCGCCGCGCGACACCTTCTTGTCCTGGGTGATGAAGGCAAGCAGCGCTTCGGCGTCAGGCAATTCACCCGGAATATCGGCCATGCGCCAGGGCAGGCCAACGGCGCGAAGATGCGCCTCGACGCGCGCCGCATCGTCGGGACTTGCCAGGTTGAGGCGTGACGAAAAGCGATAAGCCAGCGCCATGCCGATGGCGACGCCCTCGCCGTGGACGAGACGGGCGCTGTCATATTGGGTGGCGCCCTCGAGCGCGTGGCCGAACGTGTGGCCGAGATTGAGCAGCGCGCGGTCGCCGGTCTCGAACTCGTCGCGGCCGACGACATCGGCCTTAGCGCGGCAGGCCTCGGCGATGGCCTCGGCCCGCTGCGGGCCGCCGGCGAACACCTTGCCCCAGTTTTCCTCCAGCCAGGCGAAGAAGTCGGGGCGATCGATGAGCCCGTATTTGGCGAGTTCGGCATAACCCGCGCGGAATTCCCGTATCGGCAGCGTGTCGAGCACTTCGGTGTCGGCCAGCACCAGTTTCGGCTGATGGAAGACGCCGACGAGGTTCTTGCCACGCGCACTGTTGATGCCGGTCTTGCCGCCGACGGAAGAGTCGACCTGCGCCAGCAGCGAGGTCGGGATCTGCACGAAATTCATGCCGCGGCGCACGATGCCGGCGGCAAATCCGGCCAGATCGCCGATGACACCGCCACCGAGCGCGACGACGACATCGCCGCGTTCCAGTCTTGCGGCGAGCACGCCGTCCACCACCTCTTCGAGATGCGCGAAACTCTTGGTCTTTTCCCCCGCCGGCAGCGTGATGACGGCGGGCCGGATGCCGCCCTTTTCAAGGCCGGCCCTCAACGTCTCGAGGTGGGCGGCGGCGACATTGACGTCGGTGACCACCGCGGCGCGCGTGCCGGGCAGGCGGCGCGAAATCTCGGTGCCGGCGCGCAACAGCAGGCCGGAGCCGATCAATATGTCATAGGCGCGATCGCCGAGCCCGACTTCGACGGTGACTGTCGCGTTGCTTTTCACGAGCCCACCTCGCCTGTCGCGGCTGCCACGCCGAAATACCCGCAAAGCGCGTTCACCACCTCGGCGGCGATGACCTCCTTGCGATCGTCGCGGGTCGGCACGGTAACATCGGCGGTTGCGTAGACCGGATAGCGCTCGGCCATCAACCGCTCGATCACGGCACGGGGATCGGCGCTTTTCAGGAGCGGCCGGTTCTGCTTCTTGGAAACGCGGTCCATCAACAGGTCGATCTCGGCCTTCAGCCATACCGACACGCCATGGCCGGCAATGGCCTCCCGCGTCGGCGCGCTCATGAAGGCGCCCCCGCCCGTCGACAGCACCTGCGGGCCGTGTTCCAATATGCGCAGGATGACGCGCTGCTCCAGCGCCCGGAACTCGGGCTCGCCATAGCGTTCGAACAGTTCCGGGACGCTCATCCGCGACACGCTTTCGATTTCCTGATCACTGTCCATGAAAGGCAGTCCCAGCATCCCCGCCACCTTGCGGCCGATCGCCGTCTTGCCGGCGCCCATCAGGCCGACAAAGACAATGGAACGGCTGCCCAGCCGGCCGAGCAGCGCGGCATGGCTCTCATCGGGAGGATTGGCTGGCAACGCGTTCATGACACCATGATGTTTCTAAGCAGGTTCCGCAAATCTATCCCAGGATTTGCGACAGAACCTGCGACAAGCCAAAGAATCCAGGCAGGCATTTTCGGGCTAGCCCACGAATGCCTGCTTAGACCCCTCTTTGCCGGCGTATCGACATCAAAAGCCTGATTGCGTCAAGCGTGGCGCCGCCGCACGTCGTCCGCGCTTCGCCCTTGAATTGGCCGGATTGGCGTCTCATAAGGGCACTGGGTTTGGAAACGCAGAACAACAAGACGGGCGAGAATTGATGCCGACACTGTTCCGCTTTGTCGTGACGCTCACGATTCTGGCCGGCATTGTCTATGGCGCGATGTTCGCTCTGGCGATGTTCGTCGAGCCGAGAAAGGCCGAAATGAGCGTGCGCATCCCTCCCGAAAAGCTCATTCCCAAGAAAAACTGAGAGACATGAACAGCGCGGCCCGCATCGAAGCCTTTCTGGAAATGATGAGCGCCGAGCGCGGCGCTGCCGAAAACACGCTTTCCAGCTATCGCCGCGACCTCGAAGACGCATCAGCGGAGATCGACGGCGGGCTCGCTGGTGCCGCCGCCACCGATATCCGCAACTATCTCGACGATATAGCCGCACGCGGTTTTGCCGCCACCTCGCAGGCACGCAAGCTGTCGGCTATGCGCCAGTTCTTCAAGTTCCTCTACGCCGAGGGTCTGCGCGGCGACGACCCGACCGGAACCCTGGACAGTCCGAAGAAGGGCCGGCCGCTGCCGAAGACGATGAGCGAGGCCGATACCGGCCGGCTGATCGACCGTGCGGCGCAGGAGGCAGCTGGCGCCTCGCTGAACGATGGCGACGGCCTGGCGGCGCTGCGCCTGCATGCGCTGGTCGAGGTGCTCTACGCCACCGGCCTGCGGGTTTCCGAACTGGTCGGCCTGCCGGTGACGGTGGCGCTGCGCGACGATCGTTTCTTCATGGTGCGCGGCAAGGGTGACAAGGAACGCATGGTGCCGCTATCGGCAAAGGCGCGCGTGGCCATGCGGGCCTGGCTCGCTGCCCGGGCAACGGTGCCGGCTTTGGCAGACAGCCCGTTCCTGTTTCCGGCGGCAAGCGACAGCGGCTATCTCTCCAGGCAGGTCTTCGCCCGCGACCTGAAGGGCCTTGCCGCGCGGGCCGGCATCGCCTCGGCGAAAATATCGCCGCATGTGCTGCGCCATGCTTTTGCCAGCCATCTCCTGCAGAACGGCGCCGATCTCAGGGCGGTGCAGCAGTTGCTTGGCCATGCCGATATTTCAACGACGCAGATTTACACACATGTTCTGGAGGAGCGGCTGGTGCGGCTGGTCAACGATCATCATCCGCTTGCCGACTAGGCGTCATATCGCTATGTGAGGACGACGTTCCACCGCCCGGAGCCTCTATTTCCCAGGTTCCGCCAGTCATTGCCTCCCGGCTTGTCATTGCCTCCCGGCTTATCGGTCCGCTCAAGAATGTACAATTACCTCGATTTCGAAAAGCCGGTCGCCGATCTCGAAGGCAAGATCATCGAGTTGAAGAAGCTCGCCGAGAATGGCGAGGCGGTCGATGTCGGCGATGAGATCAGCCGGCTCGAGAAACGCGTGCGCGACGCATTGCGCGACACTTACAAGGCACTGACCCCGTGGCAGAAGGTGCAGGTGGCGCGCCATCCGGACAGGCCGCATTGTGTCGACTACATCAAGGGGCTGTTCAACGATTTCACGCCGCTTGCCGGCGATCGCAATTTTGGCGAGGACCAGGCGATCGTCGGCGGCTTCGCCCGCTTCCGCGGCGAGCCGGTGGCGATCATCGGCCAGGAAAAGGGCTCGGACACGGCCAGCCGGCTGAGGCATAATTTCGGCTCGGTGCGGCCGGAGGGCTATCGCAAGGCGGTGCGGCTGATGGAACTCGCCGACCGCTTCAATATCCCGTTGCTGACGCTGGTCGACACGGCCGGCGCCTATCCGGGCGTCAATGCCGAGGAGCGCGGCCAGGCCGAAGCCATCGCCCGCTCGACCTCGGCCTGTCTTCGCCTGAAGGTGCCGTCGATCTCGGTGGTCATCGGCGAAGGCGGCTCCGGCGGTGCCATCGCGATCGCCACCGCCAACCGCGTCTATATGCTCGAGCACGCCATCTATTCGGTGATCTCGCCGGAGGGCGCCGCCTCGATCCTGTGGCGCGACACCACCCGCTCGAAGGATGCGGCGACCAACATGAAGATCACCGCTCAGGATCTGCTGGAGCTGAAGATCATCGACGCCATCGTTCCCGAACCGCTCGGCGGCGCCCATCGTGGCCCGGATACGGTGATTGCCGCCACCGGCGATCTCATTGCCAAAACGATGAAGGAATTCTCCGGCGCCAACACCGATTTTCGTGAGCAGCGCCGCGAGAAATATCTGGCTATGGGGCGAAACCTCTAGACTATGATCCCGAACCGAGGCTCAGCGCAGCAAAAAGTGGGTACCGGTTTTCGCAAAAGGCGTGGTCGAACAAGAGGATTCAGGCCGGCCGATTTCAGTCGGACGGACCGCCGGACGGTTTCGACGCCGCAATGTGGCGAGATTAAGCACCTTCGCCACAAAAATGCCGCTGCGCTCGTTTCAATCGGATTGCCGTAAGGCCCGGTGCTGCGGTAAGGAATTTTCAAGGTTAACGGGCTTAGGGTTGGGCCTGTCGGCCCTGATGCCTGCGGTCCGAAAGAAAAGACATAGCCATGTTTGCCAAGCTTGCCCGCACCGCACTTGTGATTGCCGCGATAGGCGTCGCTGGCTGCAACGATTCTTCGATGAAGGATTTTGCCCCCCACGCCAACAAGCCGTTGCCCGAAAAAATCCTGGCCAGCATGAAGGCCAAGGGCATGACCCGCACCTCGCCGGTGATGGCCCGCATCTTCAAGGAAGAGGGCAAGCTCGAAATCTGGAAGGCCAAGACCAACGGTCGCTATGACTTGGTCGCCAGCTACGACATCTGCAAATGGTCGGGCAAGCTAGGGCCCAAATACACCGAAGGCGACCGCCAGGCGCCGGAGGGCTTCTATACGGTCCGTCCGGCGCAGATGAATCCGCGGTCGAGCTACCACCTTGCCTTCAACATCGGCTATCCCAACGTCTACGACCGCGCCAATGGCCGCACCGGTTCCCATCTGATGGTCCATGGCGCCTGCTCGTCGTCGGGCTGTTATTCGATGACCGACGCGCAGATCGAGCAGATCTACGCCTTCGGCCGCGACGCTTTCCAGGGCGGGCAGACCGAGTTCCAGATCCAGGCCTTTCCGTTCCGCATGACCGCCGCCAACATGGCGCGCTATCACAAAGATCCGAACTACGAATTCTGGAAGATGCTGAAGGTCGGCTACGACAATTTCGAGATCACGAAAGTGCCGCCGAAGGTCGATGTCTGCGAGAAGCGCTATGTCTTCAACCAGGTCGCGCCTGACGGCGAGACCTTCGATCCGACCGGCGCCTGCCCCGCGACGACACAGCCGGATTCGCTGAAGAGCGCCTTCAATGCCTACCAGAGCACCTACGAGGCGGCTTTCAATGGCGCGGTCAAGGCCAGCGTGCCGGCTCCCAAGCCGACCATCGGCGGGATCAAGGAAGCCAGCATCGTCTCCGAGTGGTCGAAGAAACGCGCCCGTGGCGAACGCGTGCCGATCGATCCGCCGTCGTTCAACGCCGACGGCTCGGTGACGGCGACGGCGCGCATGGGCCGCATCGATTCGCCGGCGGGCCGCAAGATGGCCGCGCTCGACGCCGAGAAGGCCGCCAAGCAGAAGGCCGAGGAGCAAAGGCTTGCCGCTATAGAAGCGGCCAAGGCCGAGAAAGCGGCGGCCAAGGCTCTGGCAGCCAAGACTCAGGCTCTGGCCGAAAAGCAAACCGCCAGGATCAATTCGCTGGCCGAAGAGGAGGAGGCCAGGGCCGCTGCCGAAGCGCCTGTCGCTACCGCGACAATCGCGTCGTCCCCCGATGCCGCCCCGGCCGCAACGCAGGCGGCGAATGCCGGTGAAAGCAGGACGACAAGGCTGAAGAAGAAGCTGCTCGGCATGTTCGGCGGCTGAGCTTCATGCCTGAACAAGAAGATGGGGGCCAGGAAGACAGGCCCTCAACCAGCCCCGCCCCCGCCCCCGTCTACGACCTCAAAGGCCTGAACTGCCCGTTGCCCGTGCTCAAGGCAAAAAAGCGGTTGGCCACAATGCAGCCGGGCAGCTGGCTATGGCTCGAAACCACTGACCCCCTCGCCGCCATCGACATTCCCGCCTTCTGCACCGAGAGCGGCCATCGGTTGATCGAAACGGCAGCGGTTTCCGGCGGCCATCGCTTTCTGGTCGAGCGCGGCGGCGGCTGAGAGCAATTTCGCTCTGTCTGCGCTGCCCCTCATTGTCCTGCCGGACATTTCTCCCCGTAAACGGGGAGAAAGAAGCTGGCCGCAACCTTGGCGCTCTTTCTGCAAAGTTGCTGATTGGCGAAAGCGTCGGTGAGAGCGCCCCCTCTCCCCGTCACTATACGGGGAGAGGGTGCCGGCAGGCAGGTGAGGGGCAGCGCTACGTCTGCAAGACGAGAAGCCTACCGCCCGGCGATGGCCAGCGGGTTGTTTTCCAGCGCTGCGCGGTCCGGTGAGTCGATCGACGGCCGGTTGGTGAAGGCGGCAAACAGCCGGCGGACGTAATCTTCCGGCATGTCGAGCGTGATCAGCACCAGCCTTGTGCCGCGTTGGCCGTCCGGCCAGGACGGCAGCCGCGCCGGCGGATGCAGGATCTTCTGGACGCCGTGGACGACCAGTGGCCGCGACGGGTCTTCCAGCAATTCGATGACGCCCTTCATGCGCAACAGGCGCTCGCCATGTGCTGATCGCAACAGGTCGAGGAACATCTCGATCGCCGAAAACGGCACCGGCCCGTCATGAACGAGCGAGTAGGAGCGCACCCGGGAATCGTGCCGATGGTCATGATCGTGGTCATGGTCGCCGTGGTCACCACGGTGGTGGTGGTGACTATGGGCGGCTTCCTCGCCCAGCCAGCGCCGCACGTCGGCGGACTTGGTGGCTGGGTTGTAGAGGCCGCAATCGAACAGCGCCGCTGCATCGGTCCTTCTGTCAGCCGCATCGAGCAGCTCGGCACCCGGATTGATCTGCAGCAGCCGCGCCTGCAAGGCCTCGACGTCGCGCGGATCGGTGGCGAGATCGGCTTTCGTCAGCACGATGCGGTCGGCGACCGCCGCCTGCTTCACTGCCTCGACATGGGCGTCAAGCGTCGCATCGCCGTTGACCGCGTCGACCAGCGTGATGACGCCGTCGAGCCGGAAGGCCTCGACCAGCGCCGGATGGGCCATGATCGACTGCAGCACCGGCGCCGGATCGGCGAGGCCGGTGGTTTCGATGACGACGCGGGCAAGCCGGGCGATGCGGCCGGTCTGCAGCCGGTCGACGAGATCGGCCAACGTGTCGACCAGTTCGCCGCGCACCGTGCAGCAGAGACAGCCGTCGGAAAGCTGGATGATCCCGTCGGAGGCCTGTTCGACCAGGAGATGGTCGATCGCCACCTCACCGAACTCGTTGATGATGACCGCGGTGTCGGCGAGCGCGGGATCCCTGAGCAGCCGGTTGAGCAGCGTCGTCTTGCCGGCGCCGAGAAAACCGGTCAGCACCGAGACGGCGATGGGAAAGCCGCTGCTCATCAGCTAGTTCACCGCCTTGGCGGGCTCCTGGGCCGCAGTGGCGGAACCGATCACTGCCGGCTCGGCGCCGGGCGGCGGCGGCAGGTCGGGCCGCCAACTCGGCAGCGGCACGTCGGCATATTCCTGGCCCGATGCATCGAGCATGGCTTTCGGTATCGGCCCGGTGGCGCCGCCAAGGCCGACTGCGACCAATGTCGGCGCGTGATCGAGTTTTTTTCGATAGAGAGATTTTGCCGCATTCTTATCGCCGACCGGGGGAGCTTCCGACTGCTCCTTAGCCGGCTTCTTCCTGCAAATCTCGTCATTCAGGTTGTTGATCGATGTGGTGTCGCCATAGGAAGGCAGCGCGGCCACCGTCAGCCAGCCCGGTGTCGGCGTGGCAAAGCCGTGGTCGAGCAGCCTGGCGACGGTCTCGGCGCGGGTGATGGCCGACTTCTCGCCAAGCACCACCGCCACCAGCGTGCGCCCGTCGCGTGTTGCCGAGCCGATCATGTTGAAGCCCGACGGACAGACGAAGCCGGTCTTCATGCCGTCGGCGCCGGGATAGCGGCCGATCAGAAGATTGTAATTCGAGATCTTCTTCTTGCCGACGGCCAGGCCCTCGATCGAGAACCATGGGGCATATTGTGGAAATTCCGTGCGGATCGCCATCACCAGCAAGCCGAGATCGCGCGCCGTCGTATACTGGTCCGGCGAAAACAGCCCGTTCGGGTTGACGAAATGCGTTCCGGTCATGCCGAGCCGGCGCGCCTCGGCGTTCATGCGCTCGGCGAAAGCGGCCTGCGAACCGCCGATGTTCTCGCCGATGGCCATGGCGACGTCGTTGGCCGATTTTACCAGTATCATCTTCAGCGCGTTATCGAGCCGCATGACCGAGCCGGGTTTGAAGCCCATCTTGCTCGGCGGCTCGCTGGCGGAACGCTTCGTCACCTTGATCGGCGAATCGACCTGGACCTCGCCGGCGGCAATCGCACGAAACGCCACATAGGCGGTCATCAGCTTGGTCAGCGAGGCAGGATACCAGCGCTTGAATGCCTCCTGGTGTTGGAGGATCTTGCCATTCTCCAGGTCGAACACGATCGTCGGATTGGCGAGAGTCGGGCCGGCCAGCGCCGCAAGCGCCACGGCGCCCGCGAGCAACAATTTGAGGAAACGCCTGTACCGCATGGTGGAATCCGAAATCGCCTCTTGCCGCAGTCGCCTCTGGCTCCGTAAGATTTGTTACGCGATCGCCAGCATGGTGATCCGGTCCCTCTATCCGGATCACTATCTTGCGGTGCTATTTAGCCTATGTGACGTCAAGATGGCAAAGTGCCTGAATGACAATTCTAATACAGCAGGCACAATTGCAAAGCAGCAGGCTGAATCCGTCTGCTCCAACAGCGAGATGGAACATCATGCCGATCCTGAACCGCGCCGCCGAAATGCAAGACGAGGTCGCCGGCTGGCGCCGCCATCTGCACCAGACGCCAGAGCTGAATTTCGACGTCTTCGAGACCGCCGCCTTCGTCACCGAGAAGCTGCAGGCCTTCGGTTGCGACGACGTGGTGACCGGGCTCGGCAAGACCGGTGTCGTCGGCATCATCCGCGGCCGCCTGGGCGAAGGCACGAGCATCGGCCTGCGCGCCGACATGGATGCGCTGCCGCTCAACGAGATCACCGGCAAACCCTACGCCTCGACCATTCCGGGCAAGATGCACGCCTGCGGCCATGACGGCCACACCGCGATGCTGCTTGGTGCCGCCAAATATCTTGCCGAGACGCGCAATTTCGCCGGCTCCGTCGCAGTGATCTTCCAGCCGGCCGAAGAAGGCGGCGGCGGCGGCAACGAGATGGTCAAGGACGGCATGATGGAGCGCTTCGGCATCTCCAAGGTGTTCGGCATGCACAACATGCCGGGCCTGCCGGTCGGACAATTCGCCATCAAGCCTGGCCCGATCATGGCGGCGACAGCCGAATTCACCATCACCGTCAAGGGCAAGGGCGGGCATGCGGCGATGCCGCACGGCACGATCGACCCGATCGTCATCACCAGCCAGCTCGTCGGTGCTCTGCAGACGATCGCCTCGCGCAGCACCGATCCGGTCGAGGCTGTCGTGGTGTCGGTGACGAAATTCCACGCCGGCGACGCCTACAATGTCATTCCCGAGAGCGCCGAGATCGCAGGCACCGTGCGCACGCTGAAGAAGGAGGTCGCCAGGAAGGCTGAGCAGCGTGTGCGCGCCATCTGCGAGGGCGTGGGCGCGGCCTTCGGCGCAACGATCGAGGTCGATTACAAAGCCAATTATCCCGTCACCTTCAACCATCCGGAGGAGACGGTCTTTGCCAGCGATGTCGCCGCTGAAATCGCCGGCGAGGCACAGGTGCAACGCGCCATCCAGCCGGTGATGGGCGGCGAGGATTTCTCCTACATGCTGGAAGCGCGACCGGGCGCCTTCATCTTCATCGGCAATGGCGACACCGCCGGTCTCCACAACCCTGCCTACGACTTCAACGACGAGGTCATCCCGCACGGCATGAGCTATTGGGTGAAGCTCGCGGAGACGGCGCTGGCCGCTTGATGCATCGGCCATAAACCGCCCTGCGGCTTGATCCGAGGGGTGCGCCGCGATTTGGGATGGCTGCAAGGCGGTCGGGCGCGGGACGTGGCGATGCTCCGATCGTCACTTCCGACCGGACCGCCTCCGCGCAAGACCCAAGGCAATGCCCAGGGCGATACCGATTCCGATACCCGCAATAATATTGTCCGACGCGACGCCGATAGCCACGCCGATCACAACGCCGAGTGTGATGTGTTTGGCATCCATCATGCCGGGTCATCTAGGGTGGAAGGGGAGAGCTGCAACCGCTGGTAGGCTGCCATCCGATGTTGTCTGGGATCGCTACGGCCCGCTCTTCGGGTCGTCGACCTCCAGCGCCTCCATGACGGGCGCCAGATCACTCTCTTCGGCCGGATCGTCAGCCTGCGGCTGTTCGCCTGTCCGGGCCCTGTTCAGAGCTTTCTCAATGGCCTCTTCGATGTCGCCGATCTCGTCTTGGCGCACCTCGTGACCATAGCCGGCCGCATCGGCATCCTGCTCGAATTGCTGAACCAGGACGGCCACGCTCACTTCGCTTTCCGCGGGCAGGTTACCGACGTTCTCCTGGAGCCAGGTTTCGAAGAACTCTTTCGTGGCACTCATGCGGGTCTCTCCTTCGGCACACTAAAGCGCGGCGGTGGTCCGAAGTTCCGCTATTTCCGGCTCATCTTTGCGGTCCACTCGTGACCGGCCGATTGCGTCAAGCTTGCCTCTTGGCGAAACGGTCCGAAGCGGCTATGTGTCGGGCCGCGTGGTCCCGTAGCTCAGTAGGATAGAGCGGCAGATTCCTAATCTGTAGGTCACAGGTTCGATTCCTGTCGGGATCACCATAGTTTTCAATTACTTAGGGAGCCATCGCCGTACTTTTTTCTGCGATTTTGTATGGCGAACTTTGTACACGTTGTGGTCGTAGCGCGCTTTGTGTGCGCTTGGTGCCAGCCAGACACCGTTTTCATACACAACGTGCAGTGCACTCAGCAGATGACGAGACCAAATAGTTTGCCAAACCCCTGGCTCCTGGACCACGCCCTGCTTCGAGACACGCTACGTCATCACGCCTGTTTCCGTTCCGGTCGCAGCGCTTCAATTCGTCAGAAGAACTAGAAGGGAACGCCTTGTAGCTCATGTCCTCAGGCGAGCGTCGAAAGAAGCGCCACAACGGGAAATTCCGCACGGCAATATGGTCTGACGCCGTTGCCCGACAAGATACTCTATCTCGATCCTAACCAGGTGGCGCCGGAAACGATCAGCGGGCTCCCTTGACCACTCGAAATGGTAGCAGCATTGGCACTCGCCGTTCGTATTCCTGGTATTCGGGGAACGCGGCGCGCAGCACGCGCTCTTCGTTCACTGCCCGCCGGAACTGAAGCATAAACCAGCACGCACCGACCGCAACCGACGAGATCGACCAGTTGGCGATGATAACACCGCTGATTGTGATCGCCTCCGCAACATAAAGCGGGTGTCTGACGATGCTATAGGGGCCGGCGATCACGAGCTTTCGAGCTGTCGCCATTATAGAAAATGACCGTCCAAGCCAAAGCAGGCAGTAGGCTGAAAGGATCGTGCCCACCACGATCATCGCGGTTCCAAACAGTCGAACTTCTGTTGGAACGGTTCCGACCGGGAGTACGACCAGCAAGAACATCACAAAGGTTCCCGCGATCGAGACTATGCGCGGTGCAAGGCCCGACGCGCTGGCCTTGGCCGGCAGCCTCACCAGCGTGAAAAAGAGCGACATAGCCATGAAGATCAAGGCAGCGATCCGAGAGATCAATACTAGCGACCATCCTTCGAGACTCTCGCGCGCATTGAATATGCCGCCAATTGTACCTGTTTCCAGCACTACCAGCGCCGAGAAAATAGCCAGGATCGCGGCCTGGCCGGCGAAGTCTTCAATTCGACTGGTCATGATTCAGCTCCGCCATTTGCAAGTCTGATGCGATGGGCCTTTTAGGCGTGGTGAACGGATAGGCGAGTTGTCCCAAATAGGCATCTGGCACCGGCTCGTCGGTCCCGTATTTCGTCGGCATCGCTTTGGGCATGTACATCGTGCCGAATATCGCATCGATGATAGAAAGCTGGCCGGCGAAGTTCTTGTCGATGGCCGCTGGCTCGTTAGCATGGTGCCAATGATGAAAGAGCGGTGAGGCGACCACCCACTTGAACGGCCCAAGCCCGATCCTGATGTTCGAGTGAATTAGTAGCGCCTGCCATTGGTAGATCAGCCCAGCGATGATGATTGGCCAGACCGAAAAGCCGAGGGCGTAGATCGGTAGGAGCGACGTCGCCTTGACGAAGAGTTGGTCGAGGGGATGAACACGGTGGGCAGCCAGGGCGTCCAGTTCTCCGATGCTGTGGTGGATCGCGTGAAAACGCCAAAGGAACGGCACAGAGTGGAGCGTCCTGTGGGCGACGTAGAAACCAACGTCCGAGATAACGATCACCTCGATCGTCTGGAGCCATATGGGCTGCGCCCGCACCGTTTCGCCGATGATACTCGGAACGGCTGAATTGATGGCCATTATACAGGCGCCGACAAAGATCAGAAATCCGATCTTGAACAGCAGTCCGGTCACCAGCAGGTGAAGGAGGTCGGTTACGAACGCCCGTCGCAGGTACCGTCGCCCCTCATGCAGCGGCACCAGATGCTCCAGCGGAACGAAGATCATAAAAACGATCAGAATCGCTTTCAGATCGATTATTTCAAACATTATTGAAGCCCACCAAGCGGCTGACGCAGGTATGGCCGAACCGTTTTCCGACGCTGGCCTCCGCGTGGCGAGCGGTCCGGCCGGCTATCTGTGGCCATCACAAGATTGCCGCGGCAAGTGACTAGCGGAACAGATATTTTGATACCTCTGGATTGCCTCGTCGCCACATAACGTTATCCAGAAAGTAGTGGTGCACGTTGATGAATATCCACGCTATGAAGAGGAACAGCGACGAGCCGAGCACCTCTTTATTATAAGGAATCAAAGCAGACAACGCGATCGGGACCAGCCAGAAACCGAGAATCCCGAGAATACTGCCAATGATGATAAAGCCCAGCACTCGCAACCTATACATCGGGCCAATAATGGACAGGACCTTGAATTCGGGTTCTATAACAGCATCTGAACGGTCGAGCTCTACATTGGTCTGATAACGCCAGACCACCGCCAGGTACTGCAACGAATGGAGCGCCGGCACCACAAGCAGCCAGAGCGGGTTTATCCTCACAAATAGAATCCAGGCGTATAGGGACACGACGTAAGCGACGACGCCGTTGTACGGTAGCATGCCACCATGCTTGCGCCAGCGATTGATCAGCATCACGACCGTGGCTGCCGTGGAAGCAGCGGCGGCAAATACGGCAATATTGGTGACCCATGAGGGGGCGGCAAATGTGTAGTAGTCCAAGCCCCAGAATTGCCTTTCGGTGATCACCGCGTTTGTCTGAAGCCAGGCGAACAGCCATACGGCATAGCCGTTGAACAGCAGCACTTTCTTGTCTTGCTCGTTGAAGAACCTGCGCTTCAATACGGCGTCCACCATCAGCATGCCGTAGCCTTGCTTGACATAGTGCCAGCCCACAAAAAAGGCCATCGCATTGCCAGCATACCCCAGCAGGCGCGCATTCCCCGCTATTGAACCGTAAGCAAAAAAACCGCCCATGATCAGCGGGACGACAATGCCCGCGAAGATGTAACGGACCTGAAGGTTCTTGTCATATCCGTCTCCGCGCACCTTCCGCCCGAAATTGCGATAGAAAAGTTGATACGAGTGGGCAAAGTGCGGATGGTTTATCAGATGAGCCAGCAACAACATCGTTGCGCCCACGAAACCTTCGTACTTAAGAGGGACAAAAAACAAGACCGGAAGGATGAGCAACGCGCTCCCGCCAAGCATGAGAAAGTCAGCGACCGGACCAAAAAGATACTTCTGTGGGGCCGCCGCCACAGGAACTGCATCCGCCGAAAGGTGAAGTGCCATATTTATGCCCCGTGGGGAAACTCATTTAACAAGCCCGTCGTTTCCTAACGGTTAACGTGAAACGGTTGTGATCACGATAATTGTTGGTCGTTCCATCGCTGCGGCATATCTTCTTCTTACGCCCGTCGCGATAGCGTTCCAGGCAAAGCGCATTGTGGGATTCGGCAATCGCGCGCATGCCGACGATCTCGTCGGCATGACGCCAGCCCGAACGCGACGGCGATCTCATCACGATAGAACTGGATTGCTGCCGCGGCCCGACGGAGTAAGTCGGCGCGCTCCACAGGCTCAGGGGTACTGCAACGGTGACAACTGCCCTGACGCCACGGTCGCCATGATCCTATACCCAAATGGGTCATGCGCGGCCCATGGAACCACTCTATTATCGATGAGGGGTAGCTTGCTGCGAGCAAAATCGCACTTGGCAATTGGTGGGGCAGGGGGAAACTACGATCATTCCTACGACCGCGCTGATGTCAAAGCTCAGTGGTGGCGAGCGAATGCCTCAGGCCTTGCTTCATGCTGGAGGGCAACATGCGCGCCTCTTTTCGACGTATGTTCATCAATCTGGATCGAGTACTCCTTAAGCTCGCGTCAGCTGTACTTCTCTTTTGCGCGTGGAGCGGGGATATCCATGCCAGAGAGCTCAAGGCAGGAGAGTTCAAGAAAACGAATTGCTGGTTCGAGGTTCCGCGCGACCGTGGAATGACGTGCGGGACTCTCAGTGTCCCTGAAAACCGCAAAAAAGCTTCTGGGACTGAAATCACTCTATCGGTGGTGGTCTTCGAACCCGACCGCGAGCGGCATGAGCCCATTGTGTTTCTCACGGGCGGGCCGGGCCAGCCCACCGATATTGGCGACAGGGAAGACATCGAGGCATGGTGGCAGTTCATAAGTGATCAAAATTGGATGATCGGGCGCCGAGTGGTCGTGGTCGACCAACGAGGGATAGGAAAGTCAATTCCCAGGCTGAGCTGTTCGCGATACTTCAAGGCCGATCATTGGAACTCCATTTCGTTAAGCGTCGATGCTGAAATCAGCTTTGACAAGCTCATGAGAGATGAGGTGGCCGCGTGCCGAAGCGCGCTGATAGCAAAGGGCATTGATCTTTCCGCCTACAACACCACCGAAAATGCAGCAGATATCAACGACGTTCGGAAGGCTCTTGGCATAAAGAAGTGGGTACTCTACGGCGTCTCTTACGGCACAAGAGTTGCCTTGGAAGTGATGAACGAGCATCCAGAGGGCATCTCGGCGAGCATTCTGGATTCCGTTCTTCCCCTTGATATCGACTACCTCAAGGAAGACGGAAAAAATCTGGATCGTTCTTTGCGACTGCTGGAACGAGATTGCCAAAAATCAAAAAATTGCATGCGCGAACTGGGAGACGCGGTGCGAGCGATCGTAAAGCAATTGGACAAACAGCCGGTGCTTTTGCGGAGCGATGACGGAGAAAACGCTCCCGCTCAGTACAGATATGTCTCCGGAGCGGATTTTCTCGAACTTGTATTCGGGTTGCTATATGATCGTTACGCTATCGAAGATATTCCAAAGCTCGTCGAGAAAACATACGAAAACGATTTCAGACCGCTTGCGGATATGATCTTTGAAGGTGACGCTACCGAGATTGCCCAGGGTATGGATTTTTCGGTCACTTGCTCCGAGACCAACAGATCCGAGCTGCCTGACAAGCGCCTCGAATACTGGACGAAGTGGATCGGAGAGGCCGACTATACCTGGGTTTGCCCGCTTTGGTTTCCCCGGGGAATGACGGTTTCGCAAAAGCATCCCCGCCGCCTGGATATCCCGACCCTGCTGTTGTCGGGAGAGTATGATCCGGCAACACCAACTCACTGGGCATATCGTGCGGCCAAAAGCCTTCCTTTTGGGCAGGTCGTCGTGCTTCGCGGGATTGGGCACGATGTGATCGATTCCGACCCTTGCGGATCTGAGGTTGTCGCCGATTTCCTGGCCAACCCCAGACACAAGCTGAAGACTGGGTGCATTGGACGGATGCAGGCCCCGCAGTTCACCGCGGCGGCGGAGGAGCAGTGGCGAGGGCCAGAAATGCAGCGGGCTGCGGCGATAAGGTCGCCAAAGCAGATGAGGTCGCCGTTCCGGTTCAGGCATCGCTCTTCAACATCGCCCAAAAAACACTAATTCCCTGGCGGCAAGCGCCGGCAAGCTGCATCACGATCGCGGGCGGCCCCGAGACGGTCCGACTCGCTATCCAAGATTCGGTATGTTTAGATAGGTGCCTACCAAGGGGCTGGCGGTGGGCGCTGCTTTCGATTTTGACGCGATTGGTGTTGCCTTTGTCGAGGCAGCCCTCGATCCATCACGCTGGGATTCCGCGATGGAGGTGGCAGAAAAGGCCACCGGGAGCGCCGGAGCGCTGCTCTTCGACATAAAAGGGCATCTGCCACTCGTGCCTTGCAGCCGCACCATGGCCCCTGCTCTCGAATCCTACGTCCGCGACGGCTGGATAAACCGGGACGAGCGGTATCGCCTCATCAACTTCCTCGATCGGAAAGGGGTCACCTCGGAGTTCGACCTCCTGACGTCAGACGATATCGCCAAGCATCCATACTACCAGGAATTCCTCGCATCTTTCGGCCTGCGATGGTGCGCGGCCGTCAAGATCGCCGCCGGAGACGACTTCTGGGCGCTGTCGCTGCAACGGTCGATCCAGCAGGGTCCGTTCACGCCAGACGAGATGAGACAGCTGGCGGACCTTTCGAAACAGCTGGGCTCTGTGGCCGCAGTTGCGCGGGCAATAGGTTTCGGGAGGGCCGAAGCGGCACTGGATGCGTTTAGCGCCACCGAAACGCCTGCGGTCATGTTGGACAGGAGCGGCAATGTCCTCCGGTCCAACGCTCCGGCGGAAAGGCTTCTGGGGCGGGGTCTGCAGATTACGCGCCGACGTTTGGTCTCCTTTGACCGAACCGCGACCGATGCTCTCGACCGATCGCTGAAAGCGCTGCTGTGTTCGCCGGACACGGCCGCATCGATGCCACCCGTGCCACTGCCCAGACTGCAAGGGCGGCCGCTCCTTGCCTATCCGTTGCGACTGCCGACAGTCTCCTACAACGCGCTGGCGCCGTGCCAGGCAATCGTCATCCTCATTGATCCTGACGCGAGACCTCCTCCTGCCGAAGCCGTGCTGCAGTCCTGCTTCAGGCTGACAGCGTCCGAAGCGAGGCTGGCGAGAAAGATTTGCTCGGGACACGGCGTTGAAGCGGCAGCCGACGAACTTGGCGTTTCCTATGAGACCGGGCGCAACCAGCTGAAATCGGTCTTCGCGAAGACGCAGACGCATCGGCAGTCGGAGCTGGTCGCGCTTCTCACAAGGCTCTCGAGCGGCCGATAGTTCGCGCAACACCGTTCTGTCCGGTGCCATCGGGCACGTTATTGTCGGTGGAAACGCGTTTGGCGACAGGCGCCGCAATTGGTACTACGGCGCTTTTGCGTGAATATCGTCTTGGCGTCGGCGCACCCGCCGCGCAGGCCACGCCATCACATACGTCGACCTGTTTTCGCGTCGAACAGGTGGGCGCAGGCGCGATCGACTTCGATCCCTATCGCCGCGCCCTGCTTGAGCGGCAGCCGCTCGCGGAACAGGCAGGCAATTTCCTCGCCGGCGCAGTCGACCTTGGCGAAGATTTCCGAACCCGTGGCTTCCAGAAGCGTGACCGTGCCCGGCATGCCCTGGGCAGTTGCGCGGATGTGCTCGGGACGGATGCCGTAGACAAGTTCGCGTCCTGCAGCGTCGGTCGGACGGGCGCCTTCCGGCAGCGGCAGGATCAGCCCACCAGCGCTGCGGAACACGCCTTCCTCGATGCGGCCGGCAATAAAATTCATGGCGGGCGAGCCGATAAAGCCGGCAACGAAGAGGTTGGCCGGCTGGTCGTAGAGGTCGAGCGGCGCGCCGATCTGCTCGACCAGGCCGTCATGCAGCACGACGATCTTGTCGGCCATCGTCATGGCTTCGATCTGGTCATGCGTGACGTAGATGGTTGTGGTGCCGAGCCGCTGGTGCAGCGCCTTGATCTCGCCGCGCATCTGGACGCGCAGCTTGGCGTCGAGATTGGAGAGCGGCTCGTCGAACAGGAAAACCTGCGGGTCGCGCACGATGGCGCGGCCCATGGCGACGCGCTGGCGCTGGCCGCCGGAGAGCTGACGCGGGTAGCGCTCAAGCAGTTTTTCCAGGCCGAGGATGCTGGCGGCATTCCTGACGCGGCCGGCGGTATCGGCAGGATCGGCTTTCTTGATCTTGAGCGCAAAGCCCATGTTGTCGGCCACGGTCATATGCGGATAGAGCGCGTAATTCTGGAACACCATGGCGATGTTGCGGTCCCGCGCCCGCAGATTGTTGACCATGCGTTCGCCAATGGTGATCTTCCCGCCCGAGATCGTTTCAAGTCCGGCGATCATGCGCAGCAGCGTCGACTTTCCGCATCCCGACGGGCCGACCAGGATGACGAACTCGCCGTCGGCGATGTCGACGCTGACGTCGTGAATGATCTTGGTGGCTCCGAAAGCCTTCTGCACGTTGTTGATGGTTACCGATGCCATTGGATTTCTCCGGGAGAAGAGTGATGTCGAGCTGGAATGCGTCTTCAGCCGCCCTTGACCGCGCCGGCGGTCAGCCCGGCGACGATCTGCTTTTGCGCGAACATGGTCAGCACCAGCACCGGCAGCGTCACCACCAGTGCGGCGGCGGCGAGCGGCCCCCAGCTCACCTGCTCATAGGAAAGCATGTTGTAGACGGCGACCGGCAGCGTCCGCGTCTCGCGGCTGGCGAGCACCACGCCGAAGACGAAATTGTTCCACGAAAAGATAACCGACAGGATGAAGGCGACAACGATGCCCGGCTTGGCGATGGGCAGGGCGACCAGCCGGAACACCTGCCAGGAGCTGGCCCCGTCGATGTTGGCCGCCTCTTCCAGTTCCATCGGCGTGGTCTCGAAATAGCCGATCATCACCCAGACCACGATCGGCACCGTCACCACCAGGTGGATGATGATCTGCGGCCAGAGCGTGCCGAGTATCCCGATCCATTGGAACAGCAGAAACAGCGGGATGAGATAGGACAGCCCCGGCGTCATGCGGGCGATCATGATGACGACCGCCGATTTTTCGGCCTTGAGCCGCGCTATGCCATAGCCGGCCGGTACGCCGATCAGCAGCGCCAGCAGTGTCGCCGTGCCGGTGACCAGAACCGAATTCCAGAGATAGAGCAGGAAATTGTTCTCCTCGAACACTTTTACATAGTTCGACCAGGCGAAGCGTTCGGGGATCAGGATCGGCGGATAGGCGCCGTTGTCGATCTCGAATTTCAGCGAAAGCGAGATCATCCAGAGAAAGAAAAGAATCGCCGGCGAGACGATGACCAGTGCCGCGAAAAACAGGCCGACCTGGTTGAGCAATCGTGAGCTCATCTATTTGCCCTCCGCGTCGTTCCACTGCGAGCGCTGGCGCAGCATCAGGAGGATGAAGGACAGCGCCACGATGACAATGAAGAACACCACGGCCATGGCAGAGCCATAGCCGATGTCGTAATAGGAGAAGGCGGTGTTGTAGAGATAGATGTTGATGGTTTCGGACGCCGTGCCCGGTCCGCCCTGGGTCATCGCATAGATGATGTCAAAACTCTTCAGCGCATCGATGGTGCGGATGATCAACGCAATCATCAGGAACGGCGCAATCATCGGCAAGGTGAGGTAGCGGAATTGCTGCCAGGCATTGGCGCCGTCGATCTCGGCGCTCTCGAACGGCTCGCGCGGCACCGAGGCCAGCCCGCCCAGCACGATCAGCATCACCAGCGGCGTCCACTGCCAGGTCTCGACCGCGACCAGCGAAGGAATGACCGTGTTGGCGTTGAATATCCATTCCTGCGCCGGGATGCCGACCAGCGACAGAAGGTAGTTGAGCACACCGAGCTGGGGATGGAACATCATGGTCCAGACCAGCGCCACGGCAACCGGCGTTGCCATCATCGGCATGACGAAGACGCCGCGCAGCAGGCCGCGCAGCGGAAACCTGGCGTCGAAGATCAGGGCGGCGACGGTCCCCAACAACATCGGCGCTGCCACCGACAGCGAGGTGTAGGTCAATGTGTGAACAAGCGATTCCCAGAATCGCGGGTCGCTGGCCAGACGGAGATAGTTTTCCATCCCGGCAAAGCTCCGCGACTGGCCGAGCGTCCAGCGGTTGACGCTCATCCAGAGCGTGAACGCCCAGGGAAAGACGATCACGGCGCTAACGACGACGAGCGCCGGAACGACGAAGGGCCAGTAGTTGGGAGCCAGCCGGATCGTCTGGCTCCCTTCGATGGCTTGTTCAGTCGTCACCTCGGTGCGACCTGTCGTCACCCGGGTGCGTTCAGGGGCGATGGCGGACATCAGCCCTGCTCGCTCCTGTCTAGAACCGGCTGGAACTGCGCGGTGGCCTTCTTCAGTTCTTCGGCAGGATCGGCACCGGCAATCATGTTGGTCAACGCCACGCCGTAGATGTCGCGGAACTCGGTGACCGGGATGATCACCGGCAGCGCCAGCCTGCTGATATTGCCGGACTGAACCACTGCATCGAGCCAGCTTGCCGGCATGGTGACGCCTTCGCGCACCTTGGGATCTTCCAGCACCGACTTGCGGAACGGCACGCCGGCGCCGGCCTGGAGCAGGCGTGCGCCCATCGCCGGGGAAACCGCCCACTGACAGAACAGATAGGCGGCCTCCTTCTTTTCACTGGAGGCGGTCACGCCGAGGCCGTCGCCAAACGTCCCGGAGGCATGCGCCTTGGGCCCCTTGGGCATGACGCCGTAGCCGACCTTGCCGACCACGCGCGACTTTTCGGGATTTTCCATCGGCGGGGCAAAACCGACGCCATCGAACCACATGCCGATCTTGCCTTGCAGGAAGGCGGACTGCGCTTCCGCCCAATTGAAGCCGGTGACGCCCGGAGGGGCGGACTTGGTCATCAGCCTCTGGTAGAGGGCAGCGGCCTCAATCGCCTCGGGCGTTTCGGTGCGCAGCTTTCCCTTGTCGTCGAGCGGCGTCATGTCGTAGCCGAGCATCAGCGACGTCCACACCGGCGTGTTGGCATTCTTGAGGCCGCGGGCGACGAAGCCGAACGTGTTGGTCGATGGATCGGTCAGCGCTTCGGCGGCGGCCACCAGCTGCTCGAATGATTCAGGGTACTTTACGCCCTTGGCCTCGAACAGCTCCTTGTTCCAGTAGACGATCCAGTAGTCCACCGAGAACGGCAGCGAACGCAGCACGCCCTGGTTGTCCTTGGCGAAAAGCATGCCGGCCTCGGCGAAATCGCTTTCGACCAGGCCGGGATCGGTCAGCGTCGGATCGGCGAGATAGCCGGCGATGTCGGCCAGCCAGCCACCCTTTTCGAACTGGCGCTTCTGCACGTGATAGCTCAGATGCACGACATCGAAGCTCGGCTTGCCGGAGCTCAGCTCGATCACCGTCTTCTGCCGCTGCTGCTGTTCCGGCGTCGCCTCGGCATTGACCTTGATGCCGGTCAGTTCCTCGAATTCGGCGATGTATTTCAGGATGGTGTCGCTGCGCGGGCTTTTCACCAGATTGACGTCGAGCGTGGTGCCGGCAAAGCGCTTCCAGTCGACGCCGGCGGAAAAGCTCGGGCGAAGGCCGGCCAGGCCCGCGGCTGCGAGCGCCGTGGTTCCTGCAAGGACTTGCCTTCTTGTTGGCTTGAACGGATTGGACGACATTTCTTCCTCCCTTGGGTTGCTGTCGTTGTGGATAGTGTCGCGGCAGCCGCGAACCATACGTCCTCAGATCTGGAGCGCCAACCGGCGCGCATTGTCGATATGCCGGCTGATCGCCTCGACCGCCTTTTGCGGATCGCGGCTCTCGAGCGCTTCGATCACCGTCAGGTGCTCCTGCATCACCGGCACGACGCGCCCATCGATGCGGAAACGCTCCTGGTGGATCAGCCTGATCTTTACCGAATTGACCAGATACGCCTTGGCGATGATCTCGTTGCCCAGCGCATCGATGAAGGTGTCGTGCATGGCCCAATCGATGTTCTGGGCCCTGGCTTCCATTTCCGGCGTCGGCGCCTGCGACAAGGCTTGAGCCAGCATGTCCTCATGTTCGCGCCGCAGGCCGGCGAGCACGGCGTCTGAGGCGTTGACGGTGAACAGCGCCACCGCCTCGCGCTCCATGAACAGGCGAAACTGGAAGGCCTCGCGGATCAGGTTGATGTCGATATGGGCGATCTGCATGCCGCGCTGCGGGATGGTCGTCAAAAGCCCCTCGGCCTCGAGGCGCGGCACGATCTCACGGATGGCGCCAAGCGGCAGCCCGGTAAAGGCAACCAGTTCGCGCTGCGACACGAACTGTCCCGGCTTGAGATCGCGGGCCAGCAAATGCCGCGTGAAGCTGGCATAAGCTCTTTCCCTGAGGGTTGCCGGTTCGCTGCTGTCGTCCATTTCAGCGCGCTTCCCTTTGCCGGTCAGGCCGGCTCTGTCGCAAACAGCCTGTCATAGGCGGCAGCAAGCTGTTGCCGCCCCTGCGAACCGATGGGCTCCAGCGGCGGACGGACCGCCAGCCAGCGCTCGTCGCCGGTTTTGCGCGCCACCATGACCTTCACCGCCGGGATGACCGGATATCTAAGCAATTCGAGCACGAAGCTCTCGACACGGGCATCGTCGCGCCCATCCTCGGCCATGGCGCGGATTTCGCCGGTGACGAAATTGGCCATGCCGGAAATGGCGCCCTGCCCGCCCTGGCGCACGCTTCTGGCCAGGTGCCGCTCGTCGCCGATCAGGATCACCATGTCGCCATGGGCTCTTAGCAGCGCCTCGCTGTAACTCCAGTCGCCACCCGAATCCTTGACACCGGCGATCACGCCGGGGAAGGCCGCACACAGCCGACCGATCAGGGCAAGCGGGAGCGGCACCATGGTGACAGAGGGGATGTTGTAGAGGAGGATGCCGCGAGCCAGCGGCCCGAGCGCAGCGAAGACGGCAGAAAACCATCCGAACAGCCCGTCCTCGCCAACATTCTTGAAGTAGCTCGGCGGAGCCAGCAGGATGTTGCGGACGCCGCACTGCAAGGCATGCCGCGCCTGTTCGGCGGCGTCTTCGGCCGCATCGACCAGCACGCCGGCAACGAGCCGATGTGCCGGAATGCCGGCGGCCAGCATGGCCTCGGTAACAATCCGCCGCTCTGCCGTGCCCACGGAAGCGCCTTCCCCGGTGGTGCCGAAGAGCGTGGCGCTGCTGCAGCCGGCGCCAAGGCAAGCCCGGGCCTGCGTGACCATGGGAAGGATGGCGATTTGCCCGGACGCATCGAAAGGCGTGGCGAGAGCAACCGAAAGACCAAAGCGCGAGACCACTATTTTCTCCAGATGTCGATGTGCAATCAGTACTAACACACTAACATGTTAGTTGTAAATTCCGGCGCCCACCTTTTCGAAACGGCGTCGACATCGGACGAATATATGATGCGGATTTGGGCGGCTGCCGTCTTTCCGGCAGCGCGATCCCTACTGTCCCGTCGCGTCCGCGTAGATATCGAGGACACGGGTGATGCTGCCGATCAGAAGCTCGTGAGCGAGGGGCTTGACCCGGCGTGCGGCAACCTCGGCGTCGAGCTGCCCCAGATACTGGCTGATCAGCGGTCGGGGTATATCCTTCTCGCCCAATACGTCCAGCAGCGTCCGTGTTGCGCGCTGCGCCTCCGGCGTCGGCCAATAATAGCGGATGCGGTCGCTGAACGAGAAATGCCGCTGCATGCGCTGCTCGTCCGGCGTGCCCGGATAGTATTGCTGCCAATTGTCCGGCGACGCCAGCATGATGCGTTCCATCGCGGCAGGCAGGCTTTCGCGCGAAAAGTCCGGCGCCAGGATATCGGCGATATGGCTGAGCCCATACAGCGCTTCGCGAAGCGCGAAGGTCAGCCAGGGGCCGACCTTGAGGATGGCAAAACCGTCGCGGACGAGAGCATTGAGCGCTTCGGCCGGCTGGTAGTCGGTCGAATGCGCCTCAAAAACCAATTGCGGCATACGGTCGAGCACAGCCACCAGTTCAGTCGCCTTGGCCGGTGCATAGGGCACGATCTCGGTGTTGCCGAACTCGACGCCGGGCTGGACGACGACACCGACCGCACGGCCAAAAGCGGCTTCGAGGCCGACGCGGGAAAACGCTCGGGCGTGGATTTCTACGGTGCGCAAGGCATCCCCGGGCGCCGTCACATGCAGGTGGTCCAGCGCCTCCAGCGCCCCGCCCGGCACCGGCACTTCGGTGCCAATGACGTAGACCGGTTTTTCGCCGCCTGCCCGCTCGACCGCCGCCTCGGCGATTTCAGCAAGTTCAGCCGCGCGCGCGGCGATCGTTTCCTCGGCAAGCACGGCTGGATCGTCGGCGCAGGCCATGCTCGTATCCAGATGCATTTTGGTGAAGCCGGCGCTCGCATAGGCATCGATCATCGCCGCAGCCTTCTTCATCGCAGCGGCCGCAGCCATGTGCTTCCACGGATTGGGCCCGAGATGATCGCCGCCGAGGATCAGGCGATCGACGGGGAAGCCGACTTTGTGCGCTTGCGCCTCGACGAAGCTGCGGAACCCCGCAGGTGTCATCCCGGTGTAGCCGCCGTCGTGGTTGACCTGGTTGCAGGTGGCCTCGATCAGCACATCCGCGCGCCGCGCCGCACCATGGCGTAGGGCAGCCTCGATGACCAGCGGATGCGCCGAGCAGACCGAGGCGATGCCGCTTCTCTCGCCTGCGGCGCGTCGGGCCGCAATGTTCGCAAACCTTCGCGTCGCGTCACTCACTGCGTGTTCCCCGTGGCAATGAACGCCTCGACCGCTTCAAGCGGGAAAATGCCTTCCATCGGCCCCTTGCGGGTGACGGCAAGCGCGCCGCAGGCATTGGCGATCCGCAGGGCTTCGGCAGGAGCCGTCCCGCGCAGCCAGAACGAGACGAAAGCAGCACCGAAGCAATCGCCCGCGCCGGTCGGATCGACCTCGTCGACGGTAAAGCCGGACGAGGCGACCGCACCGTGATGATCATGATAGACGGCGCCGGCGGCGCCCTTCTTCAGGACGATGCAGGACAGGCCGCGGGCCAGCAGTTCGTCGACTGCGCCCTTCTCGTCCCTGGCGGATGAAAACAGGAAGAGCTCCTCGCCGCTCGGCAGGAAGATGTCGGTTCGCGCCAGCACTTGGTCGAGTGCTTCGCGTATGCCGGATGCCTGCATTATCTCGCGGCGGATGTTCGGATCGAAGGACACGGTTCCACCTCTGGCCTTGACCGTCTCGATCGCCGATAGCGCCACCACGATAGCGCGGTCGGAAATCAGCGACGAGCCCATAACATGGACATGATCGGCACCGGCGAGCAGCTTTGTCGCCGCCGCGTTTGTCTCGATCAGGCCGGCGGCGCTGTTGCGGATGTTGAAGACGAAATGCCGGCTGGCGTCGGCCCGGTAGGTGACGAAGGCCGTGCCCGTCGCATGACCCGGGTGAACCGCGATCGCCGACACGTCGGCGCCAAGTGCCCGCAGCCGATCGATGTTCAGCCTGCCGAAATCGTCGTCGCCGACGGCGCCGATGAGACCGGCCGGCTGGCCGAGCGCCGCCGCCTGGCCGATGAAGATCGCGGGCGCGCCTGACGGGTAGGGCCCAAGCAGCGGACCAGGCTTGAGAAAGCTCTGACCAATCCGCTCGGCCATGATCTCGACCAGAATCTCGCCGGCACTGACCAGCTTCTTCATCTCGCGGAATCCTCGAATTCGCCCACTGCAAGTGAATACGGCTTGTGCTTTTTCCCGTCAATTAATAAATTTACGCATGGAAACTACACAATTTTACTGTAAAATTTCACCTTGCATTCGAGGGCTTTGATGTCGATGACGCACAAGACGATGGAGGATTTTGCTCGCTCTTGCGGCGTCTCCAGGCCGACACTGTCGAAATATTTCGACGATCCGAGCAGCGTCAAGCCGGCGACACGTCAGCGGATCGAAGTGGCGCTGCGCTCGTCCGACTACCAGCCCAATCTGTTTGCACGCAACCTCAACCGCAAGCGGACCCGCAGCATCGGCATTGTCGTGCCGACGCTCGCCGATCCCTTCTATTCGGAAATGGTGAGCCGCATCGAACTCAGGCTGCGCGACGAAGGCTACTGGCCGATCGTGATCTCCTCGCACGGCTCGCGCGAGCTCGAAGTGGAAGCGACGCGAACCATTCTTTCGCTAAAAGTTTCCGGCGCGCTGATCGCGCCGCTCGGCCTACGCTCCGAAGAGCGCACGCTGGAGAAGCTGACACAGACCATACCGATCGTCTATTTCGACACTTATCTCGAGGGCGACACGCCATTCGTCGGCAACAACAACAGCCAGAGCGTCTCGACCATCGTCGATTATCTCTGCCGCTCCGGCGATGCTCCGGTCTATTTCGATATCCCGCACGTCAACCACAATTCGCGCGAGCGCCTGAACAGCTATGTCGGCGCCATGCAGCGGCTCGGGCATGAGCCGGTGCTCATCGGCACCCCTTATGACTACAGCTGGGATTTCGAACGGATCGGCTATGAGCAGATGGAAGCGATGCTCGCCCGTGGCGGTCTGCCGGGCAAGACCATTCTGTGCGCCAACGACCGTCTCGCGTTCGGCGTGATGGCTGCCGCCTACTCGCAAGGTCGCAAGGTCGGCCGCAAGGGCGATTGCGACCTGCGGATCGCAGCCCATGACGACCATCCGCTGAGCCGCTACACCTGTCCTGCCCTCACCACCATGGCGCAGGACTTCGCTTCGATGGCCGGACGCAGCGTCGAGACGCTGCTGGCCTTGCTGGACGAGGACGACGCGGCAGTTGCCCCCAAGGTCAGTCTCGACGCGACGCTGGTCATGCGTCAGTCGGCCTGAGCGTTTCCAAACACAGGATCGAAGCCGCGCCATGCGGCAACTGCCGCGCTGACCGCTAGCCGCGCCGCCGGACCATGGCGGCCCATCGAAACGAAGCCGTGGATCTGGCCGGGCCAGCGCCGCAGGACGACCGGCACCTCGTCATCTTCCAGACGCTTCGCGTAGGCCTCGGCTTCGTCGGCGAGGATATCATGGCCGGCGATTGCGACAAAAGCCGGCGCTGCGCCGGCAAGGCTTGCGGCCTTGAGCGGCGACACGCGCCAGTCATCAATATCGCCAGCATGGTTGATATAGTGGTCGCGGAACCAGGCCATGGTCGCCGAAGTCAGGCCATAACCGTGGGCAAAGCGGCGATAGCTGTCCGCCGTCTGCGAGGCGTCCGTGTTCGGATAGAACAGCAGCTGCGCCGCCGGCGGCTTCTTGTCGCCGCGCGCAAGCAGGCAAAGGACGGTAGCGAGATTGCCGCCGGCGCTGTCGCCGGCGACAGCGATCCGTTCGGCGTCGATGCCGAGATCGCCCGCGCCGTCCTGCATGAAGGAAAGTACGGCGCGGCAATCTTCAATGGCCGCCGGAAATTTGTGTTCCGGCGCCAGCCGGTAGTCGGGACAGACGACGACGCAGGCCGCCATATTCGCAAGCCAGCGGCAGATCTCGTCATGCGACTCGAGATTGCCGATCACCCAGCCGCCGCCATGCAGATAGAGCAGCGCCGGGGCAGCGGCCCCGACCGCGCCCTGTCCGCGATAGATTCTGAGCGTCAACGGGCCGCCGGGTCCGGTGATGGTGCGCTCGGTCAATGAGCCGACCGGCTCGCGCTCGCCCTGGAGTGCCGGAAAGCCCTCCTCATAGGCGCGGCGCGCCTCTTCAGGCGTGCCGGCTTCGAATGGCGGGGCGGCCGCCTGCCGGTCAAGGTCGAGCACATGCCGGGCCTCCGGATCGAGCAAGGGTGAAAGCAATGTCGTCATCGTAAGCCCTCCGATATCAGACGAGCAGGCTCGCCGCTTCGGCGTCCTGGAAGAGCGGCGGCTGATCGACCGTTGCGTTGACGGCGACGGACTCGCGGCTCTCACCCGAAGCGAGGATCGCCTCCATGATTTCCAGCACATGAAGCGCAAGGTCGCCGGACGCCCGCGGCTTTCTTCCTGTTGTCAGCGCGCGCGAAAGATCGGCAACGCCGAGCATGCGGTAATTCGCGCGGTCGGGCGCGGCGAAGGGCCAATTGGGCGCGCCATAGAGTTCGCTCTCACTGTGGAAGTCGGCCCAGTCGGCCCCTCGTTCCGACAGCGAGACGGTGCCGCCGAACGTATCCGGATCGGGCAGCCTGAGCGAGCCTTCCGTCCCATGCAGCTCGATCGGGTGGTTGGAGTGCCTGAAGACATCCCACGAGGCGCCGAAGGTGACGGTGGCGCCTGAGCGGAACTCCAGCAGCGACAGGATGTTGGTCGGTGTGCCGACCTTGAAGCTGGTGTTCCGGTAGGGGCCTTCGGCGGTGATCAGCCGCTCCTCCTGGCCCCGCGTCGCCATCGCCATCACGCGGGCCACCGGCCCGAGCAAATTGACCAGCATCGTCAGGTAGTAGGGACCCATGTCGAAGACCGGTCCGCCGCCGGGCTGATAATAGAATTGCGGATTGGGATGCCAGTGCTCCATGCCGCGCCCCATCATGAAAGCGGTGCCGGTCACCGGCCGGCCGATCGCGCCCTCGTCCATGAGGCGGCGTGCCCGCCGTCCGGCGGCGCCAAGGAAGGTGTCCGGGGCCGAGCCCAGCAGCAGCCCGCGCTCCGCCGCCTCGGCGACAAGCCGCCTGCCGTCCTTGGCCGAGGTCGCCAGCGGCTTTTCGGTGAAGACGTGCTTTCCCGCCGAAAGCGCCGAAAGCGAAATATCGAAATGCGCCGCCGGTATCGTCAAGTTGAGGACAAGGTCGATGTTCGGGTCGGCCAGAAGCGCGTCGACGCCGAGCGCGCGGATGCCATATTCCTTGGCGCGCAGCGCAGCCATATCGGCCGAAATGTCGGCGCAGGCGCTGAGCTCGACCCCGTCGAACAAAGCCGCATTGCGCAGATAGGTCATCGAGATGTTGCCGCAGCCGATGACGCCAATGCCAAGCTTTGTCTTTGATCTCCCGTGCATTTTAGATCGTACCTCCCAACGCGGTGATGGTCTGCCTCAGCCGTTGCGTCCAACGGATCACAGTCGAAAGCCGCTATACAACATTTTAAATATTGACGCGCGTAAAATTATTATAGAACATGCGAAAATGATGGCGCAACATTGGAGGCCGCCAGCATTGAGGAGGAGAACATGCCTGACATGAAAAAACGGCCAACAGCCGATGCGAATCCCGTGGGTCATGCGCGCATTGGATCTTTCCGTCGCGGTCAGGGACCGAGATGGGTTCAGGCATAGATCACCTTGGCCCCGGTCATCTCAAGCTGGCTGCGTATTGGACCGGGCAGGCCATCGTCGGTGATCACCACATCGACGGCCGACAGCGAAAATGCCTTGGAGGTCCCGCTGACGCCCCATTTGCTCGAATCGGCGAGGAGGACAACGCGCCGGGCCATGCGAACGAGGTTTCGCTTCGTTCGCGCCATGTCTTCGTTCACGTCGACCACATCCAGTGACGAGTCTATCGCATGCGCTCCAACAAAGACCTGATGCGCTACCAAGCCGCCGAGAGCCGTATCGGCATCGGTGATCAGCGTGCTCACCGTGTCGGGATAGACCCGGCCGCCGATCATATGAACGTCGAGCCCGGGACGATGCATAAGATGCTGCACGATATTCATGGCCGTGGCCGCGACCACGACATTGCTGAGCGGCGGTAACTGCATGGCAACCTGCATCAATGTCGAGCCGCCGTCGAAGATGACCGATTGGTTGTCCTCGAACAGGTCTAGCGCCGCCTGGGCGATGCGCTTCTTTGCGTCGAGGTTCGTTTGCATTCGCCGGGCGAACGCGGCCGTAGTCGAATCGGTGGTCCGGGTCACCGCCCCTCCACGGGTCTTGGTCAGTAGTCCCTTGCGGTCAAGTATCTCGAGGTCGGAGCGCACCGTGACTTCCGACACGCCAAACCCGTCTGACAGGTCCTTGATGCGAACCTGTCCGTTGCGTTGCACTTCACCCAGGATCGATTGGCGTCTCTGCTCCGACAACATTGCCCTGTCCTTGCCTCGCTGCGCCAAGCAACCGCTCTGGCCTCGGCTCACCTTACCAAAAATACGCAAATTCGAAAGCTTTCGAAAGATTGTCTTTCTCATTTCTTTCGGAAACACTGGGTCCAGGATTTTGAAATCAAACGATTGGGGAGTTTTGCACTCATGAGCCTCGGAACCAAGGTGCGTCTTGCGCGCCTCTTCTCGCATCCATCGGGGAACCTTTTTGGCGGCGCGGTCGACCACTTCGTCGGCTATGGCGACGTGCGCAAAGGCGGCCTTGCCGACCTGCCGGGTGCGCTCGCACGCGTCATGGTAGGCAAACCCGACTACGTCAGCATCCAGCCTGGCACCGCGCGCCATCTGTGGCCGCAATATGCGGGCAAAGCTTCCCTGGTGATTCAGGCGGGCTGCTTCACTCCGGACGATCGCATCAGCGAGTTGATCGCAACCCCCGAGGATGCGGTGCGCGCGGGGGCCGATGCGTTGGCCGTGGCCATTCCGGTGCGCGGCGCGACCGAGGGCAAATACATACGCTGGCTGACCGATTCGGTGAATGCAGCGGCCCGCTACGGCATGCCTGTGGTGGCGCATATCTACCCTCGCGATTTCACCGACGGAGCAAAAATCGTCTTCACCCCCGACGAGATCGCCTATGCGGCGCGCATCGGCTACGAGTCCGGCGTCGACGTGATCAAGATCGGCTACACGGGCGATTTCGAGTCGTTCCGAGAGACCGTCCGGACCTGCCCGGTGCCGGTTGTGATCGCGGGTGGTCCGAAGACCGATACGCTGCTCGGCGCGCTTCAGCAGACGGCGGACGCCATCCGTGCCGGCGCGCGCGGTGCCGTGGTGGGCCGCAATCTCTGGGGGCATGGCGATCCGGAAAAGGCAGCAATTGCCTTTCGGGGCGTCATCCATGACGGCCTTTCGGCGCAACACGCCCTGGCGAACGCGGGTGCCTGAACGATGCCCACCGTCCCTTCAATCCTCGGCTTCGGAGCTATTGCGATCGACGACATCGTCTATGTCGATCAGCCGTTGTCGGCGGGCAAGGGAAAGGTTCTGCAAAGTGCCCGCGCTTTCGGGGGAAATGTCGCGACGGCACTTGCCGCCGTCGCGCGGCTCGGCGGAACCGCCGGCTTCGTCGGATGGCTGGGCAGTGCCGCCGACGACGCCGTGTTGTGCGATCTCGTTGCGAGCGGCGTTGAAACCGCGTTCGCGCCGCGCCACCCCGACGCGCGCCCGGTGCGCTCGCGGATCACCGTCGGCTCGGACGGAGAACGGTTCATCGCGTATGACGACGATGCGATGCTGGGCACCGCTCCGGATTTTCCGGACGATATCCTCAGCCGCGCGACCGTCCTGATCGTCGATAGCTACGCGATCCGGTCCCTGGATGTCGTGGCTCGGGCTTGCGATCTCGGCCTTGCGATCCTCGGCGATATCGAATGGAGCAGCGGCCCAGCCACGGAGCGGCTGATCGCGCTCTGCGACCATCTCATTCTTCCACTCGGCTTTGCGCGGACTGCCACGGGGTGCCGATCGCCCGCCGAGATGCTCGATACATTGTGGTTGCCGTCGCGGTCCGCAGTGGTTCTGACTGACGGTGGCAGGGGCGTGTACTATCGCGGGCGTGAAGAGACAGGTCTCTGGCACCTGCCCCCGCACAGGATTGTGGTCGTCGACTCGACCGGTGCGGGTGACTGCTTTCATGGCGCCTATGCCCATGCGTTGACGCGCGGAGCCGGCACCGCAGGCCGGGTGGCATTCGCGGCCGCGGCGGCAGCCCTTTCGATAACGGGCCGTGGCGGGCGCGAGGCGCTTCCGACCGACGACCAGGTTACGGAACTCCTGGCATCGACGAACGCGCCGTCAGCAGTCGAACTGAAAAAAACGCATGTCAATACTGGAACATAGCTAGAAACTATACGATGAAATATTTCGCAGGTGAACATGCTCCGAGGAGGGTTATAAAAATCAGCGGCTTACACTTGCGGAGGGAGGAATATGGCAGAAGTCATTCTTGAGAATATCTGCAAAACCTACGGTAACAATTTTCGCGCAATCGACCAATTGAACCTATCGGTCGAGGACGGCGAGTTCTTGATTCTCGTCGGGCCGTCCGGCTGCGGCAAATCCACCGCGTTGCGAATGATCGCGGGATTGGAGGACATCACCAGCGGCAGCCTTCGGATCGGCGGAATAGACGTCGTCGACATGTCGCCCAAGGACCGCGACATCGCGATGGTCTTCCAAAGCTACGCGCTCTACCCGCATATGACGGTGTTCGAAAACATCGCCTTTTCGATGCGGCTGGCAGGCAAGCCGAAGGCCGAGCGCAAGAAGCGCGTGGACGAGATCGCCAAAACCCTTCAGCTGACGTCTTTGCTGGACAGCAAACCCGCGAACCTTTCAGGCGGACAGCGTCAACGGGTTGCCATGGGCCGCGCCATGGTGCGCGAGCCGGCCGCCTTTCTCATGGACGAACCCCTTTCCAATCTGGACGCGAAACTGCGCGTGCAAATGCGCGCCGAAATCACCAGTCTGCAAAAGCAGCTCGGCGTAACGACCATATACGTGACCCACGATCAAATCGAAGCGATGACGATGGGGGACAGGGTCGCGGTGTTGAAAGGCGGCGTGCTGCAGCAGGTCGATACACCCAAGAGGCTCTATGAATCGCCGGTGAACGCCTTCGTTGCCGGCTTCATCGGCTCTCCTTCGATGAACCTTTTCGAGGCGACCCTGACGGGCGACGAACTGATGTTCGGCACCTTCGCCATCCGGCTGCAGGAGGCAGCCTTCGTGCGCAGGCCGGGCTTGAGGTCGCTTGCGGGGCGCAAGGTCGTGTTCGGCATACGACCGGAGGATCTTTATGACAGCAGCCTCGAATCCGGTCGCAAGTATCAGACGATACCGGCCAGGGTGACCTCGATCGAAGAACTCGGATCCGAACATATTGTCCATCTGAACATCGACGCGGTCCGGGTGGACTCCGGCGATCCGGACGCGGTGGACGATTTTGGCCTGGCATCGAACGCGGTGGCGAGATTCGAGCCGATCAGCGCCGTCCACTCCGGCTCGGAAATCCGGTTGGCCGTGGATGATGCCAAGTTCCATTTCTTCGATCCCGAGACGCATCTGGCGATCTGAAGATCTGCGGCAGACCGCAGGCGAGAGCGAGGCGCCTGCGAAACGCAAGAAGGCTTCTGAGTAGAGCAGACGATCGTCCGCATTGTGCGGTCGATCTTAAAGAAGGAGGAGAAAATCATGTTTCGGATACAACCCGCGATGCTGAAAATAGCCGCGGCCGCATGGTTGCTTGGCGCAACCGGCGCTATGGCGGACACGACGCTGGAATTCACCCAATGGTGGGAGCCCGAATTACCGGCCGACTCGCTCAGGGCAATCATGGATGACTTCGAGGCTGCAAACCCCGGAATCAAGGTGACGCTGGTCAGCGGCCCCTATGCAACCACGCGAGACCAGATCTCGGTTGGTGCTGCAACTGGAACGCTTAGCGACGTCGTCGGTCTCGACGGCGCCTGGGTGAACAATCTGAACGCGCAGAATGCGCTGGCCGACATGAACCCGATGATGGATGCGAGCAAGTTCGACCAGACGCAGGTCGCGGATATCATCAAGGTGGACGGCAAGGCGGTGATGTTTCCCGTGGCTTCGTTCGTCTATCCGGTCTTCGTGAACATGGATCTCGCCGCCCAGGCAGGCGTGACCAAGCTGCCGTCGACCCGCGCGGAGTTTCTCGAAGCCGCCAAGAAGATGACCCATGCCGACAAGAACCAGTATGGCTGGGTGCTGCCCTTGTCGCTGCAAACGCCGTCCGGTGTCCAGAACGACCTGATGTCGTGGGTCTGGGCCTCGGGTCAATCGATGATGGCTGACGGCAAGCCGGCTCTCGAGGGCAAGCCGGTCGTCGATATGCTCACCTTCGTCAAATCGCTGAACGACGCCGGCGTCATTTCGCCCGGCATTGCCACCAAGACCGAGCAGGAAAAGGTCGAGGAATTCGTGAACGATCGGGTCGGAATGATGATCGACTCGCTCGCGCATGTGAACCTCATTCGCAAACGCAATCCCAAGCTGAACTTCGACCTCATCCCTGTCCCGGTCGTGGAGAATTACAACGGCAAGCGCGGCCTTCCCTACGCCTCCTGGGGCATCGGCATCTCTGCGGCCTCAAAACATCAGGAGGAAGCCTGGAAGCTCGTCCAATATCTGATGAGTGAAAAGGTGAACGCCAAGCTCGTGACGCTTGCAAACGCCTTCCCGGGCAACGTCAATGCCAAGCCCGATTTCGTGACCTCGGACAAGGCTTTCGCCAAGGCTTTCGAAATCTTCAAGACCGGCTATCTCGCCAACGAGTTCACGGGTCTGCCGGTGGCTGAAGACCTGATGACTCAGTTCGACGTGGAAGCCCAGAAGATGCTCGCCGGCGAGCAGTCTCCGGAAGAAGCCGCAGCCAACGCTCAAAAGGGTTGGATGGCGAAATTCTGAGCGACCTGTTCCCCGTTGCTATCTTCCACCGGGTAGCCTGACTTAGGGCAGGCCACCCGTCAACAACGGATCGGCAATTAGAGATGGACCTCTTTCCGAAGCGCACCTTCCTCTTGAAGGCACATCCCAAGGGTGGCACATGACTCGGCAGAAGCGCTCCCACCATCGACTGAAACGAGCGGTCGCACCCTATCTCTATCTGTCACCCTCGCTCCTCATCATCGGCCTTCTGATGCTACTGCCGATGGTGACGGTGATTGGCTATTCGTTCCAGAACAGCGCAGTGCTGCGTCGCGACCCATCCTTTGCCGGACTGAAACACTACCACGCGATCTTTGCCGATCCGGTGTTCTGGGCCTCGCTGTGGCACACGCTCTACTTCACCTGCATGAGTGTCATCTTCCATATGACCATCGGCATGGTCTTCGCACTCATGCTGAACAGCGACCGCATCAATCCGACGCTGCGCAACATTCTGCGCGTGCTCTACATACTGCCTTGGCTGTTCACCGCGGTGATTATCGCCGTGATCTGGCGCCTCCTGCTCGAGCCGAACGGTGTCGTGAACGCCGTTCTCATGCAGATGGGCATCATCGGTTCCAAGGTCGAGTGGTTTTCCTCGACGGCGACCGCGCTGCACGCCGTCACCTTCGCCAATATCTGGGCGGGCTACCCGCTTTTCATGGTCAGCTTGCTCGCAGGCTTGCAGGGCATTCCCAAGGATTTCTACGAGGCCGCCGATATCGACGGGGCGAAAGCCTACCAGAAGCTGATCTTCATCACCATCCCGCAGCTGATGCCGATCATCATCAGCATCTCGCTGCTCGACTTCATCTGGACCATGCAGGTCTTTCCATTGATCTGGATAACGACGGGCGGCGGTCCGATCTACTCGACCGAGGTCCTCAGCACCTACACGTACAAGCTGGCGTTTTCGAGCTACAACCTGTCGCAGGCGTCGGCGAGCGCCGTGGTCATCCTGCTGATCTCTCTCGGCCTGACGCTGTTCTACATCCGCTATCAAAAGGCTCGGTAGTCACCATGAGGAAAAGGCACACACCGAAAGACAGACTGATCACCGTCGCGCTCCATGTCGCGCTTGCCGCAGGGCTCTTTTTCGCGGCCTTCCCGATCTACTGGATGCTGAGCAGCTCGTTCAAGTCGAATACCGAAATCTTTGCCCTGCCACCAACCGTCCTGCCGAAGGCCTTCACGCTGGAAGCGTATGCGGCCATCCTTGGCGACCCGGTAAAGCTGCGCTTCTTCTTCAACAGCTACTTCGTGGCCGGAGCGGTGACCGTGCTGACGGTCCTGATCGCCTTGCTGGCGGCTTATGGGTTCAGCCGTTTCAATTTCCGTGGAAAGGGCAGCCTCAACACACTCATCATCAGCACGCAGACGATTCCGCCGATCACGCTTTTGATCCCCTTCTTCGGGCTTGTCGTCTCGTATGGCATCTTCGACACCTACGTCGCACTGATCCTGACTTACCTGGTGTTTACGCTGCCCTACGCGATCCTGCTGATGACGGGATATCTGAACACCTTGCCCCGCGATCTCGATGAAGCGGTGGCTGTCGACGGCGGCACCAGCTGGACCGCACTCTGGCGGGTGATCGTCCCGATTTCACTGCCTGGTATCGTGGCGACGTCGGTCTACACCTTCCTGTTGTGCTGGAACGAATTTCTCTTTGCGCTGACGCTGACGAAGTCAACGTCCATGCGCACCGTCCCGATCGGCATCCAACTTTTGATGGGGCAGCACGCCTTCGAATGGAACCAGATGATGGCGATGAGCGTGCTGGGCTCGCTACCGCTCTTGCTCATCTACCTCGTTGCCCAGAGGTTCTTCCTCGCCGGCATGACCGCGGGCTCGGTCAAGTAGGATGTCCCTCCCACGGAGAACCGATGGGGAAGGCCGCGCGTCGAAATCGATGGATTGGACCTTCTCTGCTGGCAGGCGATATCGCCGCGGCCTCGGGCGTCTTCATAGCGCCGCTGAATCGTGCTCGTGCTGTTCGTCCAGCGCCACATCAACAAAGGGCTGACGCAGGGCGGCATCAAGGAATGAAAGCATGAAAGACCTGAAAGTCGGTTGCCAGACCTTCACCTGGGAAATGCTCGGAGACCGGTTTGCCGGTGGTCCCGACGATCTGCTCAAGGCGATCGCCGATGGCGGTTATGCCGGCATCGAGATCACCGACACGACGATCGGCCGCTATGCCGACAGGCCGGCGGAATTCGCCGCGGCGCTGAGATCGGCCGGCCTCATCCTTGTTTCTTTCGCCTTCGGCTCGAAGAGCGGCTTTACGCTGATCGAGAGCATCGGCGCCGACCTGGAGACAGCGAAACGCTGGATCGATTTTGCCGCTGCCTTTCCAGGCGCGCTGGTCTCGATGGGCTCGGCCACCGTCGTGTCCGACGGCCCGCGTGACGACAAGTTTGCCATCGCGGCCGAGGTCTACAACAAGGCCGGCGAACTCGGACGCAAGGCCGGCGTCGACATCGCCGTCCATCCCAGTTCCCACCACAACACGCTGCTGTTCGACCGTGCCGACTACGATCGGATTTTCGAACTGGTCGATCCGTCGCTCGTCGGCTGGGTGCCCGACACCGGACACATCTTGCGCGGCCATCAAGACATGATCGATACGCTCACCACCTACCGCGACCGCATCCGCTACGTGCATCTGAAAGACGTCGACGCCAGCGGCACCTGGGCTATGCTCGGCAAGGGCGTCTGCGACACCCAAGCGGTGATCGATATCGCCAGCGCCGCACCTCGTTTCAACGGCTGGCTTGTGCTGGAAGAGGAATCCGAGACCGCCGCCGGCGATCCGGCCGCCGCGGTCAAGACCAACCGCCAGACGATGCGCGGCTACGGCGCGTGAGGAAGAGACCATGATCCGGAAGCAAGACCGTCGCCTTCGTGTCGGCGTGCTCGGCTGCGGGCCGATCGCCCAATTCGCGCATCTCGAATCCTGCGTGAAGGCCGGCAACGCCGATCTCTATGCGATCTGCGATGCCGCCCCCGATCTTCTGGCGCGCATGGCCGCGACCTATGAATCCGAACAAATCTATGGCGATTACGATGAGATGCTCGCCGACCCGCAACTGGAAGCGGTGATCGTGGCGACCTCCGACGCCTATCACGTGCCGATGTCGATCAAGGCGCTCGAGGCCGGCAAGCACGTGCTGTGTGAAAAGCCGATCGGCGTCTCGGTCGAGGAAGGCGAGATGCTCGCCGATGCGGTCCGGCGCTCCGGCAAGGTGCTGCAGGTCGGCCACATGAAGCGCTTCGACCCGGCACTGGAAGCGGCGCGCGATTTCGTCCGCGACGAGATCGGCGAGATCCTGGCGCTAAAAGCCTGGTATTGCGATTCCACGCACCGCTACACCAACACCGACGCGGTCCAGCCGCTGCCGGTCACCAGCAAGCTGGCGCGCAAGCCGGGCGGCAATCCAAAGGCCGATCTCAGGCAGTATTTCATGCTCGCGCACGGCTCGCACCTCGTCGACACCGCGCGCTTCCTGTGCGGCGAGATCGTTGCCGTGCGTGCCCGGCTCAACGAGCGTTTCGGCGCCTATTGCTGGTTCGTCGAAACCGAATTCGCCAATGGCGCGCTCGGCCACCTTGACCTCACCGTGGCTGTCCGCATGGACTGGCACGAGGGTTTTCAGCTCTATGGCGAAAACGGCTCGGTGATCGCGAAGACCTTCAATCCCTGGTATTTCCGGGCGAGTGAGGTCGATATCTTTCACGAGAAGGATGCAACGTCGCGAAGGCCGCTCGGCGCCGACGGGCATTTCTTCAGGCGCCAGCTCGAAGGCCTCGCCGAGACAATCCTTGACGGCAAGCCGATGCGCGGCGCTAACGTCGAGGACGGCCTTGCCTCGATCCGCGCCATGGTGGCGATCGCCCGTTCGGTCGAAACCGGTGATCGCGTCGAGATCGCCTCCGTAACGGGAGCGGTCTGATGCAGATCGGGGTGTTCGCCAAGGCCTTCCCCGGCAGCGAGCCGGCTGGCGTGCTGGCAGCGGTCCGCGACGCGGGATTTGCCGTCACCCAGTTCAACCTTGCCTGCGCCGGGCTGCCGTCGATGCCGGATGCGGTGCAAAAGGACGCCATTGATGCCATCGCGGCCGCATCGAATGCTTGCGGTGTCGTCCTTGCAGCGCTCTCGGGAACCTACAACATGGCCCATCCCGCCAAAGCTGTGCGCGACGACGGCCTGCGTCGGCTTGGCGTGGTCATCGAGACCGCGGCAGACCTTTCCGTTCCGCTGGTCACCTTGTGCACGGGAACGCGCAACGCACACGATCAGTGGGCATATCATCCCGACAATAGCGAGCCCTCGGCATGGGACGACATGGCGGGCGAGATGGAAAAGGCGTTGCAGCTCGCGGAGCGTCACGGCGTCGATCTCGGCATCGAACCCGAACAGGCCAACATCGTCACCTCGGCGTCGGACGCGATGCGCCTGATCGCCGAGATGGGGTCGACACGGCTGCGCATCGTGCTCGATCCGGCCAACCTGTTCGAGCAGGCGAGCCCCGAGGAAGCACGCGCCATCGTCGCCGCCGCCGTCGAACGCACAGCGGGCCACGTCGCCATGGCCCATGCCAAGGACCGTTTCGCTGACGGCTGCTTCACGACGGCCGGCCGGGGTGTCGTCGACTTTGCGGATTTCGTCGCCAGGCTGAAAGCATCGGGCTTTGACGGGGCGCTGGTCACGCATGGCCTCTCGGCCGAAGAGGCCCCCGGCGTTGCCCGCTTCCTCAAAGGGCTGGTGTGATGGCGCGCCTGGCCACGCTGCTTCGCGATGACGCCACGCTTCGGATTTCCGATAGTGGCGACGGCATTGCGGTCATCTTTCAGCATGGGCTGGGCGGTGGCGACGCGCAGGTCGCCCAGGCCTTCCCTTCCGGGCCGGGCTTGCGGCGCATCACGCTGGAATGCCGCGGGCACGGCGCCTCCGGACTGGGCAGCCGCCGGCCGTTTTCCCTGGAGATGTTCGCGGACGATGTTGTTGCCGCCGCCGATCAGGCCGGTCTCGATCGTTTCGTCGCCGGCGGCATTTCGATGGGCGCGGCGATCGCCATGCGCCTCGCCTGCCGTCATCCGGACCGCGTCGCGGGTCTTCTCCTGGTGCGGCCGGCCTGGATTTTCGACGACGCGCCGGTGAACCTGCTGCCGATCGCCGAGGTTGCCAGGCTTATCCTGGACCATGGGCCCGACAAGGCGAGGTCGATCTTCGCGCAATCGGAAACCGCCGCGCGCCTGCAGCGTGAAGCACCCGACAATTTTGCCTCGCTGATCGGCTATTTCGACCGGCCGGGCGCCGCGCCATTCGCGCAGGTCCTCGCCGACATTGCCGCCGACGGCCCGGGTGTTTCGGCGCGTGACGCCGCGGTGCTTGGCATTCCGACCCTGGTCATCGGCAATGCCATGGATGCGGTGCATCCGCTCTCGGCCGCCCTAACGCTCGCCGCAGCCATTCCCGGCGCGACCTTTGCCGAAATCCATCCCAAGGCGCTCGACAGCGTCAGGCATTTCGCCGAGTTGCAGGCCGAGATCACGACCTTCCTTCACACCCACTCGAATTTTCGGAGCCTCATTCCGTCATGACGACCAAAACCCTGTCCGGTCCCGCCGCCATCGCCGCCCTGCCGCGCAGCCGGCTGCTCGGCGAGTTTTCGCTGTGGTCGGCCGATCTTGCCAACATGGAGCGCGACCTGAAGCGCATAGAACCTCATGTCGACCTCCACCACATCGATGTCGCGGACGCCCGCTTCACTCCGGGCTTCCTGTTCTTCCCGGACCTGGTAGCGCGGATCGCCCGGCTGACGGCAAGGCCTATCCATGTGCACCTGATGGTCGAAGCCGAGATCGTCGAGGAGCAGACGCGTCAGTTCATCGAGGCCGGCGCCGATCTGGTCAGTGTCCACGCCGAAAACGGCGAAGCCGGCCTGCGCGCCGTGCGGCTGGCGCATGCGCTCGGCGCCGAGGCCGGCGTGGTGCTCAGGCTGGAAACGCCGGTGGCCGCGGTCACGCCGTTCCTGTCGCAAGTGGCGTTTGTGACGCTTCTCGGCACATCCATCGGCGTCAAGGGCCAGAGCCTTTCCGAGCAGGCCTGCCCACGTTTGATCGAAGCGCGCGCACTGATGAGAAAAGCCGGTCGCGAGACCGACATCATCCTGGCTGCCGACGGCGGCATCCGCCACGAGACGGTGCCCCGCCTGCGCGCCTCTGGCGCCGAGACGGTGGTGCTCGGATCGCTGGCGTTCGGCGACCCCGACCTCGCGCAGCGCATTCGCTGGCTGCATGGGCTGAAGGTCGCCGCCTGATGACAAGACTGGCCCTCGCCTTCGATCTCGGCGGAACGGAGCTGCGCGGCGCGCTGGTCGAGAGCGACGGCGGCGTTGTCGCGCAGGTCTCGGCGCCGACGATGGCGATTGCGGGATCGGATGCGGTGATCGGCCAGATCATCGCACTGGCCGGGGCTCTTCTGACACAGCGCCCACAGGCGGATGTCGTCGGCATCGGCATCGGCGCGCCGGGACCGCTCGATCCCAAGGCCGGGATCGTGATCGCGCCGCCGACGCTGGCCGGCTGGCACGATGTGCCGTTGATCGACATTCTCGGCAAACATTTCGGCCTGCCGGTGCGTCTGGAAAACGACGCCAACGCGGCAGCGCTGGGCGAATGGCGCTTCGGCGCCGGCCAAGGTACCGGATCCCTCGTGTTCGTCACCGTATCAACCGGCATTGGTGGCGGCGTCGTCGCCGACGGCCACATCTATCACGGCCGGCGCGGGCTGGCGGCCGAGATCGGCCACATGACCATCACCGGCGAAGGCGACCGCTGCTTCTGCGGCGCCGTCGGCTGTTTCGAGGCGGTCGCCTCCGGTACCGCGCTCGGGCGGCGTGCCACGGCGCTGACCGCGCCGGGCGACGGCTCCCTGCTTAGGCGCCTTTCGGCTGACGGCGACGTTTCGGCGAGGCAGGTCGTCGAAGCCGCACGTGCCGGCGATATCAGCGCGCTCGAACTGATCGAGGCTGAGGCGAAGTGGCTCGGCATCGGCTTCACCAATCTGCTTCACCTCTATTCGCCGGATCTGATCGTCATGGGCGGCGGCCTCGCCAACGGTTTCGACTTGTTGGCTCCAACCATCAGGGCAACCGTCGAGCAGCGGGCGATGCCGGCCTACAGGGATGTGCCGATCGTGCCGGCGCAGCTTGGCGACCGCGCAGGACTGATCGGCGCGGCCAGCCTGATCCTGTGGGAAGGCGAACCGGGCTCGCCGTTGGCGATGGCGCAGGACAAGGACAGCAAAGGCGGCCGGACCGAACGTGTCGCCGGCAGGGAGGCAATCCATCGCTGAGCTCAAGCTGCTGGCGCCGGTCACCTGTGGCCCGGGCGCTGGTGCCGCTGCATTCGGGGTTCGCGGTGGATTCATAGGCTGAAGCCACACAACTGACGACGCCGGCATCAAGCTGCTTCGCCCCCGCAGCGTCAATTTCTGCTGCACCGCAGCACATCAAAAACCTCTGCATACCATTTTAAATGTTGACGCATGTTAATTTTTTCTAAAACATGCGGAAATGCTGACAAGGCATCGGTCAGCGCTCCGGGAGGAGAAATGCCAGACACGAAAATGGCCATGACCGGGCGCTCGGAAACCGCCGTGCGGCGATCGCCGGTCGGTCGGTCGCCTGTCATCGCAAGCGCCGGGCTGGCCTTCGCCGGCACAGCCATTCCGTTCGCCGGGCAACGGGTCGATTGCGACACCACCAACAAATTAGGAGGAGGAAGAGCATGCGTATGTTCAATTGCCTGACGCTTGGCGCAGGCCTGTTTGCAATCGTGATTTCAGTGCCGGTCCATGCCGAGGACGCGGCCCGCGTCGCGGCGATCGTCAAGGGTCTCGACAATCCCTTCTTCCAGTACATGCACCAAGGCATCGAAGAGCAGGCCAAGGCCGACGGCGTGGCCGTCACTATCCAGGCAGCCGCCAATATGGGCGACGCTACCGGGCAGGCCGATCGATTGACCGCCATGGCCATGCAGGATTTCGACTGCTATCTGGTCAATCCGATCAGCGTCAGCAACCTCGTCCAGGCACTTGTCCCTGTCGCCCAGAAGAACAAGCCGATCGTCAACATCGACAGCACCATCGACGCCGAGCAGGCCAAGGCCGCCGGCTTCACCATCTCAACCTACATCGGCACAGACAACGTTGCCGCCGGCGTTCTGGCGGGCGAGGAGATGCTGAAGCTGGTTCCTGCAGGCTCCAAGGTCGCGCTGGTGGCCGGCATTGTCGGCGATGTCGGCAGCAACGCCCGCATCAAGGGCTTCAAGCAGGCTGTCGAAGGCAAGCTCGAAGTCGTGGTGATGGTCAGCGCCGACTGGGATCGCGAGAAGGCGCTTACCGCGGCCACCGACATCCTGGCCGCGCATCCCGATCTCGCCGGCTTCTTCGCCGCCAACGACATCATGGCGCTCGGCGTTCAGCGCGCCGTCCAGACCTCGGGCAAGGACGTCAAGGCGGCCTCGACGGCATCGTCGACGCGTTGAAATCGGTGGCGGCCGGCGAACTCGCCGCGACCGTCGCGCAATATCCCTATGTCGTCGGTGCCATGGGCGTGGAAGCCTGCAAGGCAGCGGCCATGGGCAAGGAACTGCCCGCCAACGTGCCGGCGCCGGTTCTATTGATCAACAAGGACAATGCCGAAGCCTCGCTGAAGAACTTCCCGCGTCCAGGCGACGACTATCCCGATCCCTTCCGCGAGATGTTGAAGTGAGCATTCCTGAACAAGACGCGCCCGTGCATACCGCGGGCGCGGCGGAGGAGAGCCGCCCCTCCCTGTCGGCTCTCCTCCTGGATCCTTCCTTCTGGGCCGACTGGGCATCGGTCGTCGGTCTTGTCGGCCTCGTCATCGTCTTCGGCATTAGTCAGCCGGTCTTCCTCAGCATCGCCAACTTGCAGGCCCTGCTGCTGGCCGCGGCGATCCTGGTCGTGCTGTCGATCGGCCAGACCTTCGTCGTCGCGACCGCCGGCATCGATCTCTCCTTGGCGGCAGCCGTCATGCTGGGCGCCATCATCCTCGGGCTCGTCGATGCCGCGGGCTATGGCATCTTTCTCGCCTGCGTGCTCGCCGTAGCCGCCACCAGCGCGGTCGGTTTCCTGAACGGCGCGCTCATCACAGCCGGGCGAATACCCGACTTCGTGGTAACGCTCGGCACGCTTTCGGGCGTCACCGGGCTCGGCCTGATCCTGTCGGGCGGCGAGCCGATAATGGTCGGCTCGACCTTCCTGCTGCGGCTGGCCTCGGGCTCCCTTGGACCGTTCGGCTATCCCGTCTGGGTGGCGATATCAGCCGTTCTGGTGGCGCATATCGCGCTCTTCCACACCCGCTTCGGCGTGCATCTGCTGGCGACCGGCGGCCAGGTCGAAAGCGCCAGCGCGCTCGGCATCCACACCAACCGGGTCAAGATCGTCGCTTATACGATTTCAGGCTTCTGCGCCGGCATCGCCGCACTGCTTCTGGTGGCGCGCATCGGCTCGGCTGAACCGCAGATCAATACCAGCCTTCTGCTCAATTCGGTGGCGGCAGTCGTCTTGGGAGGTGTCAGCCTGTTTGGTGGACGCGCCAGCATTCTCGGCCCGGCGATCGGAGCGCTGATGCTAACCGCTCTCGTCAACGGGCTGACGCTGCTCAGCGTTTCGGCCTTCTACCAGCCCTTGGCCGTTGGCGCCATCGTGGTGCTGGCGGCACTGATCATGCGGTATCAGAAATGAGCGCCGTCAATCACTCCCCGTCGGCCGACGCAATCCTCGCCTGCGAAGGACTGAGCAAGCATTTCGGCGGCATCCGCGCCTTCACCGATGTCGCCTTCCAGGCCCGCCGTGGCGAGGTCACCGCGGTGATCGGCGACAATGGCGCCGGCAAGTCGACGCTGATACGCTGCCTGGTCGGCGTGCATGTGCCGGACGCTGGAGACATTTTCTTCGACGGCCGGCTGCACCCCTTCGCCAATCCCGACGAGGCGCGCAAGGCCGGCATCGAGACGGTGCACCAGAACCTCGCGCTGATCGATGAATTGACCGTCGCCCAGAACCTGTTCCTCAACCGTGAGATCGTGCGCCGGATCGGCCCCTTCGCGCTGCTCGACCGCAAGGCGATGAAGCAGCAGGCGCGCGCCATGCTGTCACGCCTGTCGATCAACATGCCTTCGGTCAGCCAGCGCGTGCGGCGCCTGTCGGGCGGACAGCGACAGGCGATCTCGATCTGCCGCGCCGCAGGTTCCGGCGCCAAGCTGGTGGTGATGGACGAGCCAACCGCAGCGCTCGGCGTGCAGGAGACGGCCAATGTCGAAGCCCTGATCCGGCGGCTGCGCGAACAGGCCGTCAGCGTCATCCTGGTCAGCCACAATTTCGATCAGGTGCGGCGCCTGTCCGACCAGATCTGGGTGATGCGAGCGGGACGGATGGTGGCGACCGTCCGTTCATCCGAGACGACCGGCAACGAACTCGTCGCGCTCGTCACCGGCGCTGCATGACGGACGGCCGGGTCGAGCCGCACCTGTAGCTATAACGAGCTGTTGGCTGAAACAATTGGTTTGCGAAGGGAGTGTGCCGTGGCGGTGATCCGTGTCGGGCTAGTGGGTCTTGGAGAGGTCGCGCAATCAATCCATCTGCCGGTGCTGAGCGATCAGCGCGACAGCTGGCTGGTATCAGGCATCTATGATGTGTCGCCGAGCCTGATGGCGCTGTGCACATCCGAATACCCGACCGCCAAAGCCTTCGAAACGGCAGAGGCGCTAATCGACTCGCCGGATATCGACGCGGTTTTCATCCTCTCGTCAGACGAGACCCACAGCCGTTTCGTCCGTGCCGCCGTCCAGGCGAACAAGCATGTCCTCTTGGAAAAGCCCGCCTGCCTGACGGTGCGCGAGATCGACGAGCTTCTGGCACTGACGCCAAACTACGCCAAGACGATCTTCGTCGGCTACATGCGCCGCTACGCTCCGGCCTATCTTGCAGCGATGGAGGAACTGCCTGACTTCGCCGACATAACCCATGTCCGCATCTTCGACCTGATCTCCGAGGGCCGGCATTTCCTGAAGAAGAGCCAGAACGTCCTCTATCCCACCGACATAGATCCGGCCCTTTTGGCACGCGGCGCCGGGGAGCGCGAGGCGCTGATTCGCGAAGTGGTGGGCAGCGATGCGCCCGCCGATCTCGTACGCGCCTATCGCGGCCTGACGGCGCTGAGCTCGCACCATATTTCGGCGATGCGCGGGCTCCTCGGCGAACCGGCCCGTGTGCTGGCGGCGCACCGCACCAATGGCGGAGCCAACACCAGCGTGACCTTCGACTACGGCCATTTCGCCTGCTGCTACGACGCAGTGGTCGACGATCTCGGCCTGTTCGACGCGATGATCGAAGTGCGCTCGAACACCAAACGGGTCCGCATCATTTACGACACCCCCTACATCCGCAGCCTGCCGACGCGACTCGAAGTGACGGAAGCCGGGGCAGCCGGCCCGGTGACGCGGACATTCGGGCCGCTGTATGGCGACGCCTTCTCCAACGAACTGGAAACCTTCCACCGCCACATCACCGCCAGGACGAAGCCGCTGACCGACCTAGCGGACTCCCGCCGCGACCTGGCGCTGATGGCCGAGATTATCGAACAGATGAAGAAGACTGGCGACCGCCGCAGCCGGCCGCCTACTTCCCGCAATGGTGATCGTTGATCTTGTTCAAGGCATTCGCGTCGGGCCCGACCCGATGATAGGAGCAGGGCCCTGCGGCTGTCGTGAACAACTGCCGATCATAGTAGCGCGGGCCGCCGAACAGAATGTCGATGATGTTGCCTTCGGCGGGAACGTAGCGCTCAGGGTGAGGCCGATCATCGCGATCTCCAGCCAAGGCCGCGGCGGACATGCTGCAGCCCATTGCGAAAACGAGAGCGCGGATCGCAAAGCGTTTTGTTGTCATCACCAATCCCCTTCCGGCCGTTCGGCTTCTCACCATACATCCAAAATCGCCAGCCGGACAAAAGTTCCCTCACCCTGGCAGACCAGCTCAACCATATGACCTGTCACAATAGCTTTATCCTGCGGCGCTGCGCGGCAATCTATCCCGCAATCTCCAACAAGGACGATATCAGCAACCGGCGCTCGTCGACCGAAAGAACATCCGAATCGAAGAGATTCATGCTGCGAAGTCCTTCGATGGCGAGGTAGCAGACCAGCAGCGCCTTGAGGTCCGGCGATTCTCCCTTGAGCCGTTCGAAAACCTGCCGCCTGAACGCTTTTATCGGCGTCAGGAAATCGGGATCCTCGGCGATCGCCGAAAATATCCAGGACGCCGACGGTTTCGATTCCGCGGCATGTTCGGCCGAAAGCTTGATGTAGGTCGCAAGCGGGCTCTCGCCCGCGACGCCGGCAGTGCGGGCGGCGTCCAGCGCCTGCTCGAAGGCGCGAAGATAATCCTCAACCAGCGCCTGCATCAGCTTCGCCTTGGTCGGGAAATTGTACAGCAAGCCGCCTTTCGACACCCCGGCCCGGCTGGCGACGGCGTCCAGCGACAGGCTGCCGGGCCCTGTCTCGCGTGCCACATCGGCGGCGGCAGCGAGAATTTTATCACGCGAATTTGCTCTGCGGGCTTTCATCAATCGCTCCCCCATACATTAGCCTACGCGGAATTGACAAGACCGTCCAGACGGTACAGTAAGGTCGCCGTCATTTGATATCGGGACCAGTCACAGCTATGTGTTTGGGTCATCCGACTGTTGTGCCGGGCCATGGCCAAGGGGACTGTTCGTGATCAAGCGTTTCATCATCGCCTTCATTCTGCTCGTGGTGGTCTGCGGTGGCATCGTCGGCTTCAACCTGTTCCGCGACAATGCAATGCAGGAATTCTTCGCCACGATGAAGCCGCCGGCGGCGACCGTGTCGACGATGATCGTCAAGCCGACGGAGTGGACGCCGGGCGTCGAGGCGATCGGCACTGTCAGTGCGGTGCGCGGCGTCGACCTGACCGTCGAAACCGCCGGCATCGTCAAGGATATCCTGTTTCACGCCAATCAGAAGGTTGAAGCCAACGCGGGTCTCCTTCAGCTCGACGATGCTGCCGAGCGCGCCGATCTCGATGCGACGAAGGCGCAAGCAGCGCTCGACCAGACGGCGTTGACACGCGCCCTTGAATTGCAGAAACGCGATGTCGGCTCGGAATCGACGCTCGATTCAGCGCGGGCAGCCGCATTGGCTTCCGCTTCGCGGGTCAACAGGCTGCAGGCGGTGCTCGAGCAGAAGCTGCTGACAGCGCCCTTCAGCGGCACCATTGGTATCCCCAGGATCGATCTCGGCCAGTATCTCTCACCCGGCACTTCCGTAGCCACCCTGCAGGATCTGGAGACGATGCGAGCCGATTTCTCGGTTCCCGAACAGCAGCTTTCGCTGCTGAAGATCGGCCAGACGCTGCGGCTGGGCATTGGCGACGGCGAGCTTCCGTTCGCCGGCACCATCCGCGGTATCGACCCGAAGATCAATCCGACCAGCCGGATGGTAACGGTCAGGGCCGAGGTCGCCAACCCCGAAGGCAAGCTGACGCCTGGCCAGTTCGTGCAGGTGCGCGTCGAACTGCCCGAGGAAAACAACGTGCTAACGGTGCCGCAGACCGCGCTGACCTCCAGCCTCTACGGTGATTTCGTCTACGTGGTGCGTCCGGCAAAGCCAGCCGCGGCCAACGGCGCCGCCCCTGCCGCTGCGGAGCCGGAAGAAAAGCCGGCCACGGACCCCGCGGCCGAAGCGTCCGCAGCAAAACCCGAGGAAAGACCAGCTGCTGCGCCGGCCGAACCGACGGCGGAAGAACAGAAGCCGCAGCTCGTGCTTGCCCAGGTGTTCGTCAAGCCAGGCCGCCGTAATGCCGGCCTGGTTGAGATCCTGGATGGCATCGCGCCCGGTGACGAAGTCGTTACCGCCGGCCAGAACCGCCTTTCCAACGGCATGTCCGTTGCCGTCGACAACACCATCGATCCGACCAAGCCGGCAAACCAGCAGGCAGCCCAGAAATGAGCTTCTCCGACATCTTCATTCGCCGTCCGGTCCTTTCGACCGTGCTCGCCTTGATGATCCTGCTTCTGGGTTTCCAGGGCATCTTCAGCCTCTCGATCCGGCAGTATCCGGAGGTCGAAGAAACGGCCATCACGATCACCACAGCCTATCCCGGCGCCAGCGCCGACCTGATCCAGGGGTTCATTTCCGCGCCGATCGCCCGTGCCGTCGCCTCGACTGAAAACATCGATTACGTCACGTCGGCGAGCCGGCCGTCCTCAAGCACCGTGACGGTGCAGATGAAACTCGGGTCCAACCCCGACGTCGCGCTGAACGAAGTCTTGTCGAAGGTACAAAGCGTGCGCGGCGACCTGCCGGACGAGTCCGAAGACCCGGTGATCGTCAAGGGCACCGGCGAGCAGTTCGCGATGATGTATATCTCGATGCAGAATCCGAACATGACGCCGGAACAGCTCACCGAATATATCGAGCGCGTCGTGCGGCCGCGCATGTCGACGGTCGAGGGTGTCGCCGACGTGCAGATTTTCGGGGCCGCCGAATATTCGATGCGCGTCTGGATCGACCCGATCAAACTGGCGGCGCGCGGCGTGACGGCGTCGGACGTGCTGACCGCCATCAACGCATCGAATTTCCTCTCAGCACCCGGCAATACCGAAAACGAATATGTCGCCTCCTCGATCACCGTCCGCTCGACGCTGCAGACGCCGGAGGCTTTCGCCGCTCTTCCGCTTCGTTCGACAGGCGGCAATGTGGTGCGATTGCGCGATGTGGCGCGCGTCGAGCTCGCCGCGGCGAATACCGACACCAGGGTCACTTTCAACGGCAAGCCCGGCATCTTTCTCGCCATTTTCCCGACGCCGGCCGCCAATCCGCTGACGACGGCGGGGGCGATCCACGACATCGTGCCGACGATCCAGGAGACGCTGCCGCAAGGCATGACGATCGAGATCGTCTACGATTCGACCGAGCAGATCAGCGCATCGATCGAGGAGGTGTTCAAGACCATCGGCGAGGCGGTCGTCATCGTCATCGTCGTCATCCTGCTCTTCCTCGGCTCGTTCCGCTCGGTGCTGATGCCGATCGTGACTATTCCCCTGTCGCTGATCGGCGTCTGTTTCCTGCTGTTTACGCTCGGCTATTCGATCAATCTTTTGTCGTTGCTGGCCATGGTGCTGGCGATCGGCCTCGTCGTCGACGATGCCATCGTGGTGGTGGAAAACATTCACCGCCACATGGAGGAAGACGGTTTGTCGCCGATGCAGGCGGCCTTCAACGGCATGCGGGAGATCTCGTCCGCCGTCATCGCCATGACGATAACGCTGGCCGCCGTGTTCGCGCCGCTGGCCTTCACCGGCGGCCTGACCGGCGCCCTGTTTCGCGAATTCGCGGTGACGCTTGCCGGCTCGGTGGTGCTTTCGGGTGTCGTCGCCCTCACCGTCACCCCAATGATGTCGGCACGCATCCTGAGGGCCGGCTCGCACAGCCGCTTCCAGCGCATTGTCGACAACACGTTCAGGCGCGTTGAAAACGTCTATGAGCGGCTGGTCAGCGGCTCGTTGAAATACCGCCCAGTGACGCTGATGATCGTCATCGCACTGGTCGCCACGACCGGCTTCATGTTCACCAAGACCGCGAGCGAACTGGCGCCCGAAGAAGACCAGGGCTTCCTGCTGTCTCTTGTGAACGCGCCGCGCTACGCCACGTCGGACTACACCGAAACCTATGTGAACCAGATTCTCGGGCTGGTGAATGATATTCCCGAAACCAGGGCGCGGTTCTCCGCCGTCGCCTTCGGGGGCCCGACGAACAGCGCCTTCGTCGGTTTCGCTTTCAAGGACTGGGCCGAGCGCGCGCGCAGCTCGAAGGAACTTCAGGAAGACATCACCGCCCGCCTCGCCAAGGTGGCGGGCGTCGAGGCTTTCGTCTTCGCACCGCCGACGCTGCCCGGCTCCGGCGGCGGCCTGCCGGTCACCATGGTGGTGCGCTCGACCGGCGATGCCTCCCAGGTGTTCGAGGCGGCCGAGGACATCAAGAACAAGGCGCAGGCCTCCGGTCGCTTCCTCGCCGTGCAGAATTCGATGTCCTTCGATGCGCCGCAAGTGACGGTGACGATCGACCGCGACCGCGCCGCGGCCCTCAACCTGCCGATCGCCGACATCGGCCGGACGCTGACCCTTTTGGTCGGTGGCGCCGAAGTGGCGCAGTTCGACCGCGAATCCAACAGCTACGACATCATCCCTCAGGTGCCGCAGAACTTCCGCGACAACCCTGAAAAGCTGGCCGAGTATTTCGTCCGCAGCTCGTCGGGCGAGATGGTGCCGCTCTCGGCGGTGGTGAAGATCTCGACCAACGCCTCGCCGGCCGTGATCGAGCAGTTCAATCAATTGAACTCCGCCACGATTTCCGCTCTGCCATTGCCCACCATCACCACCGGCGACGGGCTGAGGACCATCGAGGACGTCGCCAGGGAAAGCCTGCCCGACACGTTCTTCATCGACTATACCGGCCAGTCGCGGCAGGAGAAGGAACAGGGCTACACGATCATCATCGCCTTCGCGGCAGCTGTTCTTGTGATCTATCTGGTGCTGGCGGCGCAGTTCGAAAGCTTCCGCGATCCGTTGATCATCATGATGTCGGTACCGCTGTCGATCTTCGGCGCAATCGTGCCGCTCAATCTGGGGCTGGGGACGCTCAACATCTACACGCAGGTCGGGCTGATCACGCTGATCGGCCTGATCACCAAGCACGGCATTCTTCTGGTCGAATTCGCCAACCAGCAGCGCGAGCTCCACGGGATGCGGCGGCGCGATGCGATCGTCGCCTCGGCCAGGGTGCGGCTAAGACCGATCCTGATGACGACGGCGGCGATGGCGCTCGGCGTGGTGCCGCTGATCGTCTCCAGCGGCGCAGGCGCCGCAGCGCGCTATTCGATGGGCCTGGTGATCTTCACCGGCATACTGGTGGGAACCATGTTCACCCTGTTCGTGGTGCCGATGTTCTACACCTTCATCGCCAGCAAGGACCTGCCGCATCACGCCGAGAAGCCGGACCCGAAGCTGATGCCGGTGCCTGTCGATTGATGAGAAAAAGGCCGGAAATTTCCGGCCTTTTTCTTGGGCAGTGATGTCCGACCGCAACGTATTTATAAAGGCGGATCGTCTTGCTTATCATTTGACGATGACGATCCTGGTGTTGGTCGGACCGAACATCTCGACAAGCTGGTAGAAGTCGGCGGCGTTGTCCGGATGCAGCCGCACGCAGCCATGCGAGGCCGGCTGGCCGAGGCGCCTGACGAAATTGGTCGCATGCACGGCGTAGCCACCCTTGAAGAAGACCGAATGCGGCATCGGCGCGTTGTCATATTTCCTCGAATACCACATCTGGTGCATGCGGGTCGGCTTGAACGACCCGGTCGGGGTGTGATGCCCCCTACCGCCGGTCGAGACTTTCCACGCGAAGGTAGGCCGGCCGTCGACGAGGACTTCCATCGTCTGCTGCGAAAGCGAAATCCGCGCCACGATCTGATTGGCCGCCCGATTGGCGGCCCGATTGGCAGCATCGGCAACGCCGTTGCCGGCGCCGAACAGAAGAACCGTGCCCGCGGTGACGGCGGCGGCGATGTTGATGAGCTTGGCGGAAATGGCAGTGTACATGATATCCCCCTGTCTGCCGGGGCATGGCCCGGCTCCAATTCGATGACTGGCTTGTCGTTGGGTCACGTTTCGAATTGATTTCGCACGGCCGACGTTTCTGTTTCGAAACTGTTTCCTCTGGTTAACGGCCGGAGGCCCATCCGAGGCATTTGCAGGGGTGAAACCAAGGACAGGGCGGCTTGCCCGGTCGAGCCCGGACCGGAAAAGCTACTGCCATCTCCTGGCGGAAGCGCGGTCTTCCCTCACATGAAAGAAAGCTCGAAACCAATCGGCAACAAAGCGCGGACTCGAGCGGCATGATGTTGATACAGGCCGCCGGCAAAGTTGACCCAACGAAAACAGCCGGCACAAACCAAGATGAACATGCAATCGAACGTGATCTCCTGGTTCAGGATAAGCATAGAAGCAGCGTTGATTTGCATGCCGCACTGTTTTCGCCACGGTCTGGATCGTGTCCAGCCTGCGCATAACCGGCTCAAGGCCCTCTGGCGGGTCGGTTTTGGGCTGAAGAAGATGCGCGGCACCTCCGGCAACTTGCAGCCGAGAGGACCGAAGGCCCGCGCCGCGACGGGGGGCTCCGCAGGCGGCGCGGGCACTTCGGGGTTTTCCCTGAAGCGAACCTGAAACCAAATTTGGGGGACGAAAACGATGAACACGAAATTTGCAGCTTCGGTGCTTTCCGCACTGCTCTACGCACAGGGCCTGCTCGGTTTTGCCGGCCTCGCCACCGTGCTTCTCAGGGATCGTGCCCATGCGAGTGAATTCGTCGCGGCCAGCGAAATGCCGTCAGGTCCATCTCTTCTTGTGGTGCGCTGAACGCCTGGGCCTGCGGTGAGCGCCCCAGCCTCAGTCGGCGAACTGCGTCGGCGGGTCGAACCGGTAGCCCGCACCCCTTATGGTGGTGATGGATTCGGTGTCGAGCTTGCGGCGCAGTCGCACGATGCGCGAATCGATCGAGCGATCGAAGGCATCGGCATTTTCGGCTGGCGCGGCGGCAATGATATCGTCGCGCGTCAAGACCTTGCGCGGACTGGCCAGGAACAATCTGAGCAGCGCCACCTGGCCCGGCGACAATTGTTCTTCCGTGCCGGAGCGATGCATGACCATGGCCGACCGGAGGTCGACCGTCGCGTTCTCCAGCACGACCAATTCCCCGGCGTTCCGGCCGCGCCGTGCCAGCAAGCCGCCGATACGGGCGGCGAGTTCCCTGACGTTGAGCGGGCTCTCGACGACGTCGGCGGCGCCGAGCTCGAGCGCCAGCACCTTGTCGACGAGATCGGCCGGCCTGCAGATCAAGATGAAATCCGGCCCGCCCTCGCCGCCATGGCGCTTGAGCATATCACGCCCTTCCGCCTGGCTGAGGCTGTCGCCGACGACGACGACATCGATGCCGTTTCCGGAAAGCAAGGATTCGGCCTCCCACGGCTGCCGCACTGCGCGCACGTCATGACCGCGCCGTTCGAGATGGTCGGCGAGATCGGTCGCGACCACTTCGGCGACGGAAACAAGCGCGATGATGGATCGTGCAGCCATTTTTTTCCACCCTGCAACCCGGCAACCCGAGATGAGTGCTGGACATGATGTTTATACCCAATCTACTTTCCGCTGAAAGTGGGAGCGAAAACATCGTGCGGGCACGAATTGTCGTCGTCGAGGACGAGCCGGATCTGAGGGACGCGGTTGCCGAGTATCTCGACGCCAGCGGCTACGATGTCGCTACGGCCGAGAGTGCCAGCGCTGCTCGAACCTTGCTGGAAACGCAGTCGTTTCACCTGGCCATCCTCGACATCGCCATGCCGGGCGAGGACGGCCTGTCGCTTGGCCGCTGGATGCGCTCGAAAACGCCGATCGGCATCATCTATGCCACTGCCGCGGGCACCGCGCTCGACCGCATCGTCGGACTGGAACTCGGCGCCGACGACTACATCGTCAAGCCCTACGAATTGCGCGAGGTGCTGGCGCGGGTCCGCAGCGTGCTGCGCCGCGTGCCGCAGCCGGCCGAGCCGCAGGCCGCCAAGGCCGAAACAACTGCCAACCGCCGTTCCATGAGCTTCGGACCTTTCCATGCCGATCTCGACGGTCGGTTCGTCACCGGCACCAATGGGACGGTCATCGACCTGGCCAAGAGCGAGTTCGACGTGCTGGAGGTCTTCCTGACGCGTGCCAACCGCTTGCTGACGCGTGCGGCGATCTCCGAGGCTATCGGCTTCGCGGAAGATCCTGAATCCTCACGTGCAGTCGACATCCGCATCATGCGGCTGAGGAAGAAGATCGAGGCGGACCCGGCCAATCCGAAATTCCTGCGCACAGTCCGCGGCGAAGGCTATATCTTCTCGCTGCCGACCGGCGAAGGCAACTGAGCGGCGCGACCAACCACTCTCGGTGGCACGACTGTGAAATGACGGCTGACCCCATGACGGTTGACCATGACGGCTGAAGCACGCAGCGATAGGCACGGCGTCAGGCAGGGCGCCGCGATGGCCGCTGTCCACATCGTTCGCCGGCTTCACGAAGCTGGCGACTGGCAGCGCGAGATGGGCAGCATCCTTGAAACGCTGTGCGGGGCCATGGATTGCCAGCGCGGCATCCTGTTTCGGCTGCGCGAGCTGCCCGGCCAAGGCTTTGCCCAATCGGTGGCGGCCTACTGGATCGACCCCCGATATGGTGGCGAGTTGGCATCGCCGACGGTGATCATGCAGTCGGTTGTCAATTCGGACCCGCTGCTGGAACGGTTGGCGGAGGACGAGCGGCAAGGCAAGATCTTCGCGGGACACACGCGCGACCTCGAAGGCTTTCTGAGAACCGACTTCGAAAAGCAGCACATCAAGTCGTTCCTGTCGGTGTCGGTCTTTGCGCATGGCCATCTGTGGGGCACGCTGGCGGTCAACGACTGCGTGAACGAGCGCGAATGGACCAACGAGGAAGAGGCAACGCTGCACATCGTGGCGCTGGCCATCGGCGACGCCATCGAACGATCGCTTTCCGATGCCCACGCCAGCGAAGTCATCCGCCGCACCATGCTGCAGGCCTCGCTCGACGCCATCATCGTCATCGACGAGACCGGCTCGATCATCGAATTCAATCCGGCCGCCGAAAAGATGTTCGGCTACCAGCGCAGCACCATCCTCGGCAAGGACCTGCTCGACACCGTCGTTCCGGACTATTATCGCAAGGGCTACGTGTCGGGCGCCGAATACATGTCGGGCCGCGGCGCGCCGATGGTCGGGCAGCGGATCGAGACCGTCACCCAGAACGCTGCCGGCGAGGTCTTTCCGATCGAATTGACGGCAACCGAGATGCGGGTCGCCGACCGCCGCCTGATCTTCGGCTCGATCCGCGACCTGCGCGACAAATTGCGTGCCGAGGAGGAGATCGGCCGCCAGCGCGAAAAGCTGCACCAGAACGAAAAGATGGCGGCGATGGGTTCGCTGCTTGCCGGCGTGTCACACGAACTCAACAACCCGCTTGCCGTGGTCGTCGCCCAATCGACCTTGTTGCACGAGTTCGCCTCTGACCCGCAGACCAAGGTGCGCGCCGAAAAGGTGCGCGCCGCCGCAGAGCGCTGCGGCCGCATCGTCAAGAGTTTCCTCTCGATGGTGCGCCTGCATCCGGCGACTCAGGCCGAGACCGACCTCAACCAGGTGGTCCGCGCGGCACTCGAAGTGACCGCCTACGGCGCCAGGTCGACCGGCATCATTATCGACACCGAATTCGCCAGCGGCCCGCTGCTGGCCATGGCCGACGCCGACCATGTGACGCAAGTGGCCGCCAACTTCCTCATCAACAGCCAGCACGCTCTGGCCGGCATCGGCGGCGACCGGCTGATCAAGGTTCGCACGTTTCGCAGCGATCGCGGCAATCCCTGTTTCTCGGTCGAGGACAACGGGCCGGGCGTGCCGGAAGCGATACGCTCTCGCATCTTCGAATCGTATTTCACCACCAAGCCGGTCGGCGTCGGCACCGGCATCGGCCTGTCGATCTCGAAATCGATCATCGAACGGCACAATGGCAATGTCTGGTTCGAGGAAGTTCTGCCGAGAGGCGCCCGTTTCGTCGTCCAGTTGCCGGCGATCGCCGGCGGCGCGGCCGCCGCCGGCGAAAGCCCGTCGCGCTCGAGCGGATTGCGCCATGCCCTGATCATCGACGACGAGCCGGATGTCGCCGCCTCGCTGTCCGACATTCTGGAGTTGATGGGCATCAAGTCGCGGATCGTGCCGGCCTGGGCGTCGGCCGCCGCGACCTTGTCGGGCCATATGCCACCGGACATCGTCTTTTCCGATCTGCGCATGCCCGGCACCAGCGGCATATCGATCTATCGCGAACTGCTCGCCGAAAAGCCTGATCTGGCGCGGCGCTTCGTTCTGGTCACCGGCGACCTGATCGGCGCGAAAGCCGAAATCGAGGCATTGCCGGCGCCGCAGCGGCCGCAGATCCTGGAAAAGCCGTTCAGCACGCTGGACGTGCGCGGCGTGCTCTCGGCCATCGCCGAGCAGGCCGCATTGGGCAGCTAGATTTCGGACTGGTGGAAATCGGTTTTTGAAAAAATCCGATGCTCAACAAAGGGCTAAGTTCCAGAGAAAAAAGACTCCCGGCCGAGGAGCGGCGGGAGCCTGCCTGGAGCGCTGGAGGGGTCGCTCGGGCATCAAAAAACGTTCGGAGTATCGGTCAGCGGCGCGGCATTGGCGATCACGCGAACCGCGCGGGCCTTGTGAATGCCGGATTGCTCGGCAATGACGCGCAGGCAGTCCGCACTCTCGGCGCCCCAGGCCTGCCCCTTGCAGACAAAATCGATCTCCGGCATCGGCAGCCGCGCGGTCTTGGTCGTGGTCGGCGCGCCCTTGACGATGTTTGCCGGCGGATTCAGTGAAGCAAAGGCGGGACCGACCGTTGGCGCGAACGCCATGCCGGCGAACGCGGCGGCGCCCAGCACCACGAACAGCGCCATCGGATGGTCGTTGGCGCGCTGGCGCAGCGCCAGCTTCGGCCGCCGATCCTTGCGCCCCGGCGCTTGCAGACGGCGGTCATTGCAGGCAGTCCGGATTTTCGTATACATCGCGCTTCCCTTCGGCGATCTTCTTTTTCTGTTGAAACGAACTTAGTCGCACCTTGTAACGGACGAACGACGCACGCAAACTGACCATGTAACAGCTTTGAAACGGGAATTCGGCGGGCGGCCATGCAGGGGCGAGGGCGTTCGTTGCCGAACTGTTTTCGTGCAGTCGCATGTTCACGGGATCAAATCGCGCCGCTCTGGCCCGGCGACGTCCGGTCGCCACCTTGAGACGCCCTCGCCTGCGGCCATGAGGCGCTGGTGATTACTGCGGATTAAATTCCCTGAGGATTTTCTGTGCCGCAATGCGCCCAGCCACGATTGCGCCTTCGACATAGCCCGGAAACGACGGCGACAATTCCGAGGATGCGAAATACACCGGCGACGCGCCGGCCAGGATGGTTTGTTCGGCCTCGGTGGCACTCGTATCGATGATGAGATCGGCGTAGCCGCCACCGCTCCAGCGATCATCGGTCCAGTCGCGACAGCTGAAGTCGATGAAGCCGTCCGCGTCCGTGCCGAGCGCCTGCCTCAGCCGCGCCATAACCTCGGTGCGCAACGCGGCATCTCCCAGTTCCCGCCAGCGGAGGGCAAGCGGCCCGCCGACGAAGACGACCAACGCAGGGTGGCCACAATCCTTGCTGGCGTCACAGGCAAAAAGTGCCGGCGGATCGCGCCACATCACCATGCCGCTCAGGCCCTTGGCGCGCCAAAACGCGGTGGCATAGCGCAGCTGTATTTTGATCACCGCGCCGCTTTGCCAGACGCCGAGAGCCTTTTGCAAGACAGCCGGCAACGGCGGCGCGAAGTCCAGCTTCGAAGCCATCATCGGCGGCATGGTGATCAGCGCTATTCGTGCCGTGATCGAGCCCGTCGTCGACGCGAGACGAACGCCTCCCGGTCTGCGCTCGATCGTTCTGACCGGCGTGTTCAATCGCAGGCGGTTGCCGAGATCGCCAGCCAGATCATCCGCCAGGGACTGCATGGTTTCGTGCACGAAGTACTGCAGCTCCGACACCTCGTTGGTGATACGGCGGTCATTGTCGATGAGGTGCCAAAGCGGCAGTTTTTCAAGCGCTTGGCACCACAGCCCCTCGATCATCGAGCGGAACGCCGCCTTGGCCTCGCCGGGATCGTTCTGGCGATCGAGCCATGCGGCGACGGTCAAGCCGGCGATAGCCGGATCGCCCGGTGCGATCGCGTTCATGCGGTCGCGGATCGACGTCGAGGCGTAGTAGATTCGCTCGACTTGCTTTGCGCCGGTCAGCGGCTGGGCAACGAACTCGCCCTTGGCATAGGTCTCGACCAACGTCTTGCCGCGCGTTCGCACCAGGGCCATCAGTTCCGGCATGTCCTCGCACAGGAACTGACCGCCGCTGTCGATCCGCTCGCCCAGCCCGTTCCACTGGGATTCGACCCGCCCGCCGACGCGGCCGCGCGCCTCGAGCAGCGCAAGATCGATGCCGGCCTTGCTCAATTCATGCGCGGCTGACAGGCCGGTAAAGCCGGCGCCGACGATGGCGACATCGGTTCGTACGGTCTGGCGCTTCAAGGGCCGGCCCTGAAGGTCTCGAAGTCCGCAATCATCCGCGGCTTGAGCTTCGGAGACAACGGTCCTGTCGAGATCATCAAACCCGCTCGATCGAATTGCAGGTCGCTGGCCGCTCCGCCGGGCGACCCGCTTTAGCCAATGGTCTTTTCCAGCATGCTTATCCAGTTGCGGTAGGCGATCTTCTCGATCAGCGCGCGACCGAAGCCGCGCGCGGCGAACGCGTCGAGCAGCTTCGGCAGGCCGGTGACGTCGCCGATCACAGCCGGGATCATGGCGCCGTCGAAGTCGGACCCGAGCCCGACGCCGTCTTCGCCCAAAGCCTGCAACAGTGAATCGACGTGGCGCACCATGACGTCGAGACTGGTATCGGCATTCATCCTGCCGTCTTCGCGCAAAAACCCGGTCGCGAAATTCAGCCCGACCATGCCGCCCGAGTCGCGGATCGCGCCGAGCTGCCATTCGGTGAGGTTACGCGAATGGCCGCAGATCGCATGGACATTGGAATGGGTCGCGACCAGTGGTGCGTCGCTGATCTCGGCGACGTCGCGAAACCCCTTCTCGTTGAGGTGCGAAAGATCGACCATGATGCCGAGCTGGTTGCAGGCCTTGACCAGCGCCTTGCCGGCATCGGTCAGGCCAGGTCCGGTGTCGGGCGTCGACGGGAAACGGAACGGCACGCCATGGCCGAAAGCGTTCGGGCGGCTCCAGACAATGCCGAGCGAGCGCAAGCCGGCCGCACGCAGCACGTCGAGCATGGTCAGTTCGGGGTCGATCGCCTCGACGCCTTCGATATGGAACACCGCTGCGATCGCCCCTTGCGCCATCGCGTTTCGCACATCGCCGGCGCTGCGGCAGACGGTGAGCGCCGACGCTCGTTCCAGCCTGAACAGGATAGAGGCCATGGCGATGGTGGAAGCAAGCGCGTCGGCGCGCGGAATTTCGGGCGGCAAGGGCTCGATATCGCTTGGCGCGGGAGGAACCGCACTGCGCTTGGATTTCTCGACCGGCGGCGGAAAGATCGCGAACATGCCGCCGGCAAAGCCGCCCTGTTTCGCACGCGGCAGGTCGATGTGGCCACCCGATGTTCCCTCGATGAACAGCTTTTCGACATCCGCGTCTTTCGACTGGTAGAGCCTGAGCAGCGTGTCGTTGTGGCCGTCGAAGACGGGAACAAGATCGGTTTCGGTCATCAGGGATCATTTCGGTTCGATTGGTCGGGCGGGCAATATCCTACTTAGGCAAGGCAATACCCACTAGGCAAGACGAGCGCTCGAACGATCGGGTAGGAGACGCCGAATTGAAGGCGAAGGGCTTTGGGCGCGTTCTTGCCTTCTCCCCTTGTGGGAGAAGGTGGATCGGCGCGCAGCGCCGAGACGGTTGAGGGGTGTTGGACGGAATGCTGTCGGTGCCAAGCTGGAGCACCCCTCATCCGACCGAGCTTCGCTCGGCCACCTTCTCCCACAAGGGGAGAAGGGGGAGCCACTGGCGCCAGGACCGGCGCTATTGCTTCAGCACGTCGGCCCATTCCTGGTGACGTCGGAACTGGGCGTTGGCGAACGGGCAGAGCGGAATGATCTTCTTGCCCGCCGCGCGCGCGTCCTCGACGGCGCGGGTAACGAGCCTGAGTCCCGCGCCCTGGCCGCGAAACGCATCCGGCACTTCGGTGTGGTCGATGATGATCTGGTGCTCGCCGACCTTGGTAAAAGTCATCTCCGCCTCGGCGCCGTCAGGCCCGCGCAGGAGATAACGGCCCTTGGAACCGCGATCCTCCAGTTCGACCTCCGGCAATTGGTCAGGCATTGCTTACGCTCCTTCTGCCGGCGTAGCGGACAGGAAACGCCGCGCCGCCTCGATCTCGTTCGACTGCACCTCATGACCGCCGTCGTGCCACTCCACTGTGACATCGGCGCCATCGGCGCGCAAATGGGCTTCTAGCCGCGACGTCAGGTTGGGCGGACAGATCGGATCGCGCCTGCCTGCTGTGACCAGGATGCGGCGGCCGGCGAGACTTCCCTCGATTTCCGGCTCGAATGGGATCAGCGGATGCATCAGCACCGCCGCGTCGAACAGAGAGGGCGCCGCGAACATCACCGAGGCCAGGATGTTGGCGCCGTTGGAATAGCCGAGGCCAAGCACCGACGCGGGCTTTGCCGCCTCGATATGCGCCTTGACGAAGCCAATCATCTTGTCCGTCGCCCGCGCCAGGTCGTCCATGTCGTAGACGCCCTCGCCGGTGCGGCGAAAGAAGCGCGCAGCACCGTCTTCCGAGACATCGCCGCGCGGCGAAACGATAGTCGCCTGCGGCGCGAGATCACGCCCGAGCGACAGAAGCTGGTTCTCGTCGGCCCCGGTGCCGTGGAAGACGAAGAGCAGCGATCCATCAGGCGAACCCGGCAGTGTCTTGTAGGTGTAAGCGTCCTTGCTCATGGCCTTGTCCTTAATGCATGTCGCGCGAAAGTGCGCAGCGGTTTTGCGATGACCAAACTAAAGGCGCGTCGCCCAACCTGGTCAAACGCGATGCGCTTTTAGTCTTCCAGCTTTTGCAGATGTTGCTCGAGATAGGGCCTCAGATGCTGGTGCTGCGACGGCAGCTTCAGCGCCTCGCCGAGATGGGCGGCGTCCTCGTCGCGGTCGAAGCCCGGCTCGTTGGTGGCGACTTCGAACAGCACGCCGCCCGGCGTGCGGAAATAGATCGCCCAGAAATAATCGCGGTCGATCACCGGCGTCACCTGGTAGCCGGTGTCGATCAGCGCCTTGCGCACTTCGAGCTGCTTGGCGCGGTTTTCGACAGCGAAGGCGACGTGGTGGACCGAGCCGGCGCCGAGATCGGCAAAAGCGGCGCCCGGCAGCGATTCGATATCGACGATGTTGGCGCCGTTGCCGTCCTTCAGCGCCAGCCTTTTTACAGTGCCGGACGTGTCGACTTCCTCATAGCCCATGAAATTCAGCAGCTCTTCCGTGGCGCCGCCATCCTTCAGCCTGAGCGACACCGAGTGAAAGCCGCGGATCGCCTCGTCGGACGGAACATCGCCCTTCGCCCATGGCGCACGGGTATCGGCCTTGTTCTCGACCAGCGCAAACCCGTCGCCATCGGGACCGGCGAAGCCAAGGCGCTTGTCGCCGAAGCTCTCGTCGCGCGACAGCCCGGCGACGCCCTCATCGGCAAAACGCTTTTCCCAATAGTCAAGCGTGCCTTCGGGCACCGAATAGACCGTGGTGCCGACCTCGCCGACGCCGTGGCGGCCCTTGCCGATGTTGGGGAACGGAAAATAGGTCATCACCGAACCGGGCGTGCCGAGCTCGTCGGCATAGTAGAGATGGTAGACATCCGGCGCGTCGAAATTGACGGTTTTCTTGACCCGGCGCAGGCCGAGCTTTTTTGTGAAGAACGCGTTGTTCTGGCGCGCATCCCTGGCCATCGAGGTGACGTGATGCAGGCCCCTGATCTGGTTGAGCATTTTCCTGCTCCTTCCTTGTCCTGTGCGGCCCATGCCGCGGTCCACGCCAATATGAGGATCCGCCAGCCGGCGGCAAAGGCCGCAAACACCGAATAGACTGTGCTCTATAAGTGAACAATAAAGCGACTTTTGTTCACCATTTAGCGAACACTTGAGGCTTGTGTCGCCACAAAAATTCGGCTCCCGTGACCGGCAGGTATTCGCGACAGGTTTTCAATGAAGGACACCAGCATTGGTCAGAAAAGACAGACGCCCGAATGTTCTCCTGATCACCTGCGACCAGTGGCGCGGCGACTGCCTGTCGGCGGCAGGCCACAAGGTGGTGCGAACGACGAATGCCGACGCGCTCGCCGCCGAGGGTGTGCTGTTTCGACAGCACTTTGGCGGGGCGGCGCCCTGCTCGCCGGCACGCGCCTGCCTCTACACCGGCCTTTACCAGATGAACAACCGCGTCTGCCGCAACGGCACGCCGCTCGACGTCCGCCATGGCAACATTGCGCTCTCGGCACGCAGTCTCGGCTATGATCCGACGCTGTTCGGCTATACCGACGTATCGCCCGATCCGCGCACGCTGGCGCCAGGCGACCCGCGGCTGAAAAGCTATGAAGGCGTGCTGCCCGGCTTCACCGTGCGCCAACTCCTGCCGGAGCACCAGAAACCGTGGCTGTCATGGCTCAAGGCGCGCGGCATCGATAGCAGCGCCGGTTTTCCCGATATCCATCGCCCAGCGGACGAAATCGTTGGTGCCACGACGGACGGTGCCGTGACCACCTCACCGCCCGTCTACTCGAAGGACGAGACCCCAGCCGCCTTCCTGACCGGCGAATTCGTCCGCTGGCTCGGCGAACAGGAGCGCGATACACCGTGGTTCGCGCATCTTTCCTTCCTCAGCCCGCACCCGCCCTTCATCGTGCCGGAGCCTTACAACAGGATGTATGACCCAGCCGACGGAACAGCCTTCCGCCACGCTGCGAGCTGGCAGGCCGAGGCGCAGAGCCACCCCTACCTCGCCTATGAACTTGACCAGCAGCAGCGGGCAAATTTCCGCCCCGGCGCCGAGGGCAAGGTGCGCGATTGGGGCGACGGCAATTTTGGCCGCATCCGCGCGCTCTATTTCGGCATGATCTCGGAAGTCGACGCGCAGCTTGGCCGCATCTGGCAGGCGGTAAAGGCGGCGGATGCCTGGGACGACACCATCGTCGTGCTGACCTCTGACCATGCCGAGATGATGGGCGACCATTTCATGCTGGGCAAGGGCGGCTTCTTCGACGGCAGTTTTCATATTCCGCTGATCATCCGCGACCCGCGTCGCCGCAAGGCAGCCGGCGCCAGCGTCGACCGCTTCACCGAAGCGGTCGACATAGCGCCGACATTGCTCGATCTGCTTGGCGAGGAACCCCCGCCGCACCTCGACGGACAATCGCTGAAGCCGTTCCTGGATGCCGGGGAGCCGGGCAACTGGCGCGAGGCCGCGCATTGGGAGTTCGATTTCCGCTCGGTCGCCGACGGTGATGCCGAGCGCCGTTTCGGCATCGGTCCGCGCCAGTGCAATCTGGCCGTCATCCGCACGAAACAATTCAAATATGTACATTTCGGCGGCGGCCTGCCGCCGCTGCTATTCGACCTGGAGCAGGATCGGGACGAACTGACCAATGTCGCTGCCGATCCGGCCTATCTGCCGGTCCGGCTGGAGCTTGCCGAAAGGCTGCTTGCCTGGCGGGCCGAACATCTCGATCAGTCGCTGGCGCTTGCCGAACTGACCGAGGATGGGGTTGCCGGCCACGTCGCAGGCCTGCCATCTTTCCCATCATGAAAAGACCCGCGCCGTTGCCGGCGCGGGTCTTTTTCGTCGTTGGCGCAAGCTAGCGCATCATCATGCGCTGGATGTCGCGGTTTTGCGCATATGTGGCCTTGTCATAGGGTGCCTGCGCCTCGAGCTGCTCCTTGGTGAAGTTCGTGTAGAGATAGCGATTGCCATCCTTGTCGGTCATGAATTTAAGGTTGTCCATGCCGATCGCCACTTCCTTCTCGCCAACCCCGAGGAAACCGCCGACGTCGATGATGACGGCGTCAACCTTCTTGTCGCCGGTCAGCACGACGTCACCAATCTCACCGACGTTGACATCGTTGGCGCCATAGACGGTGGTTCCAACCAAATCCTCGGAGCGGATTTCGTTGATCGGCATTTCGGTCAGCGCCGACTTGTCGATCGCCGCGGTCTTCGTCTGGTCGGGGGTTGGGTCAGGCGTTGCTGCAGCCGGAGCCTCGGCTGTCTTGTCCGCCGGTGCCGGAGCAGCCGGGTCTGGCGTCGTCGCCGGAGCCTCGGCTGTCTTGTCCATTGGAGCCGGAGCCGCGGGTTCCGGCGTTGCCGCCGGAGCTTCCGCAGTCTTCTCCGCCGGGGCTGGAGCCGCAGTGACAGCAGGGGTGGTGGTCACTGGCGCCGGCGTCGCCGCGTCAGTCGCTGCGGTTGTCGCCGGGGCGGGATCATAGGGCTCGCGGTCGAACTCCGGCAGCGCCTCCAGGTCTTCCTTCGTGGTCTCGGCCACCAGCCAGCGGTCGCCGTCCCTCTCCGCCCACTTGGCCTTGTCGAACTGATAGGCGACATTCTTTTCGCCAACCTCGAGGAAGCCGCCGACGCCAATGATCAGCGACTCGGCCTTGCCATCCTTGGCCAGAACGATGTCGTTCACGTCGCCGATGTTTTGAGCGTCGTCGCCAGTGCCGTTATAGACGGTTTCACCGATGATATTCGTGGCAAGGTTGCCGTCGGCACTCTTCACTGGTTCGGCCGGAGCTGCGGCGCTATCGGCTGGAGCCGCCGGAGCATTCTGCGCCGTTGTATCCGTCGAGGTCGATGGAGCGGGAGCCGTAGCCGTGGTGTCGGTGGCCGCAGGAGCCGGATCATAGGGCTTGCGATCGAAGTCCGGCTGAGCCGTCAACTCATCTTTTGTGGTTTCGGCAATCAGCCAGCGGTCGCCATTCCGTTCGGCCCATTGCAGCTTGTTGTAGTCGAAAGCGACATTCTTGGCACCGACGCCAAGAAAGCCGCCGACGCCGATGACGACGGATTTCGCCTGACCGTTTTCATCGAAGACGACATCACTGACCTCACCGATGTTCTCGGCATCGTCGCCGGTGCCGTTATAGACGGATTCACCAATGATATTGGTCATCAGGCTGCCCTCGGCCCGCGCAACGGGAGCCGCCGGAGTGGTCTCCTGGACCGCCGGGTCCTGGGTGGGCGCCGGTGTTGTGGCTTCCTGCGCATACGCACCGGTCGCAATCAACGCTGCCAGTGCGGTGGTGGATAAAAGGGTGCGGATCATCGTAATCTCTCCTCGTGCGTTATTTCTTCACGCCACAAGCCGCCGGTGGAGATTGGTCGCGGCGTTACACATTCACAACGTCGTGACCGCGCGGTTGTTCCGACACCATGGCGAGCGTCCTGCAAAAACCACCCGAATCGCGCTCAATTATGCGTTTGGCCGGGTGAGATTGGCTCCTGTATTTTCGTTAGAGCTGCGGAACTTTTTTTCAACCGCCCCGTTTCGGCCCATGGCTCGGTCTGTTACGGCCGATGATTATCCAATGGTAGCCAAGAAAAATCGGAGCGGGGGAATGCGATTTGCGGCGGTGCTGAACCAGGAGGGCGGCACCCTGCGAACGGTTGATCTCTCCGCCTTCACCGACCGAATGCGCCAGACATTGGAGGCAGCAGGCCACCGCATCGATATCGAAATCGTTGCCGGCAGGGACATTGTCGCAACGCTGGACCGCATCGCTTCCAGGCATAGTGTCGACATTGTGCTGGCCGGTGGCGGCGACGGCACCATTTCGGCCGCGGCGGCTCGGGTGATGGGCAGCAAGAAAGCGCTTGCCATTTTACCGGCTGGCACGATGAACCTGTTCGCGCGCGGGCTCGGCATTCCACAAACCCTTGACGCGGCCGTGAAATCCTTTGCCGACGGCGAGGTGATCGCAGTCGATATGGCAACCGCCAATGGTAAGCCATTCGTGCATCAGTTCTCGATCGGCATGCATGCCAGGATGGTTCAGCTTCGCCAGGCCATGGAGTATGGCTCGCGGTTGGGAAAGATGCGGGCTTCGGCAAAGGCTGCCTGGGCGGCGATCAACAACCCTTCGGCGATGAAGGTGACGCTGACCATCGGCGAGGCCGAGATCGTGTCGCGCACCACCGGCATCGGCGTCACCAACAATCTGTTCGGTGAGGGTCATCTGCCCTATGCCGACAATCCCGCCGGCGGCGTGCTCGGCATCTATGTCACGGTGGCGCGGCGGCGTGGCGAACTGGTCAGGGTCCTCTTCGACATGGCGCGCGGCAAATGGCGCGACAGCGAGCATGTGGAGATCCACCAGGCTGACCGGGCCGTTTTGAAACTCCACTCGGCTACGAAGAAATTTCGCGCCGTCATGGATGGCGAACTGGTCAGGCTTGACCGCGAAACGACGATCGAAATTCATCCTGGTGCGCTGAACGTTCTCGTCCCGGCGCGCGCCGTCCAGGCGAGGGCAGCGTGATGCATCCCGGCACAGTCGATCGGAAGGCTTCAGCCTCTGGGAATCTCGCCCTGCTGCTCGTTCCTGGGAAGCTCGCCCTGTTCGGTTGTCGGCGTCCGGTCTATCATGTTGCCGTAGATCTCGGCGATGCCCCAGGCGATAAACGCCAAAAGCAGCGCCGCGATCAAGATACGGAAGGTGTGCCACCCCCAGCGTCCCTGCCGGGCTTTGTCTTCAGGAACGATCTTGGGCATGATCGGCCTCCATTTCGGTTGGCGCTGGCATTTCGTTTGGCGCTGGCATGTCGGTTGGCGGCTGGCGGCGCGGCTGGCAAAATGTGGTTGGGTAACGGTTCCTCAGGGCGAAGGTTCCGGTTTCAGGGCCCGGCAACTGGGCCCAGCGCGGATGGCTGCAAGCCGATGCATCTGGGGGACTTGTGGATAGCAGGGTAGTGACAAAGCCGAATCTGCCGGTCGATGTCCTTAGCGTGGTAACGGCGCAGGATCGGCTTGCCGTGCTCCATGATCTCGATGCAATCGACACGGCGGCCGATCCTGACTTCGACACTATCAGTGGGCTCGCCGCCGCGGTGATGCAAACACCTGTCGCGCTGGTGACGCTCGTCGATGTCGAGCGGCAGTGGTTCAAGTCCTGTGTCGGCCTGGACGAGACCGAGGCCGCGACCGATACATCCTTCTGCGCCCACACCATTGCTGCCGGCGACCAGCCGATGGTGGTGACGGATGCGACCATGGATTCACGCTTCAACGCCAGCCCGCTGGTCACTGGCGAGCATCATTTCCGTTTCTATGCGGGTGCGGCGATTGTGGTGGCCGGCGCCCGGATCGGCACGCTCTGCGTGCTCGACCGGAGGCCGCGCGGGTCGCCGTCTGCCGCGCAGCTCGAACAATTGACGGCGCTCGCCAGCCTCGCTGCCAGCCTGTTCGCATTGAAGGACGCCACCCGCAACGCCGCCAGCGCCGCTGCGGCACTGGCGCGCGAGGAAAAGCGGCGCGGCATTGCGCTCGATGCCGCATCGCTCGCGAGCTGGGCATGGGATATCCATAGCGATATGATCGAATGCGATGCCCGATTGTCCGAGCTGTTCGACCTGCCGCGCTCGACCCGGCTGAGAGCACGCGATATCCTCGCCGCCATCGACCCGCGTGACGCCTACCAGACCGAGACGCGCTTTCGCGACGTGCTGAGCGGCGGCGACGATTATTTTGGCGAATACCGCGTGAAGGGCCTCAGCCCGCCGCGCTGGCTCGCTACGCGCGGCCGGGTCATCGAGCGTGACGGCGACGGCAAGCCGACGCTGATCTTCGGCGTCAACTACGACATCACCGAACGCAAGCTCGGCGATGAGCGGCAGCGGCTGTTGCTGCGCGAGCTGAACCATCGCGTCAAGAACACGCTGGCCACCGTCCAGGCGCTGGCGACGCAGACAGTTCGCCATGCCCGCCAGCCGAGGGATTTCCTCGACGCCTTCAGCGCCAGGCTTCAGGCGCTGGGCGCCGCCCACAGCCTGCTGTCCGACCGCGAGTGGCGCGGCATTGGCATCCGCGAACTCGTGCAGATCGAGGTCAAGCCGTTCGACACCGCCGATCAGCCGCGCATGACGATCTCAGGCGCCGATCTGCTGCTTTCGCCTGACCAGGCAGTCGGGCTTGGCCTGATCCTGCATGAACTGGCCAGCAACGCGCTGCAACACGGAGCGCTGTCGGCGGCCTCGGGCAAGGTCGATCTCGACTGGAAGGCACAGGTTAGGAAAGGCGCTCGGCGCCTGGTCCTGACCTGGCGCGAAAGCGGCGGGCCTGAAGTTGCCTCGCCCGAACGCCACGGCTTCGGCTCGATCCTGATCCGCCGCAGCCTGGCCAAGGTCATCTCCAGTGAAGTGACCCACGAATTCCGGCCGGAAGGCGTATTCGCCGAAATATCGATGCCGCTGGAGGATCTGCCGAAGTGACGGCTCGACCATGGATCTCGAACCAAAGGTCCATGTCAGCGAAAAGTGGAACCCGGTTTTTCGGATCATTGCCAACACGATGCCAACCCGAAGAAGAACCACTTCGAGCTATTTCGCTTCGCCGGCATCCGGATCGTCGGCATCGGGCTTTGTGTTCTCGCGGTAGATTGCGTAGGCGGCGAGTGCAATCGCCGGGGCGAGTATCGTGCCCAAGCCGCCTTTCCCCTTGAGTAGCGCCGGCAGCACGGCGAGCGCTGCCGTGATGCCGACCGCCTTCATATCGGCATTGCGCCTCCGCGCCCGGCGTCGGGCGCGCGCGCCAGCCGACAGCTGATGGATGAGCAGGAGGAGCCCTGCGATCAGCAGGAAGCCGACCCCGAAACCAAGGCAGGCTGCCATCGGCCCATAGCGACCCGCCACCCAGACATAGGCCGCTCCGACGAGGAAACCGAGGCCGCACAGTGCGGCAAGTGCTGCGAGCGCATAGACGATCGCAGCCGTGCGCGCGCGGCGCACGGCTGCAACGACTTCACCTGAGGCAAGAGCCGAGATCAACGATGCCAGCATCCCCATCTGGGCTGAGACTAGCGGCGTGCGAGAAGCGCAAACAGAAAGCCGACGCCTGCCGCGATTGCCAGCGACGTGACCGGCTTTTCGCGCACGCTCGCCACCACTTGAGCTTCGATATCCTTGGCGTTGCTACGCATATTTTCAAAGGCTGCTTCGCCTTGGGAGCGCAAGTGCTCGACCCCTTCCGCGGCAACCCGACGAGCAGCCCCGTAACCGTGTTGGCCGGTCTCGGCCAGCTGTTCGGTGAGTTTCTGAATGTCGACTTTCAGCTGCCTGATGTCTTCTTCAAGGTCCGAATTCGGCCGGCTTTCGTTCGGGGACTTTCCTGCGGCAGTCGCCATTGCTTGACTCCTTGCGTTTGCTCGGGTCGAAACGTTCGACCCACCCCAAGGTTCCGAAATCGGAACAACTGCCATGAAAGGGTGTTTACGCAGCCGAGTCCAGCCCGGCACGTCTCCGCTAGCCGCTCAGATCAGCGGTCGGCGACCTTCGCTCAACCCTTCCCAGTGGGCGAGGTCCTTGAGCCTTTCGTTGTCAACCACCTCGCAGCCGCCGTCGCGCCAGAAGATAAGCTTGCGATCGATCAGCTTGCGGATTGTCTTGTTGGTGTGGACCAGCGACAGGCCGAGCGTATCGGCGAGGTGCTGCTGGGTGATCGGAATCTGCACGGGCGTCCTGCCGTTCAACCCGACCACCCTGGCGCGAGTGGAGATGAAGGCGATGAGATAGGCAGCACGCTCGAGCGCGGTGCGTCTGCCGATACTGAGCAGGTTCTCGTCGAGCATGCGCTCCTCTCGCGCGGCGATCCAGGTGATGTCGTAGGCGAGGCCCGGATGGCTGCGGTAGAGTTCGGGGAGGGCCTCCCGCTCGAAGAGGCAGAGCAGCATCGGCGACAGAGCTTCCACGGAGTGCTGCATTTCGCCCATCAGACTGCCTTGCAGACCGATGAGGTCGCCTGGCATGGAATAATTCAGAATCTGCCGGCGGCCATCCGACAGCAATTTGTAGCGGAAGGCCCAACCCGACAGCACTGTATACAGATGGGCACTGCGGCTTCCCTCCACCAGAACCGTGTCGCCCTTCTCGACGGCCAGTTCGCCCTTCTTGAAGCCATTGACGAAGACGAGTTCCTGCTTCTCGAACGCCCGGAACGCCGGCAACGGCCGCAGTGGGCAGTTCTCACATGAATACCGGCGGGCGGACAAGGAACGGCCGTTCTGGCCAGACATTTCAATCCCTCTTCGAAGCCCTCTTCCGGAGGGCGATAGCAAACGCCCTGCCGGCGTCGAGGTTCCGCCATCTGCGGCGGCATGTCTTTTTTAAATGACAGGATGCGAAATAACTTTAAATGACAGGAAGCCAAATAGGGATCATGACTCCTCTATCCCTTGCGCTCCCTGTTCCCTGCGCCCCACGGAGACATTGCCACGTGCCCCCATTGCTGGACGGATTGCGGATTCTAGTTCTGGAGGATGAATTCCTGATCGCCATGGATGTCGAGCAGCTTTGCCGCGACTATGGCGCCGGCGATGTGGTCGTCGCCCGCGATCTGGCTGAGATCGATCGGCAGAGCATTGCCTCGCGATTCGACGCGGCCATCGTCGACCTCATGCTGGGCGGCACTTCGACACTCGATTTCGCTTCGCGGCTGCGCGAATCGGGCGTGCCTTTCGTCTTCGCCTCGGGCTATTCCGACATGGACGAAATCAAGGTGACATTTCCCGATGTCAGATTGGTCACCAAGCCCTATTCGGGAGACGATCTCGTGGAGGCAGTGGCGTCGGCGTGCGGGCGCAGACCTGTTGTTTGATGTCCGGTTGTGTGATGTCTGCAAACCGGAGCCCGATTACCAGGTCCTACATTACCGGTGATCCGTATTCAGGCGGCGTTCGACCCCGTCACCTGAGCCGATATCGCATCCGGGCCAAACCCGTCGTCGCCGGAAATCTTCAGGATTTCCTGCAGCCGCGTGCGGGCGCGGCTGACGCGGCTCTTGATCGTTCCGACCGCACAGCCGCAAATTTCGGCGGCTTCCTCGTATGAAAAGCCCGACGCGCCGATGAGGATGATGGCTTCGCGCTGGTCCTCTGGCAATTGCTCGAGCGCGCTCCGAAAGTCCTTGAGGTCGAGCTGGCCGTGCTGGGCCGGATGGACGGCTAGCCTGGCGGTCATGATGCCGTCGCTATCCTGCACCTCGCGGCCGCGCTTGCGCATCTGCGAATAGAATTCGTTGCGTAGGATGGTGAACAGCCATGCCTTGAGATTGGTGCCCGGCTCGAAGCTCTCATGCTTGTCCCACGCCTTGACCAGCGTTTCCTGCACCAGATCGTCGGCCTTGTCGGCATTTTGTGTCAATGACACGGCAAAGGCCCGCAGGCTCGGAATCGAGGCGAGCAGATCCGTCTTGAAGCTCTGGGACACGGCCGCCATGCCTCAGTCCTTTTTCCGTGCAGGTTGGGCCTGTTCCAACTGGCTGAGCAATTGGGCAAAGCGATCCGGCACGCTGTCGGAGACCAGCTCGTCGTAATATTGTTTGAGTTTGCGGCCGATTTCCGAGTTTGGCCCGAGCGGGTCGCCGGAAGCAGCCCGGCGCCTGTTCGTTGCAGCGCCAGCCGTGTTGTCTTTCCTCATGTCGTCATTTCGCCCTTCGTTCCCAGTACCCTGCCGCCCTTCAATACACGACGCAAAGCAGGCGACCCCCTCGTCTGGTTGCCCGTCCCGATCTCAAACGCCTTCCTCTTATATTAGTTCCAGGGCCGTCGGAACTTTTTCGGCAGGCCGGCGTTTGTATTTTCAGGGTTTGTTTCAGGGCTTGTTATCAGCTTGGCTTCCAATCTATGCAATTACGTCAGAGGGAGACGTCCATCATGAGCCTGTCCGCAACCATCGCTCCACACCTGCCGTTCCTGCGCCGCTTTTCGCGGGCCGTCTCCGGATCGCAGGAGAGTGGCGACGCGCTGGTCGCCGCGATGCTCGAAGCCATCATCGCCGACGTCGACATCTTTCCGAACGCGTCGAATGACCGCATCGCACTCTACAAGGTCTTCGCCAGGCTGTTCACCTCGGTCGCCATCCGCGTTCCGCAGGAACACCCGCAATCGGCGTGGGAACAGCGCGCCGCCGCCAATCTGAACGCGATCTCACCCCGTCCCCGGCAGGCCTTCCTGCTGGTCGCCGTCGAAGGTTTCAGCGAAGACGAGGCGGCGGAGATTCTCGACGTCGACGACCAGGAGTTCTCCGAGCTTCTTGCCGAGGCCAGCAACGAGATTTCCCGCCAGGTGGCAACCGATGTGCTGATCATCGAGGACGAGCCGCTGATCGCCATGGATATCGAGCAAATGGTCGAGAGCCTAGGCCATCGCGTTGTCGGAACGGCGCGTACCCATGCCGAGGCGGTGGCGATGTTCGCCAAGATGCGGCCGAAGATGGTGCTGGCCGACATCCAGCTTGCCGACGGCAGCTCGGGCATCGAAGCGGTCAACGAGATCCTGTCGATCACCCCGGTGCCGGTGATCTTCATCACCGCTTTTCCCGAACGCCTCCTGACCGGCGAGCGGCCGGAGCCGGCCTTCCTCGTCACCAAGCCGTTCAATCCGGAGATGGTCAAGGCCCTGATCAGCCAGGCGCTCTTCTTCGACCGGCACGCGAAAGCCGCTGCATAGGGCCGGGCAGCCCGGCCCTGAGCGGCCCTTTCCACAGTTTCACTGATCGCCCGTTTTCCACAGATGAGTAACGCTGGCCGCTTGCGGCCGGCACACGCCACTTGCAACTCACCTGCGCATGACGATCCAATTCGAGCGGGAAAGCTTTCCGGGGCTCGTCTTTTTCGGGAAATGCTGGAACAAACGGCAGCGAAAGACGTTTTTGGCATACTATTTGAAGGAGATGGACCATGCTTTACTGGGCCCTCGTATTTCTCGTCGTTGCGATCATTGCAGGCGCTCTTGGCTTCGGCGGCATCGCCGGCACCTCGGCTGGTATAGCGCAGATATTGTTTTTCATCTTTCTCGCTTTCCTGATCATTTCGCTTATTGCGGGCTTGTTCAAACGCGCGTCGTGAACTGCGATCGAACACTGGGAGCCGCACCCCTCAAGCGGTTTCCAGCCACCGCCGGGCGGTGTCCTTAGCCGGACGTCGCTCGGCGGACTTCTTTTTGGAACCCAATTTTCCGTCAGCCGTTCAGCCTGCATCGGGCGGGTGAAGTGAACGATGCAATCCAGAGCCGGAGACATGAGAGACAGCGGACGGAGCGATGAGATCATCGCTCTGCAGTCCGCTGAGAGTGGAATGCAGCTTGGCCGGGCCCTTCTCCATGCGCTGCACAATGCCGGCATTTCGGTCCTCTATCAGGATCGCGAGATGAAAACCGTCTGGGCCCGCAACATGCGCCCGCCCTGGATTTCCGACACAGTTGTTCCCGACACGGAGGTTTCCGACACTGGCGACGGCAACGGCATCCTGCCGCTTGCGCAGGCGGAGCGCATCGGCGCAGCCAAACGCAAGGTCGTCGCATCCGGCAATCCGGAACATCTTGAGCTCAGCATTCCCGCCGACGATGGCGTCCGCTGGTTCCAAATATGGATAGACGCGGATCATGACGACGGCGGCGCCGTGCAGGGCGTCGTCACCACAATGGTCGAAACGACCGAGCAGAAACGTCGCGAGCAAACCCTGAAGACGCTGCTGCGCGAGGTCAGCCACCGTTCGAAGAACCTTTTGGCCATCATCCAGAGCATCGCCACCCAGACCAGCCGTTATTCGGACACGCTCAGTGATTTCCTGACGCGCTTTCGCGGCCGGCTGCAGTCGCTTGCCTCATCCCAGGACCTGGTGACCTCGTCCAACTGGCGGGGAGCGGCATTGCGCGAACTGGTGTCCGGCCAGGTCGGCCGCTATGGCGCCGACCCTGTGCGCAGCCTGCGTTTTCGCGGTGCAAACCCATACCTCAATCCCAATGCCGCCCTGCATATCGGCTTGGCCATGCACGAGCTTGCCGTCAATTCTGTCAGCTACGGCGCTCTGTCGCGAGCCGACGGCTTCGTCGAGGTGACGGCCGATCTGACGGCCGCTTCCGCTGGCGAGACCGCGCTGTCGCTGACATGGGCCGAGGCCATCGGAGCCAATGACAATCAGCCCAGCGAGAAGCGCTTTGGCAGCGTCGCGCTCGAGCGCGTCGTGCCTGCGTCGTTGAACGGCACGGCGAAACTTGAAATCAGCGGGGATCGTCTCGAATACCATCTCGTCGTTCCTCGCGGCAATTTCGAGACGGATTGAACGGGCAACAGCCGAGCCCAAGAGAATTGGCCGGAGGGGGTTGGGGCCAAGAG
>NZ_JBVVQT010000015.1:0-149130 GCF_055811595.1 Mesorhizobium sp. WSM4814
GAGCGCGACGTCCGGTTCGTGATCTCTACCTCACCCCACGCGCCCATCCCGCGCAGCGGGTTCGTTCTTCGGCCCCAAGGCTGCCAGTCAGCAGCGCGCATTTTGCAGCCAGTGGAATCACTTGGCGTCCCAGAAATGCGGCTAACACAAATAGGGAGCCCAGTTTAATCTAGACATATCCCTAGTCGGGGCGGTGGTAGGCCAGCACCTCGGTTGGCGCGCTCAGGCTTTGCAGGGAACCGGGGGCGGCGCCGCCGATCCAGCCCAGCACCGAGCGGGCGAGTTCGGCGCCGGCCAGCCGGAAGTTCTCGTTGACCACCAGCAATTCCCTGCGGAACAGGTGCAGCAGGTCGGACGACTGCTTGGACACCACGTCGACGTCCCGGCCGAGTTTTAGGCCGGCATCCTCGATGCCGGCGACGATGGCGAGTGTCGCGGCAGCGGCACAGCTGACGAAACCGTCCGGCTTTCATCGCGATGATGCAGGAAGCACATCCGTCGCTCCGCGGCATCGTGGCAAAGGCGTCGGAAGCCGGCTCGCCGGTGCCGGCGCTGTCGTCGGCGCTTGCCTATTTCGACAGCTATCGCCAGGGCCGCGGCACCTCCAACCTGATCCAGGCGCAACGCGATTTCTTCGGCGCGCACGGCTTCGAACGCATCGACGTGCCGGGCGCGTTCCATGGCCCTTGGGGGAGCGGAGCGGCAGGTTAGCGCCTAATGTCGGTCGTAAGAATCACCTTGCCGGCCCCGGGGAGCAGATATTGTGCGTGACCAGCTAGAGGTCGTGGTCGCGCGAGAAGTGGTCGTTACAACTGGTTTGTGGAACCTGACATCGCTTCACAGGGTCCACGGGGTTGCCGTCGAAACGTGCTCAGGCTGATGCTCGCCGAATGATCCTGAACCCGATGTCGATGACGTTCTCCGCCTGCTCCTCGCCGCGGAAGCGCGACAGGATGGCCTCGGCGGCGGCAGCGCCGAGCGCTTCGCGGTCGACGCGTACGGTGGTCAGCGCAGGTTCCACCGCGGCGGCATAGTCCTGGTCTCCGAAGCCGATCACCGCCACGTCGCCCGGTACGGAAAGTCCTCGCGCATGCGCCTCGATTAGAGCGCCGTGCGCGAGCAGATCGGAACTGCAGAACACGACGCCGTCCGAAAAGCCTTCCCGCAGCAGGCGCGAAAGCCCGGCCCGGCCGTTGGCCAGAGTCGCCGGCGCGTCGAAAGCCGCTTTCAGGACGGCATGGCCGCTACTCCGCTCGAAGCGGTCCGAGAACGCCTGCTGGCGCCGGCGCGCCCGCTCGTCGCCGGCCGACACGCAGGCCGCGCGCGGGTAGCCTGCGTCGATCGCGAAGTCGGCCGCCGCGCGGCCCGCCTCGACATGCGAGAAGCCGACGCAGATGTCGATCGGCGTGGTGCTGATGTCCCAGACCTCGACGACCGGAATGCCCGCCGCCAGCAGCATGCGCCGCGCCTGCGCGGAGTGGTGAATGCCCGTGAGCAGCATCGCGTCGGGCCGGCGCGAAAGGTGGGTGGCGATGAACGCCTCCTCGTCGCCGGGGTCGAAACCCGTCTCCGACAGCAGAATCTGGTAGCCGCGCGCGCGCATGCGTTCGTTGAACGAGGTGATCATCGAGGCGTAGACGATGTTCGAGATCGACGGAACCAGCGCCGAAACCAGCATGCTCCTCTGGGAGGCGAGCGCGCCGGCGAGCGCATTCGGAACGAAGCCGGTGACGCGGATCGCCTCGTGGATGCGCCGAAGCGTCTCAGCAGAGACCTTTGAGGGTTCCGAAAGCGCGCGCGAGACCGTGACCTGCGAGACGCCGGCCATACGGCCGACCGTCTGCATGGTCACCGCCCCTGACGAGCGCCTGCGCCTGGCGCGAGTCGACGTCTCCTCCACAACCATGTACGACTTATTTCTTCGGCCGGCCCGAAAGGCAAGCTTCAACCGGCGGCAAGCTTTTCCGCGCGCTGGCGCCGGCCGATGACGACCGAAACCGCGATCGACGCCACGATCAGGACCCACAGGAAGGCTGCGATCCAGCTCTTGGTGAAGAAGATCGTCAGGTCGCCAAACGACTCCAGGCTCTTGACGAAGTAGATCTCGGCCGAAGGGCCAAGGATGAAGCCGATGATGAACGGCGCGACCTCCAGCCCCAGCTTGACGCCGATCCAGCCCAGCACGCCGAAGAAGAGCAGCGTCCAGACGTCGAACATGATGCCGTAATTGATCGTGTAGGCGCCGATGACGCACATCATCAGGATGACCGGGTAGAGGATCGCCTTCGGGATCGCCACCGCCAGCGAGAACCACCGGATCGCGTAGTACATCATCACAAAGGTGGCGAGGTTTGCGAGCAGCATCGCGAGGATCATCGAATTCCATGTGTCCGGATGCTGCCCGATAAACAGCGGGCCGACCTGGATGCCTTGCAGGGCGAAGGCGCCGATCAGCAGCGCGGTGGTCGAATCGCCCGGTATGCCGAGCGACAGCAGAGGCACCAGCGCCCCTCCGGTCAGCGCGTTGTTGCTCGTCTCCGAGGCAATGACGCCCGCCGGTTCGCCCTTGCCGAACGTCTCGGGATGCGACGAACTCGTCTTCGCCGCCGTGTAGGCGAGGATCGACGCCGCCGACCCGCCGATCCCCGGCAGGATTCCGACGAAGGTGCCGATGCCCGACGAGCGGATGAGATTGATCGTCTGGCCCCGAAATATCGACCACGAGAACTTCGACCTGCCGCCCGACTCCAGTTCCTTGACCGAAGGCCCCTTCGGCATGCCGATCTCGGCCTCCTCCAGCACCGTCGTCAGCCCGAACAGCGCGATCAGCACCGACAGCAGCGCGAAGCCGCCGTAGAGGATGTCCTCCATGCCGGGCGGGATCAACCGGAAATGGCCGTTGCCGCCATCGGTCACGTCATAGACCCCGACGAGGCTGACAAAGATGCCCAGGAAGCCCGAGAAGATGCCCAGCAGCATGTCGCTCGACAGCGCGCCCATCACCGTCAGCGCGAACAGGATGATCAGGAACTTTTCGACGTAGGAGAAGCGGATCGCGAAATCGGCCAGCCACGGCGTGAACAGATAGAGCGCCGCCAGCGAGATCAGGCCGCCGATCAGTGAACCGATGATGGCGATGCGCATCGCCTGCTCGCCTTTGCCCTGACGGGCCATCTGGAAGCCGTCGAACGTGGTCGCGACCGACGACGGCGTGCCGGGTATGCCGATGAGGATCGCCGGCACCACCCCGCCTGAGATGCCGCCGACATAGAGACCGATTAGCAGGGCGAGGCCGTTCTCGAGCCCAAGCGAGTAGGTCATCGGCAGGCAGACGGCCACCGCCATCGTCGCCGTCAGGCCGGGAATGACGCCGAAGACGATACCGATAGCCGTTCCGCCGGCGATCAGCAGCACAAACAGAGGCGTGACGAAACCGAACAGTTCCATTGGGTTCTCCCTGTCAGGGCAGCGTCAGGAAGAAGACGTGCGCGAACACCCACCACACCAGCACGGGCGCGGCGACCGCCACCACGCCAAGCACGATGACGGCGGACCTTGTACGCTCCTGCAGGTAGAGCAGCCCGCTGAGCGCCACGAACGGGATGGAGCAGATTAGGAAGCCCATGCCCGTGTTGGGCCAGATGTCACCGACAGGGACCATCAGCAGGAAATAAACCAGCGTCAAAGCGATCGTCCCGAAGAAGCGCGGCTTGTCCATCGCCGCCAAGGTCTGCGACCAGTACCGGCCGGCGCCGGCGATCGCCTGCCGGCGCGTGATGAGAATGGCCATCCCCAGCGCAAGCAGAATGCCGCCGATCAGTGTCGGAAACACCAGGTGCGAGGTCTGGAAATCGATCGTGACGCGCGTAAAATCGCCCATCTGCCGTGTGCTCCTCCATGCGCGAGCAGCGTCCGGCCTGCGTGCAGGCCGGACGAAAGACTATACCCCTAGAGCAAGCCGCCCAATTGGCGGCTCGCTCCAGCTTTTTGTTTTCGCATCGGTTTTGCCGAAAACTGGCATCCACTTTTCGGCACGATGCTCTAGCCCTTCAGCTTCTCGATGATCGAGGCCACCGTATCCCGCTTGGACGTCAGATGCGCCTTCGCCTCGGCCTGAGGCAGGTAGTTGGGGATGAAAAAGGCCTTGGCCTGCCGCTTCTGGATCTCGCCGGCGGCGTAGATTTCCTTCAGCGCGGCGTCGATCTCGGACGCCAAGGCGGCGTCTATCTCCTTGTTGAACAGCAGGAAAAACTCCTTGTCGAACGTGAAATCCTTGCTGCCGTCGAGCGTGACGCTGGTCTGGGGGCTGGTGAATTTGAGCATTTCTTCCCGGCTCGTTCCACCCATCCCCGCCTCGGGGGCCTGCGCCAATGTCTCGGGACGCGCGGTGATCCAGACGAAGCGCATCGCGGTGCGGTCGTCTTCCGGCAGTTGCGTGAACTGCTCGTTGGCCTGGATCGAACCGTTGATCACGTCGGCCAGGTCGTCCCACATCGCCTGGTTCTTGTCGGCCTGCGAGCCGGTGTTGACCGCCACGATGTTGGCTTCCGATCCCGGATTGCGCACGCGGGCAGCATTGCGCATGCCGGTCAAACCGATCTCCGAGACGCCGCCCGGCTGGATGGCGACGCGAACCTTCTCGCCTTTTGCGGCTGCCGCGAAAACGTCCTCCATCGACTGATAGGGGGACTTCTTGGGAACGAGGAAGCAGTCGCCGGGGTTGATCGCCACAGTCGGTCCGATCGCGAAATCGGCGAAGGCATCGGGGACGCCCGGCACTCCGTAGAGATAGGAGAGGTAAATCTGGTCGTGGTGCAGCATGATCGTCGTGCCGCGGGAATCGCGGCCGGTGGCGTTCAGCGCCTCACTGGTGCCCACCGGGTCGACGCGAATGTTCACGCCCAGCTTCTGCGCTAGCGCTTCGGCGGCGATCGACGAGTTTTGGTAGGTGTCGCCGCCCGTCGAAGTCGAACCGATGACCATTCGGATGTTGCGCGGCAGGCTCTGCGCACGCGCGACGAACGGGCTCGCCAGCGCGACGGCGGCCCCGGCTCCTGTTGCGAGAAGGGATCTGCGGGTCAGTTTCATGATGTCCTCCCTGGGCCGCGGAACCCGCGGCGCGATCTCAGGGTCGCGCGGCAATCTCCCACTGCCGCACAACCCGCTCCCATGCGCATCTATGTTAGCGCATACATCCTCATGCACGAAAACGAGCGTTTCTGTCAACCGTACCGACATTGGCGGGTATAAATTCTGTTCTACGCGGACGCACCAAATTGACAAACATGAATGTTACCGCATACATCGAGCGATACGCGTGGAGGATGTCATGCCCGACGACAACCGCAGAACACCGGCGTCGCTGCGGTCGGCGCGCTGGTTTGCGCCGGACGATCTGCGCAGCTTCGGCCACCGGTCGCGGCTGATGCAACTCGGTTATTCCGAGGAGGATTTTCGCGACAGGCCGGTGATCGGGGTTCTCAACACCTGGTCGGAGCTCAACTCCTGCCACGCGCATTTTCGCGAGCGGGCGCAGGACGTGAAGCGCGGCGTCGCTCAGGCGGGCGGGTTCGCCGTCGAATTGCCTGCACTGTCGGTCGACGAGAGCTTCACCAAGCCGACCTCGATGCTCTATCGCAACATGCTGGCGATGGAGACGGAGGAGATGATCCGCTCGCATCCGCTCGACGGCGTGGTGCTGATGGGCGGGTGCGACAAGACCACGCCGGGGCTGGTGATGGGCGCGCTCAGCGCCGGTGTGCCGATGATCTTCCTTCCCGCCGGCCCGATGCTGCGCGGCAACTACGCCGGCAAGACGCTGGGCTCCGGTTCGGATGCCTGGAAATTCTGGGACGAGAGGCGTGCGGGCAAGATTTCGGATGACGAGTGGACGGGTATCCAGGGCGGCATCGCGCGGTCGGCCGGCGTTTGCATGACGATGGGCACGGCCTCGACGATGACCGCGATCACGGAAGCGCTGGGGCTGTCGCTGCCGGGCGCTTCCTCGATACCCGCCGTCGATTCGGACCACCAGCGCATGTCGGCAGCATGCGGACGGCGCATCGTCGACATGGTTTGGGACGACCTCACCCCCGATAAGATCGTCACCGCGGCAGCCGTCAGGAACGCGGCTATCGTCGCGATGGCCACCGGCTGTTCGACGAACGCCGTGGTTCACCTCATCGCGATGGCGCGCCGCGCCGGCGTGCCGCTGACTCTCGACGATCTTGACGCGCTCGGCCGCACCACGCCGCTGATCGCCAACGTCCGCCCCGCCGGCAAGGACTACCTGATGGAGGATTTTTACTACGCCGGCGGCCTGCGCGCACTGATGGCGCAACTAAGCGAGCGGCTCGACCTTTCGACGCTGACGGTCACAGGCAGATCGCTCGGCCAAACGCTCGAGGGCGCGCGGGTATGGAACGACGACGTGATCCGCCCTTTGTCCAACCCGGTCTATTCGGAAGGGTCGCTCGCCGTGCTGCGCGGCAACCTCTGCCCCGATGGCGCCGTCATCAAGCCGGCCGCCTGCGACCCCCGCTTTCATGTCCATGAAGGGCCGGCGCTGGTTTTCGACAGCTATCCCGAGATGAAGGCGGCGGTCGACGACGAAGATCTCGACATCACGCCGGACCACGTGCTGGTGCTGCGCAATGCCGGCCCGCTGGGCGGACCCGGTTTTCCCGAATGGGGCATGCTTCCGATCCCCAAGGCGCTGATCAAAAAAGGTCATCGCGACATGCTGCGCATCTCCGATGCGCGGATGTCGGGAACCTCCTACGGGGCGTGCGTGCTTCATGTCGCGCCGGAGGCCCACATCGGCGGCCCGCTTTCGCTGCTGCGGACAGGCGACATCGTGCGGCTGGATTTGCCGAACCGGCGGCTGGACATGCTGGTGGCGGACGACGAACTGGCGCGCCGTCGGGCCGACTGGTCACCCCCCGCGCCGCATTTCGAACGCGGCTGGGGCTGGATGTTCTCGCGCCATGTGACACAGGCCGACAAGGGTTGCGACTTCGATTTCCTCGAGCGCGATTTCGGCGCTTCGGCCGGCGAACCGGACATTTTTTGAAAGGCCAGGCATGACATTTTCCCTCGACAAGGCGCTGACCGGCATATCGGGCATTCTGGTTACGCCTTACGACCAACGCGGCGACATCGCGCCCGAACGGCTTTCCCCGATCCTCGACAGGGCACTGGACGCCGGCGTGCACATGCCGGTGGTCAACGGCAACACCGGCGAGTTCTATGCGCTGACAACCGACGAGGCGGTGACGATGGCGCGCGAAGTCGTTTCGATGGCAGCCGGCCGCGCGCCGGTGCTCGCCGGCGTCGGGCGGAGCATCCGTGATGCGCAGAAGCTGGCGAAACTATCCGCCGAAGCCGGAGCCGCGGCGCTGATGGTGCACCAGCCGCCAGACGCCTTCGTCGCGCCGCGCGGACTGGTTGACTACCTGAACGCGGTATCCGAAGCGTCGGGCGGCCTGCCGATGATGCTTTATATGCGCAACGATGCGATCGGCACGCGCGTCATCGCCGAGCTTTGCGGCCTTCCAGGCGTCAAGGGGGTGAAATGGGCGACGCCCAATCCGCTTCGCTTGGCGGAAGCGCGGGCTGCCTGCGACCCGTCGATCGTCTGGGTCGGAGGCCTGGCCGAGGTCTGGGCGCCGGTCTTCTATGCCGTTGGCGCGCGAGGGTTCACCTCCGGGCTGATAAACGTATGGCCCGAACGGTCGGTCGCGATCCATGCCGCACTCGAGGCCGGCGAATTTGAGAAGGCGAACGCGCTCATCGATGGAATGCGAGTCTTCGAGGAAATCCGCGCGGAGGAGATGGGCGGCGCCAACGTGACCGGCGTAAAAGCGGCGCTGATCGCGCAGGGCCTTGGCTGCGGACCGACGCGCCCGCCCTCGGCCTGGCCGCTCACTTCGGCGCAGCAGGCGAGGCTCGACGCCTTTTTAGTCGCGAACCGCCTTGCGGCGGGAAATCGCGAATGAGTTGCGAATTGCCTGCCGGCCGACGACGGGAGAGCCCCCGAAGAGCTTGCAGTGCCAGCACCTGAAATGAGGAAGCGAACATGGACGAGAATCTGCGCGAAAAACTTCTAGGCGTGTCCGTCGCCACCCTGGCCACAGCGCTGTTCAAGCGCGGCCTGCGCAACCAGGTAATCCAGGGTGTGGGTCCGTTGCAGCGAAAAGGCCGCAACATGGTCGGGCCGGCCTTTACGCTGCGCTACATCCCCGCGCGCGAGGACCGCAACCAGCTCACAGAATTCCGCAAGCCGGATCATCCGCAGCGCGTCGCCGTCGAGACCTGCCCGGCGGGCCATGTGCTCGTCATGGATAGCCGCAAGGATCCTCGCGCGGCATCCGCGGGCGACATTCTGGTGACGCGCCTGATGGTGCGCGGCGTCGCCGGCGTGGTCACCGACGGCGGGTTCCGCGACGCCGCGGTGATCGGCGAACTCGATATCCCCGCCTATCATACCCGGCCCTCCAGTCCGACCAATCTCACCCTGCACGAGGCATTCGACCTGAACGTGCCGATCGGTTGCGGGGACGTCGCCGTGTTCCCCGGCGATATCGTAGTCGGAGACGACGATAGTGTCATCGTCATTCCGCGGGAGATCGCCGGTGAGGTCGCCAATGAGGCGGCCGAGATGACCGTCTATGAGGATTTCGTGGTCGAACAGGTCAAGGGCGGCGTGCCGATCATCGGGCTCTATCCCTGCACACGAGACGAACACGCCGAACGGTTCAAAACGTGGCGCGCCGAGCGCGGCCGATAGGCATTGCTCGCGCAACCGGAAGGTTCGCCCACTCGGAGTGCGAGCGCCTGATCACCGTGATTTCGGGAGAACGAAGCTATGATTCACGGTATGAGCTGCACGTACGCCCGATATCAGCCTTCAACTTCCTCCTTCTGTTCGATGCCGAATCCGTAGGGCGGTGGATCTGGACGGCTGGCAGCGGGTTCAGCTATCGCCAGGGCCGCGGCACCTCGAACCTGATCCAGGCGCAACGCGATTTCTTCGGCGCGCACGGCTTCGAACGCATCGACGGGCCGGGCGCGTTCCATGGCCTTGGGGGAGCGGGGCGAGCGGCTAGTCGAAGGAGCCTCCCAAGCTGTGGCTCGATCATATTTCATGCATTGATGCTGAATAGTCTTGGATCTGGACGTCAGGCGCCGGTCAGTCCCGTGTGCCGATCGCTGGTGCGCGAGAACTTGTTCGCCGCCGCCTTCAGCGCAGCGGGATCGACTTCCATGCAACGCAACGCACGTGCCGCCACTCCCTGCTCCATCGCGGCGACTATAGCCACGACATGCGCACCCAGCAGTGGCCGGTGATCGTTTCGGTTGGCCGCCAATTCCTTCATCACCTCAGCTCCCGACGGGGCTGCGTCATAAAGGCCTGCGGCTGCCTGAAGCGGTTCTGGGGTCAAACCCCCGGATATGTGCTCCCCGGCGTTCACCCCAACCGAGCGGAGGGCTTCCCGATATTGGGCGCCGACCGCGTCGCGGAAGCCAGCGGCGTCCGCGCCAATTTCGCGGAATGCGAGACGGGCGGTATTGTCGGGAAGATCGATGGCCGCCAGCAGGAAATGTTCGGCTCCGGCCTGTCGCTGCTGGTCCTGTAGAGCGTAGTTTTCCGCACTTTCGCACAGTGTCTTGATGGTGCGGACGTTCGATAGACGGGTTTTGATGCCGCTGAGCATGATCGTCTCCTATGGCGGATTGTCCTGGGCGTTGATGTCGGACAGCCGCTTGTGGGCTGCCTGCTTGGAGATGCCGAGTGCCTGGGCAATCTTCGCCCAGGACCAACCTTGCTTCAGGGCCGCCCTGACCGCTCTACGCTCCAATAGGTCAGCCGCTCGCCGAAGCGCAACGACCGCAGCCAAGGCTTGCTCCGGCTGGTCAGGTGTGGGCAGTTGGTGGACATCGATCATGCGTCAACATTAGTTGACGAAATCGTCTCGTGTCAACATATATTGACGGACGATGCATTCGGGTCGGTTTCCAGAGAACCCAGACCAGGTCGAGAGCGGCCGCGCGCGATTGCCAACAGTGTGCACCGAATTTTTGATTTGGCTATCTAGCCGTCGCGCTAGGAAGTGACACCTCGGCTTTGCAACTAGCCGAGATGCGGTGGCTGCCCGAGATTCAGCCTTGCAGCCATGTTGACGAGTTCGGGAAGGGAACCGGCCTTCATCTTTCGCATAACCTGACCGCGATGGGCTTTTACTGTGATCTCGCTGATGCCGAGTTCGAAGCCAACCTGCTTGTTCAACAGTCCCGTCACGACCAGCGCCATCACCTCCGCTTCGCGTGGACTGAGTGATGAATAGCGCTCACGGAGCACTTGCTTGTCCAACTCGTTCGCACGTGCAGTCCGGCTGCGTTCAAGTGCGTACTCGACGGCCGTCATGAGCACGTCGTCCCCAAACGGCTTGGTGAGGAATTCTACGGCTCCGGCCTTCATCGCTTTGACTGTCATCGGCACGTCGCCGTAGCCAGTGACGAAAATAATCGGCATGTCGGTTCGCTCGACGGAGACGAGTTGTTGCAAGTCGAGCCCGCTGAGATCGGGAAGGTTGACGTCAAGAATCAGACAATTCGGAACCAGGGCTCGGGGCCGAGAGAGAAATTCCTGCGCCGATGAGCAGGGCTCCGGATGGAAGCCCGCTGAACGGATGAGCAATTCCAGCGATTCACGCACAGAAATGTCGTCGTCAACGACGAATACGACAGGCGTTTCGTGTGACATGATGCCGGCCTTGCCCTTGCTCGGTGCAGTTGCCAAATCCGTGTGTGCGGGAAGTATCCGTTGCGGATCGGCATAGCAAGTCGCGTTCAATCATTAGCGAAGGCCAGGTTGAGCGCTTTCTGCAGGGCTGTGTCGCTAAACGGCTTGGATAGGCATTCTACCGCACCCTTTTTTAAAAGGTCCGGCCGCGCGGTCTCACAACTCTGCGCCGTAATGTAGATGATTGGGATAGCCTGGCCCCGGCGCGCCAACTCTCGTTCGAGATCAGGCCCGGTCATGCCGGGCATGCTGATGTCAAGCACCAGACACTCGGTCTCGTTGATGATGCCTGACCGCAGAAACTGCTCCGCCGAAGAGAACGCTTCGGCACGGAAGCCGAACTCGCTCAACAGGTCGGGCAGGGACTCGCGCACGGATTCATCGTCATCGACGATCGACACGAGTGGGCGGCGAGCGTTCATGAAAAACCTCGTTGGATTGAGGCGCTGCTGCTGGTCGGCGCCGATATGGCGCCAGACGGATGGGCAGGTGGTGGTTCTGCGCGTAGATATTCGTGGATCGAAAACGAGAAGGTCGATCCAGGACCGACATTCGCCTCCGCCCAAAGCCGCCCGCCATGGCTTTCGACGATGGAACGACTGACGGACAGGCCTATTCCCATGCCCTCGGCTTTGGTCGTGTAGAAGGCTTCGAAAAGCCGCTCCGCACCCTGAGCATCAAACCCGATTCCGCTATCCCGCACGAAAAGCTGCACCTTACCGTCCTCCCCGAGCCGAGTGCCAAGCACGACAAGTCTTGGTCGATCGTCGACGGCGACCATCGCGTCGGATGCGTTGCGCAACAGGTTCATGATGACCTGTTGCAGTTGGACCCGATCGCCGCCGACGAGCGGCAGTCCGTCTGCAAGCTGGGTCTGAAGGAGCACCTTGTTTCGCTGAAGGTCTCCGGAAAACAATGCGACCACCTCTGCCGCAGCGTTGTTGAGATCGATCGGTTCAACTAACGTGGCCCTTTTGGCGAACAGCGCGCGAAGCCGGGCGATCACGTCAGCCGCGCGGTTGCCATCCCTGATTGTGCGCCGCGCAGTTTCCCGCGCGCCGTCAACGTTAGGCGGGTCGGCCGCCAGCATGCGAAGGCAGGTGCCGGCGTTGGTGACGATGCCCGAGAGCGGTTGGTTCACTTCGTGTGCAATCGACGCGGTCAACACACCCAAGCTCATAGTCCGCGTAGCTTGTGCAAGTTCGGATCGGACTTTCTCCAGCGCCTCTTCGGAGCGCCGCCGTTGTGTGATGTCAAGAACCGCGCCGACATACTCGATGGGGCTGGAATCGTTATGTGCGCGGTGGGCGATCAAGTGCAGGTGCTTGACCGACAGGTCGGGCAAGAGAATCCGGTGCTGGTATTCAAAGTCGCTATCACCGCGCAGCGCCCGTTCAACCATGTCCCCCATCAGAGGCAGGTCTTCGGGATGAACTCGGCTGGCTATTCTTTCGAGCGTTACGAGCGTACCCGGCTCGAACTCGAAGATGCGGTAAAGAGGCTCGGACCAGGTGATCTTGCCCGTTGCGACTTGCCAGGACAAATTCCCCATGCGGGCAAGGTACTGACCCTCCGACAGGAATGCTTCGCTGCGCTTGAGCGCGTCTTCGGCACGCTTTCGCCCGTGGATGTCGGTATGCGTGCCGTACCATTTGACGATGTTTCCGGCTTCGTCGCGCAGGGGATTGGCCCGAAACAGGAACCACCGATATTTGCCGTCGAAGCGGCGGAGGCGTGCTTCGGCTTCCCCCGACTTCCCTGACGCCAATATGGCCTCCCATGCGGCGGCAAGTCGGTCTACATCGTCGGGATGGACAGCCGCAGTCAAGTCCCAATACTCGGACAATGGACCGGCCGGCTCCCAATCCTTTGACTGGCCAATGGAGAGGCCCACGTAGTGGAGATAATGCTGGTTGAAGAATTCAGGTGACCCGTCAGGACGAGCCGACCATGCCATCACAGGTATGGTGTTGATGATGAGGCCAAGATCGTGCCTGCTTGCAAGCAGCGCCTCTTCGGCGCGCCTCTGGTCGTCAATGTCTATGCCGACCGAATACCAACGGATGACGCGTCCGTTTTCGTCGCGATGGGGCACGCGGCGAGATGTGTGCCAGCGATATTGTCCATCGGCGCGCCTAACCCGCACGTCAATGGTAAGCGGCTCGCCGCTTTCCAGTGCAACTCTCCACGCCGCATCGTTCCGCTCTACATCATCCGGATAGAAATGCGGAAATGTCTTCCCGGATGGACCTGTCGCGTCCTCGAGTGTGAGGCCCATGTAGTCTTGCCACGTCCGGTTCACGAAAGTGCGCGTTCCGTCCGGACTGTATGTTGCAACGAATACGGGGATCGTATCGATCGTCTGCCGAATATCTCGCTCGGCGGCGGTCAGCCTCGCCTCGTCCTGCCGAAGCGTTTCTTCGGCGCGTTTCCTTTGATCGATGTCGGTGTTGATCGCATACCACTCGACGATACGACCAACATCGTCACGCAGCGGACTGCAATGGATCACGAACCATCGGTATTGCCCGTCGGCGCGCCGCATGCGCGCTTCCATTTCGCCGGGTTCCCCGGAAGCCAGTATCGATCGCCAACTCTCGGTCAGGTTCGGCAAGTCTTGCGGGTCGATCGCAGCCTGCCACCCGGAGAAGCGGACCTGATCAATATCGAGCCCCGTATAGTCTGACCAGCGTCGATTGACGAAGTCGGCATGCCCGTCCGGTTTCGCGGTCCACACCATAGCCGGAAGTGCATCCAAAACGCGGCTCTGTTCGATCTCCATTGCGGTCCTTTCGCGAGTATCGCGTGCCGTGACAATGCGCCGGCGTGATAGCGGCGTCCATTGTGCCTTGGTGTCGGTCCGACGGGACGATGAGGCATCGCCGGGCCAATACAAAGGTATCGCCGATACCATCGTGCAATAGATTTGCCTCGCCTGACAGTCGATCTGTGTGCCGTCCAAAAGCATCAGCAAACAGGGAGAGTGTCATGTCAGCACGGTCACTTACTCGGCGCGAAATCCTTGTTGCGACCGCCGCCGCCGGGGCCGTGGGCCTGCTTCCGGGAACGCTTAACGCTGCAGCCACCAGCAGTTCGATCCGTCCGTTCACGGTCAACATCCCGCAGGAAGCGATTGACGAGCTTCGCCGGCGCATCATGGCGACACGGTGGCCTGACCAGGAGACAGTCGCCGATCGGTCGCAGGGCATTCAGCTCGCACGATTGCAGGAGATCGTCCGCTACTGGGGAACCGAGTACGACTGGCGCAAGGCTGAGGCAAAGCTGAATGCCCTGCCGCAGTTCATGATCGAGATCGACGGGCTCGATATCCACTTCCTGCACATTCGGTCGAAGCAACCCAACGCCCTGCCGCTGATCATGACGCATGGTTGGCCCGGCTCTGTGTTCGAACTGCTCCAGACCGTTGGTCCGCTCACGGACCCCACGCAGCATGACGGCAGGCCTGAGGATGCCTTCGACCTGGTGCTGCCCTCGATGCCCGGCTACGGGTTCTCCGGCAAGCCGCGCGGCGTCGGCTGGAATCCAGACCGCATCGCAAGTGCCTGGACCGAACTGATGCAGCGCCTGGGCTACGACCACTTTGTTGCCCAGGGCGGCGACTGGGGCGCGCCCGTTTCCAGCGCGATGGCACGCCAGGCGCCAAAGGGATTGCTTGGCATCCACATCAATTTGCCGGCAACGATACCGGCGGACGTGGCCGCAGTCCTTGCCGCCGGCGGGCCGGCGCCAACCAGCCTCACCGGGAAGGAAGGTGTCGCGTTTGGTTCGCTCGAAACCTTTTACAAGAAATATCGGGCCTACGCGGCAATGATGGGCACGCGGCCTCAGGCGATCGGCTACGCATTGACGGATTCGCCGGCCGGGCTCGCCGGCTGGATGTACGATTACAACAACGGCGAACCCGAGCGCCTGCTCAGCAAGGACGAGATGCTGGACGACGTCACGCTGTACTGGCTGACGAACAGCGCGACTTCGGCGGCCCGGCTCTACTGGGAGACGATGGGCCAGAGTGTCCTTCTCGCAGCGGCGCAGAAAACCTCCGATATCGGGCTCCCGGTCGCCATCTCGGTATTCCCCGAAGAGGTCTATCGAGCGCCCGAGACCTGGGCCCGCCGCGCCTATCCCAACCTGATCTACTTCAAGGAAGTGAACAAGGGCGGCCACTTCGCCGCCTGGGAGGAGCCGGAACTCTTCTCGGCCGAACTGCGCGCCGCGTTCAGGTCTCTGCGGCCGGCACACTAATACTCAAACCGCGAACGCCAAAGGAAAATAGCCATGAAAACGTTTCGAATGATCGCGGCGGCGACGCTTTTCGCCGGTGCTGTTCTCACGCCGTTGCTAGCGCAAACCGAAGAGGCACAATTGCCCGGTGTTGGGCGCACCGACTTGCTGCGGGCGGACCTCGGCACCCCCGGACGTGAAGTCATTCAGGTGCTTGTCGAATTCGCACCGGGCGTGACGGCGCCTTGGCACGCGCATCCTGGCGAAGAGATCGCCTATGTCGTCGAGGGCCAGCTGGAGTACACGCTCCAGGGTAAGCCGCCGCTGACACTCAACGCCGGCGATACGCTCTTTATCCCCCAGGGAACAAGCCACACGGCCAAGAACGTGGGCAGCGGCAAAGCGCTCGAGCTCGCTACCTACATCGTCGAAAAAGGAAAGCCGCTCGTCGCGCTGGATGAATAGCGCCTAGCAAGTGACGCCCAGCGAAGCATGCGCACGTCAACACAACCAACGGGAAATAGGAGACCATCATGAACCAGGCTGTTATTGCAAGAGATGTCGCGTCCTCCACGCAGGCGACAGACATGAAGCTCGAGGTCGTCGTTATCCCAATCTCGGATGTCGAGCGTTCCAAGCGCTTCTACGGCGAGCTGGGCTGGCGGCTTGACGCCGACTTTGCCGTCGGGGACGACTTTCACGCCGTTCAGTTCACGCCCCCAGGTTCGCCGAGCTCGATTCACTTCGGAAAGGGGATCACGTCGGCCACCCCGGGATCGGCTCGAGGACTGTATCTGGTCGTCTCGGACATCGTCGCAGCGCGTGCCGAGCTCATCGCTCACGGTGTCGAGGTGGGCGAGATCTTCCACCGCGCCGGGCCTGGAAAGCCTGTGATCAGCGGTCCGGATCCGGAGCGCCGCAGCTATTTCACATACGCGACATTCAGCGATCCCGACGGCAATGAATGGCTGCTGCAGGAAGTCACCACCCGGTTTCCCGGCCGGATCGACACCAACATGACGAGTTACGCTTCTGAGGCCGATCTGGCCTCTGCGATGCGGCGGGCATCTGAGGCTCATGGCGAGCACGAGAAGCGCAATGGCGGCCAACGCGATGAGAATTGGCCGGATTGGTACGCCAAGTACATGGTGGCGGAGCAGGCGGGCAAGCCGCTGCCGCTTTAAGCAGCACCGAGATTGGGTGAGCGGGACGGGTCACCGTCCCGCCGCCAAACATAGCCGGCGATCCAAGCCAGGTTTGCGGCTGATGGTTTCACGCGCAGTTGTCAGCGCAATCGAATGAGAGAGCAATCATGACGTATTCCAAAATGGGCATCGCGATGGTGACCGGCGCCTCCGCCGGGATTGGAGCGATCTACGCCGACCGGCTCGCGCGCCGCGGCTATGACCTCATTCTCGTGGCGCGCAGCCAGGAGAGGCTGGACGAAGTGGCCAGGCGCATCGCCGGCTCAACGAATTGCAACGTCAGCACTGTTGCGGCTGACCTCAACGACAAGGCGGATCTGGGCCGGATCGAGACCTTGCTCGGCGCCGATCCCGCCATCACGATGTTGGTCAATAACGCTGGCATCGGCGCTGTCGCGCCGCTCTTGGAATCCGACATCGACAAGATGCAAGCGATGATCGGGCTCAACATCACGGCGTTGACCCGCCTGACTTATGCAGCGGTTCCGGCCTTTGTGGCGCGAGGCGGCGGCACAATCATCAACATCTCGTCAGCGGTCGCCATCGCGCCGGAAATCCTCAACGGTGTGTATGGCGCGACGAAAGCCTTTGTGCTCGCTTTCAGCCTGTCGCTCCACAAGGAGCTTGCGGACAAGAAGCTGCGCATCCAGGCGGTTCTGCCCGGCGCCATCGCCACCAATTTCTGGGACGTATCAGGAGGTTCGCTCGACGATTTGCCGAGCAAGGCGATCATGCAATCCGATGACCTCGTCGACGCGGCCCTTGCCGGCCTCGACCAGGGCGAGTTGGTGACCATTCCCTCGCTTCCCGACGTCGCCGACTGGCACGCCTATGAAGCGGCGCGGCAGAAACTCATCCCAAATCTTTCGCTCAACACCTCGCCGGCGCGGTACGAAATCGCCGTGGCCGCGTAACCAAACTCAATGAGTCGGCCTGAGTAAAGACGGGTTCGTATTCCCGACACGGCGGCGTGTGCTCCTGCATGACGCCGAGGGGGTCGCAAACCAAGCATTCGCACCTATCACGGCCGACGTGTCCGATGTGACAGTCGACCGAAGATAATCTTCCACCAGGCACCATGCCTTATCAACGGATACAAACCGCCATGACCGAACAGATCGACCTCCATCGACGCCACTTGTTGGGCGTGGCCGTCACCACCGTCGCGGCCGCTCAGTTTGCCATGACGGGCTCGGCAAATGCGCAGTCCAGCATTACGAAACCGGACGCCAGCACAATCGAACCACCAGCAAACACGTCGTTCGGTCCGTTGAAGCAGGTTCAAGCTGGCGTACTCGACATTGGATATGCCGAGGTCGGTCCTGGCAAAGGGTCGGTCGTCATCCTCCTGCATGGATGGCCGTACGATATCCACACCTATGTCGACGTTGCGGCGATCTTGGCGTCGAGGGGCTTTCGCGTCATCGTCCCCTATCTGCGCGGCTACGGCACGACGCAGTTTCTCTCCAGCGAAACCCCGCGAAATGGCCAGCAGGCTGTGGTCGCCGTTGACGTCATCGCGCTGATGGATGCACTGCAGATTGATAAGGCGATCGTCGGCGGTTGCGACTGGGGCGCACGCACGGCCAACATCGTCGCGGCATTGTGGCCGGAACGCTGCAAGGCCCTGGTCTCGGTCAGCGGTTATCTGATCGGCAGCCAGGAGGCCAACAAGATGGCGCTGCCGCCAAAAGCCGAGCTGCAATGGTGGTACCAGTATTACTTCGCCACCGAACGCGGCCAGGCCGGCTACGAAAAGTACCGGTGGGATTTTGCCAAGCTGATCTGGCAGATTGCCTCGCCGCAGTGGAATTTCGACGATGCCACGTTCGAGCGCAGCGCCAGGGCCTTCGACAATCCGGATCATGTGGCGGTCGTCATCCACAATTACCGCTGGCGGCTCGGCCTCGCAGAAGGCGAACCGCAATATAACGTTCTGGAGCAGCGGCTTGCAAAGGCGCCGGTGATCAGCGTGCCGACGATCACCCTTGAGGGTGACGCCAACGGCGCTCCGCATCCCGACCCCAGTGCCTATGCCAAGAAGTTTTCGGGCAAGTACGAGCACCGCCTCATTACCGGCGGCATCGGGCACAACCTTCCGCAGGAAGCCCCGCGGGCATTTGCAGACGCCATACTGGAGGTGGCGAGCCTAGCTTGAGCAAATCGCTGTACCGCGATACATGATCGAGGGGGCCCAGGGCGAAACTGATGAAATCACAACCGCGCCGAGCAACAGGCCGGGGCAGTCCCGATCTCATCGAGCAGGATACGAAATGAACTCTGGGCGTGGCCGGGACCGCTTTCGTCGCCCTTTGCAGTGGCTCCTCGCACCCGTTGTGGGGGCAGTAGCGGGCTTGGCCTACGCGCTGATGTTCGACGTCGAGGCCCTGCACTCCGCAGTCAGGGGCGTGTTCATCGGAACTCCTATTCTGTTGTATGAGCGCGGCGTTATCTTGCGCCGATGGCGCAATGTGATCCGGCAAGCGGCAACGCCGGTGTTCGTCGTGACTACGATCGCAACCTACGTGTTGATGATCTTGATCGGCAACGCCGCCGCCGGCACAGCGCTTCACCATCTCCTCGGCTATATGAGCACCGCTCGCGAAGCCATGGTGATCTCGGAGTCCGGTCTTTTGTATTCACTCGGCGTCTCCACCCTCGTCGCATTCGTGTTCCGACTGCGTGACCTTATCGGGCCAAGCCTGTTCACCAGCCTGCTTCTCGGTCGTTATCACCGTCCCATCAAGGAGGAGCGGATCTTTCTGTTCCTCGATGTCAGTGGCTCCACGCAATTCGCGGATCGGTACGGAGATCTGGAGACCCAGGCCTACCTCGGACAGATATTCAACGCACTTGCGTCGCCTGTTCGTCGCTCCCAGGGCTCTATTGACGACTACATCGGGGATATGGCGCTGGTCACCTGGCCCATGGATCGCGGCATGCGGGACGCCGCGTGTCTTCGTTGCGTCTTCGACTTCGCGGCGGCCATAAGGGATCAGGCGGCGGCGTGGCAAGCGCGTTTCGGGCAGGTGCCGGAGTTTCGCGCCGTGCTGCATTGCGGGTCGATCGTTACCGCTGAGATTGGCCTTGAGCGACACAAGATCGCGTATTTCGGCGATGTCGTGAACACCACTGGACGTCTAGAGTCACTATCCAAGGCTCTCGGTCATCCTATTCTGGTCTCCGCAGATCTTCTCGCCGGTATCCGTGTTCTACCTCCGCATGTCGTCGCGGAGAACCTCGGAATCTCCGAGAATCCACCTATCTTCGATGCCCATTTTACGGCAGTCGCCGTCACCCCTGTGCGCTTTTGAATGTCCAGGTTCCGCAGCTGCCGGGTTCGTTCTCCGGCCCAAGGCTGCCAGTCAGCAGCGCGCATTTTGCAGCCAGTGGAATCACTTGGCGTCGCAGAAATGCGGCTAAGACAAATAGATGGAGATGCCCAATTCTATTTGAACGTATCCCGCTCTAGTCGGGACGGCGATAGGCCACAACCTCGCCAGGCATGCTCAGGCTCTGCAAGGAGCCAGGTGCCGCGCCGCCGATCCAGCCCAGCACCGAGCGGGCGAGCTCGGCGCCGGCCAGCCGAAAATTCTCGTTGACCACCAGCAATTCCCTGCGGAACAGGTGCAGCAGGTCGGACGACTGCTTGGACACCACGTCGACGTCCCGGCCGAGCTTGAGGCCGGCGTCCTCGATGCCGGCGACGATGGCGAGTGTCGCGGCAGCGGCGCTGCTGACGAAACCGTCCGGCCTGACATCGCGGCGCATCAGCTGCGCGGTCCTCATCCTGATCTGATCGATCGAATGGTCGACCGAAACGGTGTTGAACGGGATCTCGCTGGCGCCGACCTCGCTCAGCGCATCGGTGAAGCCGTTCAGCGTATGACTGTGGTAGGTCAGCTCGACTGGAGGCGCCAGCAGAGCCAGCCTGCGGCGGCCGATGCCGGCCAGGTGGCGCACAGCCTCGGTCGCGAACGCGTAGTTGTCGAAGTCATGATAGGGATGGATCAGCCCCATATCGGTGCGGCCATGCGTGGCAAAGGGAATGCCACGCTCGAGCATGTAACGGGCCCTGGGGTCATTCGGCTGGGTGCGCGAAATGATGACGCCGTCGGCGGAACCGGTCTCCACGAGATAGCGTATCGGGTCCAGGGGATCCTGAGAGCGTGAATAGGGCGTGACGATCAGGTGATAGGGTGTGGCGGCGATGACTTCCGAGACGCCGTAGATGATGTCCGAGACAAAGCTCATGATTTCGCGCTCGGTGTTGAGCACGAGGCTGATGACGTTGGTCTTGCCGGTCCGCAGGCGCACACCGGCGCGGTTCGGCCGGTAACCGATCTGCTTGGCGACGAGCTGGACGCGTCGCCTGGTCTCGGCGCCGATCTCGGGCGCGTCCTTCAGCGCCCGCGACACAGTGGTGACGCCCAGCCCGGTCATGAAGGCAAGCGTCTTCAGTGTCGGCCGGCCCGAGCCCTCGTCGTCCTTTTCCGTCTGATCTCTGTCCATTCATCCCGCCCGTCAGGCGCATAGCAGTTGCCGTGCAGGTCGGCAATCGGCGATGAACACCCTATATACTGAAACGTTACAGATTGTCACTTGCCATCGCGCAGCGGCCAGTAAAAGCTAGCCTGGATGAGCGGCGCTTCGTTCGACGCAAAGTCGGTGTGCGTCGGCAAGGCTTGCCCGCTGAGCAAGGTTTTGCCGAATTTCACGCATTGCAGCATCATTTTGCAGTGCAGCCTGCCCTGCTGCGATGCAGTAGGCGGACATTGTGCGGCGAGTTTGTTCGCTGCTCGAAAAAAATGCCGAACTGCTCCTGTTCGGGGTTGCGCGCCTCCAACAATTGCCGTATCGAAAATCTGTAACGTTTCAGATTCTGGGAGGAGCCGAAATGCGATACCAAATCATGACCGCTGCGTTGGCGGTGACAACCGCGCTGCCATTCGCCGGGCCGGCGGCAGCGACGGATCTGGAAGTCACCCATTGGTGGACTTCAGGCGGCGAGGCGGCGGCGGTCGCCGAATTCGCCAAGGCGTTCGACGCGACAGGCAATCATTGGGTCGACGGCGCCATCGCCGGCTCCGGCGGCACGGCGCGGCCGATCATGATCAGCCGCATCACTGGCGGCGACCCTATGGGCGCCACCCAGTTCAACCACGGAAGGCAAGCGGAAGAATTGGTGCAGGCCGGTCTGATGCGCGATTTGACCGAGCTCGCCACCAGGGACAAGTGGACGGAAATCGTCCAGCCGAAGAGCCTGCTCGATGGCTGCACCCTCGACGGCAAGATCTATTGCGTGCCGGTCAACATCCACTCCTGGCAGTGGCTGTGGCTATCGAACGCGGCCTTCGAAAAGGCCGGTGTGCCGGTGCCGAAGAATTGGAATGAATATGTCGCGGCCGCCCCGGCGCTGGAGAAGGCAGGCATCTTACCGATGGCGCTCGGCGGGCAGCCCTGGCAATCCTCGGGCACCTTCGACGTGCTGCTTACGGCGGTCGGCGGCACGGACGCTTTCTTGAAGGTCTATCGCGACAAGGATGCCGAATTCGCCGCCGGGCCAGAAGTCGCCAAGGTGTTCAAGGCCGCGGACGATGCCCGCAAGATGGCGAAGAACACCAATGTGCAGGACTGGAACCAGGCCACCAATCTCGTCATCTCCGGCAAGGCCGGCGGCCAGATCATGGGCGACTGGGCGCAGGGCGAGTTCCAGGTTGCCGGGCAGGCCGCCGGCAAGGACTATACGTGCCTTCCCGGCCTTGGGCTGAACGAGGTCATCGCCACCGGCGGCGACGCCTTCTACTTCCCGCTGCTGCAGGACGCTGAAAAATCCAAGGCGCAGGAAGCGCTGGCTAAAACGCTGCTCGATCCCAAGACGCAGGTCGCCTTCAACCTCAAGAAGGGCTCGCTGCCGGTGCGCGGCGATATCGACCTCAAGGCGGCGAACGACTGCATGAAGAAAGGACTCGACATCCTGGCCAAGGGTAGCGTCATGCCGTGGACGGACCAGCTGCTGTCGCAAGACACCCAAAAGCAGAAAGAGGACCTTTTCTCCGAGTTCTTCGCCAAGCCGGACATGACCGTGGAAGAGGCGCAAAAGCGCTTCGCCGACATCGTCGCCTCAGCGGACTGACGACCGACGAACCGCTCGCTCCCGGCCCGCGACCGCGGGGCCGGGAGCTCCGGGTCAAGAGACTCTTCGGCTTTGACCCTCCCGCCCTTACCCGATCCAGCCCGGCTGTGCAGATGAGCAAGAGCGAACGCCCCAACCAACTCTTCCGCAACCTTAATGCCAAGGTCGCCTCTATTCCGATGGTCCTCACCGCACTGGTGATCTTCGTTGGCGGCAGCGCGTGGACGGTGCTCTATTCCTTCACCAATTCAAAACTGCTGCCGCGGCTGAACTTCGTCGGGCTCGACCAGTATTATCGGCTGTGGTCGACGCCGCGCTGGCTGGTCTCGATCGAGAACCTGCTGGTCTACGGCGTGCTGTCGCTGGTGTTCTCTCTGATCATCGGCTTCATACTGGCGGCGCTGCTCGACCAGAAGATCCGCTTCGAGGACACGTTCCGCACCATCTTCCTCTATCCCTTCGCGCTCTCCTTCATCGTCACCGGTCTGGTCTGGCAGTGGCTGCTCAACCCGGAGTTCGGAATCCAGGGGGTGGTGCGCGGCCTCGGCTGGGAAACCTTCAGCTTCGATCCGCTCTACAATTCCGACATCGTCATCTACGGCATCCTGATCGCCGCGCTCTGGCAAGGCACCGGGCTGATCATGTGCCTGATGCTGGCGGGCCTGCGCGGCATCGACGAGGATATCTGGAAGGCCGCGCGGGTGGATGGGATACCCACCCTGAAGACCTATCTGTTCATCATCATCCCGATGATGCGACCGGTCTTCATCACCGCGCTCGTCATCATCGCCGCCGGCATCGTCAAGGTCTATGACCTGGTTGTCGCCCAGACCAGCGGCGGTCCCGGCATCGCCTCCGAAGTGCCGGCCAAATATGTCTATGACTACATGTTCTTCGCCCAGAACCTTGGGCAGGGCTTCGCCGCCTCGACCATGATGCTGCTGTCGGTGGTGGTCGTCATCGTTCCCTGGGCCTATCTCGAATTCGGAGGCAAGAAGCGTGGCTGACCTTGCCGTTCCCCTGCCTGCCGGTACGGGCTCTATCGGGCTTGAGGCATCCGGGCCGCGGGGGCCCAAGCCGCGGCATGTGTTCTCGCGGCGCAACATCTTCCTCTATGGCACGCTCATCGTGGTGGCGCTGTATTATCTGCTGCCGCTCTATGTGATGGTGGTGACATCGCTCAAGGGCATGCCGGAGATACGCCTCGGCAACATCTTCTCGCCGCCGCTCGAGATCACCTTCGAGCCTTGGGTGAAGGCCTGGTCCAGCGCCTGCACCGGCCTCAACTGCGACGGGCTCTCGCGCGGCTTCTGGAATTCGGTGCGCATCACCGTCCCGTCGGTCGTCCTGTCGATCGCCATCGCTTCAGTGAATGGCTACGCGCTTGCCAACTGGCGCTTCAAGGGAGCCGATACTTTCTTCGTGATCCTCATCGTCGGCGCCTTCATCCCCTATCAGGTGATGATCTATCCGATCGTCATCATCCTGCGCGAGATCGGCCTCTATGGCAGCCTGAGCGGCCTGGTGATCGTCCATTCCATTTTCGGCATGCCGATCCTGACGCTGTTGTTCCGCAACTATTTCACTTCCATGCCGGAGGAACTGTTCCGCGCGGCGCGCGTCGACGGCGCCGGCTTCTGGGGCATCTATTTCCGGATCATGCTGCCGATGTCGCTGCCGATCTTCGTCGTCGCCATCATCCTGCAGGTGACCGGCATCTGGAACGACTTCCTGTTCGGCGTCGTCTACACCCGCCCCGACACTTATCCGATGACGGTGCAGCTCAACAACATCGTCAACTCTGTGCAAGGCGTGAAGGAATACAACGTCAACATGGCCGCCACCATCCTGACCGGCCTGGTACCGCTCGTCGTCTACTTCGTTTCCGGCAAGCTTTTCGTGCGTGGCATCGCCGCCGGCGCGGTGAAAGGATGATGATGACAAGACTCGAAAATCCCAGCGTCTCAATCCAGGACCTTTCGCTGAATTTCGGCGCAATCTCGGTGCTGGAAACACTCAACATCGACGTCGCCGAGGGCGAGTTCATCGTGCTGCTCGGGCCGTCCGGCTGCGGCAAGTCGACCCTGCTCAACTGCATCGCCGGTCTGCTCGACGTTTCGGACGGCCGCATCTTCATCAAGGGCAAGAACGTCACCTGGGAGGAGCCCAAGGACCGTGGCATCGGCATGGTGTTCCAGTCCTATGCGCTCTACCCGCAGATGACGGTGGAGAAGAATCTGTCGTTCGGGCTGCGCGTTGCCGGCATTCCCAGGGACGAGATCGCCAAGCGCATCGCGCGGGCCGCCGAGATCCTGCAGATCGAGCCATTGCTGCAACGCAAGCCGTCGGCGCTTTCGGGCGGCCAGCGCCAGCGTGTGGCGATCGGGCGGGCGCTGGTGCGCGACGTCGACGTCTTCCTGTTCGATGAGCCGCTCTCCAATCTCGACGCCAAGCTGCGCGCCGAGCTGCGTGTCGAAATCAAACTGCTGCACAGCAAGCTGCAGAACACGATGATCTATGTCACCCACGACCAGATCGAGGCGATGACGCTGGCCGACCGTATCGCGGTGATGAAGGGCGGCGTCATCCAGCAGCTCGACGCACCGCAGACCATCTACAACCGCCCGGTCAACCGTTTCGTCGCCGGCTTCCTCGGCTCGCCGGCGATGAATTTCCTCGACGGCCGGCTGGAGAAGGACGATGGCAACTGGCACTTCGTCGCCAACGATGTGCGGATCCCGCTTGCCACCTACGCTTTCGAAAAGGAGCCCGTGCCGGGATCGGCGGTGTTCGGTATCCGGCCCGAGCATGTCGCCTTCAACAGCGGCTCCGGATGGCCGTTCACAGCCACGGCAAATGTCGTCGTCGTCGAACCCATGGGGTCCGACACGCTGGTCTGGCTGAAGCTCGCAAATCAGAATTTCACCGTGCGGGTGACATCTGAGCGCACGCCAAACAACGCCGACACCGTGAGCATCGGTTTTGACCCGATGCGCGCTTCGCTGTTCGACGCCGCAACCGGCAACCGCCTGTAACTCCCCAGAATTTCACCTCAAGCCCATCCATCCCCAGAGAACGGACAGAGACGATGAATTGGTCATTCCAACTTTACAGCGCCCGCAATTTCCAACCTTGGGATGGGGTGCTCAAGATGCTGGGCGAGCTCGGCTACGCCCAAGTCGAAGGGTTCGGCGGCGTCTATGACGACCCCAAGGCGTTTCGTGCCGAACTCGACAAGAACGGCCTCACCATGCCGACCGGCCATTTCTCGATCGATGCGCTCGAGAAGGATTTTGACGGTGTGCGCAAAATCGCCGACGCGCTCGGCATCACTCTGCTCATCTGCCCCTATCTGGTCGCCGAGAGCAGGCCGACCGACACGGCCGGCTGGCGCGGCTTCGGCGCACGCCTGGCCAAGGTCGGCGAGACGGCTGAAAAGGCCGGCTACGGCTTTGCCTGGCATAACCATGATTTCGAGTTCAAGAAGCTTGCCGACGGCTCGGTGCCGCAGGACCACATCCTGGCGGCAGCGCCCGACATCGGCTGGGAGATGGACGTCGCCTGGGTGGTGCGCGGCGGCGACGATCCGCTGCCCTGGATCGAGAAACATGGCAAACGCATTGCCGCCGTCCATGTCAAGGACATTGCCAAGCCCGGCGAGGGCCTTGACGAGGACGGCTGGTCGGATGTCGGCCACGGCACAATCGACTGGGCCGGTCTGATCCAGGCGCTGCGCGCCAACAGCCCCGCCAAATACTACGTCATGGAACAGGACAACCCCAACGATATCGAGCGCTTCGCCCGCCGCTCGATCGCAGCCGCCAAGACCTATTAGGAGCATCAGCATGGCAAGAAAACTTGGGGTCGGCGTCATCGGCTGCGGCAACATCTCGAAGGCGTATTTCTCGTTTGCGCCGCTGTTTCGCGGCATCGAGATGCGCGCCTGTGCGGATATTAACATGGATGCGGCCAAGGCGCGGGCGAAGGAGTTCAAGCTGCGAGCCGAGACAGTCGAAGGGCTGCTCAAGGCTGACGATATCGACATCATCGTCAATCTCACCGTTCCGGCGGTGCACTACGAGGTGTCGAAACAGATCCTCGATGCCGGCAAGCACGTCTATTCGGAAAAGCCATTCGTGCTATCGGTCAAGGAAGGGCTCGACCTGAAGAAGCTGGCGGAGAAAGACGGACTGCGCATCGGCTCGGCGCCCGATACTTTCCTCGGTGGCGCGCACCAGCTTGTCCGCGACCTGATCGACAGTGGCAAGCTCGGCAAGATCACCAGCGGCACATGCCACGTGATGAGCCATGGGATGGAGCACTGGCACCCCAATCCGGACTTCTTCTTCCAGCCTGGCGCTGGTCCGGTGCTCGATATCGGACCCTATTACATCACCAACCTGATCCAGCTGATCGGACCGGTGAAGCAGGTGGCGGCCTTCGCTTCGATCCCGTCGACAGAACGCACGATCTCGTCCAAGCCTCGCGCCGGCGAAAAAATCCTGGTCGCCACGCCGACGACGATCCACGGCGTGATGGAGTTCGAAAATGGCGCCGTGGTGACGCTCAATACCAGTTGGGACGTGTGGAGCCATGGCCATGCGCCGATGGAACTCTACGGCGAATTGGGCACGGTGTTTTTGCCGGATCCGAATTTCTTCGGCGGCGACGTTCGCTTCACCGATGCCGCCAAGCCGGTCAAGAAGCTGCCAAAGTGGAAGCATCCGTTCGGCGTGGCCAATCAGATGCATTCGCACGGCATGATGGCCAACTACCGCACCGCCGGTCTCGCCGACATGGCGCTGGCTATCGCGGAAGGACGGCCGCATCGCTGCTCGATGGAACTGGCGCTGCATGCCGTCGATGTGATGACCGGCATGTTGCGGTCGGGCGCGAGCGGAAAGTTCGTTGCCATGCAGACCACCTGCGAACGGCCTGCGGCACTGGGCGTCAAGGAAGCGGAAGGGCTGTTGGCGAAGAAAAAGTAACGCAAGCGCTTCAGCGATCCCTCTCCCCATAGGAACGGCGAGAGGCTAAGGGTGAGGGCAGGGCCGACTCACCCTTTTTTTCGCGGTGGCAACTGCCGGGCTCGCTTTTGATTTGAGGATCTCCCCATGCCCTATGTGCCCGCCGAAAACCGCTACGAGAACATGGTGTATAATCGCTGCGGGCGATCCGGCCTGAAATTGCCGGCGATCTCGCTCGGGCTCTGGCACAATTTCGGCGATGACACGCCGCACCGGACCAAGCAGGCGATCGCGCGCAAGGCCTTCGATCTCGGCATCACGCATTTCGACCTCGCCAACAATTACGGCCCGCCGCCCGGTTCGGCGGAGACGGCTTTTGGCGAAATCCTGCGAACGGATTTCTCCTCCTATCGCGACGAGCTGATCATCTCGACCAAGGCCGGCTACGAAATGTGGGCCGGACCCTATGGCGAATGGGGCGGGCGCAAATATGTGCTGGCCAGCCTCGACCAGAGCCTGAAGCGGATGGGGCTCGACTATGTTGACATCTTTTATTCGCACCGCTTCGACCCTGATACTCCGCTGGAAGAAACGATGGGCGCGCTCGATCACGCGGTGCGCTCGGGCAAGGCGCTTTATGCCGGCATCTCCTCTTACAATTCGCAGCGCACACGCGAGGCCGCCGACATATTGAAGCAACTCGGCACGCCTTGCATCATCCATCAGCCGAGCTATTCGATGCTCAACCGCTGGGTCGAGGACGACGGTCTGCTCGACACGCTGGAGGGGCTCGGCGTCGGCTCAATCGTGTTCACGCCGCTGGCGCAAGGCATGCTGACCGACAAATATCTCGGCGGCATCCCTGAGGGCAGCCGCGCCAGCCAGGGCAAGTCGCTGCGGCCGGCCTTCATCAACGACAAGACCATCGTCAACATCAAGGCGCTGAACGCCATCGCCGGCCGACGCGGCCAGACGCTGGCGCAGATGGCGCTGGCCTGGGTGCTGCGCAAGGGCCGGGTGACCTCGGCGCTGATCGGCGCCAGCCGGCCGGAACAGGTCGAGGATTGCGTCGGCGCGCTGAAGGCGCTCGATTTCAGCGATGCCGAACTCGCCGAAATCGACACCTACGCGCGCGAGGCCGACATCAATCTGTGGGCGGCCTCCGCCGAGCGCAAGGGTCCGCCACGGAAGTGACAATCACTTCAGGTTTGCATCGATTGGCATAGCCAAACAATGCCTCGGAGTTGGCCGGCTTCTGGGCCATGCCGACACAGAAACAGTAGCAAAAAGGCCGGTTCGTCGCTATCTGGAGAGAATTGAAGCCGATTGCATGCGGAAAATGACGAGCAACCGGCGCAAAACGGGTTGGAAACAGGATCATGGCGGCAAGGGATGTGCTGACGAAAAACCAGTTGTGCGTGCTCGAGAAACTCGAGGCCGCCAGCGGGCCGCTCAGCGCCTATACATTGCTCGACCAGCTTCGCGATCGGGGTTTTCGCGCACCGCTGCAGGTCTATCGCGCGCTCGACACGCTGGTGAAGTCCGGCTTCGTGCACCGGCTCGAAAGCCTCAATTCCTTTGTCGCCTGCGCCGAGCCGCACGACCACAGCCATTCGATGACCGCCTTTGCCATCTGCGACACATGCGGGCAGGTGACCGAATTTTCCGACCATGATGTCGGACACCGGCTCGACGAATGGGTGCGCTCGACCGGCTTCGCCGCCAAGAAGGCGGTGATCGAGTTCCGCGGGACGTGTGCCAAATGCCTGGCCGAGGCGGCTTAAAGGCCTGTTGAAGCCTAATGCGCCTCTTCCCAATTGTCGGCGGCGCGAGCGTCGACGTGCAGCGGCACCGACATCGACACCGCCGGCATCGCGGCGTTCTCCATGACATGACGCACGACGGGGATCGTCGCCTCGACCTCCGCTTCGGCCGTCTCGAAGACCAGTTCGTCATGCACTTGCAGCAGCATGCGGGCGGACAGCTTCGCCTTTTCCAGCGCTTCGTCCATGCGAATCATGGCGCGGCGGATGATGTCGGCCGCGGTGCCCTGCAGCCGGGCGTTGATCGAGGCGCGCTCGTTGAAGGCACGGACCGACGGGTTTGACGACCGTATCTCCGGGTAGTGGATGCGGCGGCCGAAGATCGTTTCGACATAGCCGTATTCGCGGGCATAGGCCTTGGTCGCGTCGATATAATCGCGGATGCCTGGGAAGCGTTCGAAGTATTTCTTGATGTAGGCGCCGGCCTCTTCGCGCGGGATCGACAGCTGGTTGGCCAGGCCAAAGGCGGAAATGCCGTAGATGATGCCAAAATTGATCGCCTTGGCGCGGCGGCGTACCTCCGAGGGCATGCCCTCGACCGGCACGTTGAACATCTCCGAGGCGGTGATGGCGTGGATGTCGGCGCCGTCGGCAAACGCCTGCTTGAGCTGCGGGATCTCGGCGACATGGGCGAGCACGCGCAGCTCGATCTGGCTGTAGTCGGCGGAAACCAGCTTGTTGCCCTTGTCGGCGATGAACGCCGTCCGGATCTTTCGCCCCTCGACGGTGCGTACCGGAATGTTCTGCAAATTGGGATCGGAGGACGACAGCCGGCCTGTCGTCGTTGCGGCAAGCGCGTATGAGGTGTGGACGCGCTTCGTATCGGGATGGACGAAACCGGGCAGCGCGTCGGTATAGGTCGATTTCAATTTGGTCAGCTGGCGCCAGTCGACGATCTTGCGCGGCAGCTCGTGGCCTTCTGCGGCGAGGTCTTCCAGGAGCTGGGCCGAGGTCGACCATTGGCCGGTCTTTGTCTTGGAGCCGCCGGGCAGGCCCATCCTGCCGAACAGGATGTCGCCGAGCTGTTTTGGCGAGCCGATATTGATGCGCTCGCCGACGAGCTGGTAGATCTCGTCCTCCAGCCGCGCGGCGCCCTGTGCCAGCTCGCCGGAGAGCCGCGACAGGATCTGCCGGTCGACGGAGATGCCGCGCTGCTCCATCCTTGCCAGAACCGGCACCAGCGGCCGTTCCAGCCGCTCGTAGACCGAGACGAGGCCCTTGGCGGCAAGCCGCGGCTTCAGCACCCGCCAGAGCCTGAGCGTCACATCGGCGTGCTCCGCGGCATAGGCGGTTGCCTTGTCGATGTCGACCTGGTCGAAGCCGACGAAGCTTCGTCCAGAGCCGGCCAGTTCCTTGAGGGCAATGGTCGAGTGGCCGAGCCACTTTTCCGACAGAGCCGCCATGCTGTGGCCGCCGGACGTGCCTGCGTCGAGCACATAGGAAATCAGCATGGTGTCGTCGAAGGGGGCGATATCGATGCCATGGCGGCTCATGACGACGAGGTCGTATTTCAGCTCCTGAACGATCTTGAGAACCGACCTGTCCTCCAGCAACGGCTTCAGAATGGCAAGCGCATCACGGATCGGAATCTGGTTTTCGACCACTCCGCCGCCGAGCAGGTCGCCATTTCCGCGTTTGTGGGCGAGCGGCACATAGGCGGCGCGACCGGGCGCAGTGGCTATGGACAGGCCGATCAACTCGGCCTGCATCGGATCGGCTGAATTGGTCTCGGTGTCGAAGCCGACGATGCCGGCCTCCATCGCCACGGCCACCCATGCCTTCAACACTTCAGTGTCGCGGATGGAGACGTAGGCGCTGGTGTCGATCTTGCTGGCGGTGGCGTCCTCGAAGCGAAGCGCCGAGAGAAGCGATGGGGTGTCGCCTTGCTTGGGTTCCACCTTGACGGTGGCCGGCACCGCTTCCCCGGCTTCGTCTGTCACTGTGCCCGCCGCGCTTTCGGCGGCGCCCGGCACGCCAAACCCCATATCGGGACCATGCGCGGTGTCGGCGCGCTCGATAATGACGGGCATGGCCTTGACGTCAGTCGCTTCCGTTCCGGTTGCTTCCGCCACGCGGCGGGTCAGCGAGGAGAATTCCATCGTCTTGAGGAAGCCGATCAGCCTTGGTCCGTCGGGCGGGTGCAACACGAAATCATCGAGCCCGCCGTTCAACGGCACGTCGTTCTTCAGCGTCACCAGTTCACGCGAGATGCGCGCCTTGTCGGCGTTGGCGATGATCGATTCGCGGCGTTTGTCCTGCTTGATCTCGGCGGCGCGGGCGAGCAGCGTATCGAGATCGCCGAACTGTTCCAGCAATTGCGCTGCGGTCTTCGGCCCGATGCCGGGCACGCCCGGCACATTATCGACCGAATCGCCGGTCAGCGCCTGCAGGTCGATCATTTTTTCCGGCGGCACGCCCCATTTCTCGATTACCTCGGGAACGCCGATCTGGCGGTCCTTCATCGGGTCGTACATGGCGACCGAAGGGCCGACCAGCTGCATCAGATCCTTGTCGGAGGAGATGATGGTGGTGTCGGCGCCGGCTTCGCAGGCAAGCCGGCAATAGGTGGCGATCAGGTCGTCGGCCTCGTAGCCTTCCGTCTCGAGGCAGGGCAGGTTGAAGGCCCTGGTCGCCTGGCGGATCAGGCCGAACTGCGGGATCAGATCTTCCGGCGGTGCCGAGCGGTTGGCCTTGTATTCGGGGTAGAGATCGTTGCGGAAGGTTTTCGACGAATAGTCGAAGATGACGGCGAAATGCGTCGGCACGATGCCGACATCGGTGTTGCGGGCGTCCTGCGTCAGCTTCCACACCATGTTGCAGAAGCCGAGCACGGCACTGGTCGGCAGCCCATCGGATTTGCGGGTCAGTGGCGGTAGCGCGTGATAGGCACGGAAGATGTAGCCGGAGCCGTCGACAAGGAAGAGATGATCGCCTTTTTTCATGGGACGAAGGGATAGCGCGGCGCGGCGTCGTGGTCCATGCCAAAGGCGGCCTCAACCACCGGTTCCGGCAACATCCCTGACACGTCGATCCGATCACGGCTATGTTACGAAAGTGTAATCTTCGTGCCCTTGAATCGCCACGTTCGGAGACACAGATAAACGCCATCGGCATTTTTCGCCGAGGTCCGGAGCAAGGCCCGTCCCCCGCCTATCCCGGACACTTGCGGCAGCCTATCCCCCCTCTCCGGGCTGCCGCATCGTTTCGAGTAAAGGCCGCCGTGGTTCCCCCTCCACCACGGCGGCATTTTTTTGCCTTTCGGTGCCCGTGGTCCAACGACCGCCGGCTTTTCGTTTCTGCCGCGCAGCTTTAGGGTTGCCGCTCAGAATCGAAAGGCTTTATAAAAATGTCCAGAATTTCTCCCGTCCTCGACCGCCTCGACAAAAATCTCGACGAGAGCCTGGAGCGCCTGTTTGGCCTGCTCAGGATCAAGTCGATCTCCACTGATCCATCCTATGCCGCAGACTGCCGCAAGGCGGCAGAATGGCTGGTGGCCGAGCTCAGACTGATCGGCTTCGACGCCAGCGTGCGTGACACGCCAGGCCATCCGATGGTGGTGGCGCACCATGACGGGCCGGCGGGCGCGCCGCATGTCCTGTTCTATGGCCATTACGACGTGCAGCCGGTCGACCCGATCGAGCTTTGGGAAAGCGATCCGTTCGCGCCTTCGGTAAAGCAGATCGAGCCCGGCCGCCAGGTGATCGCGGGACGTGGTTCGGCCGACGACAAGGGGCAGTTGATGACCTTCGTCGAGGCTTGCCGCGCCTGGAAGCAGGTGCATGGCGGGCTGCCGTGCCGCATCACAATTCTGTTCGAGGGCGAGGAGGAGTCCGGCTCGCCATCGCTGAAGCCGTTCCTCGAGGCAAATGCGGCCGAACTCAAGGCCGACTTCGCGCTTGTCTGCGACACCGGCATGTGGGACCGCGAAACACCGTCCATCTGCGTCGCGCTGCGCGGGTTGGTGGGCGAGGAGATCACGGTGAAAGCCGCCGACCGCGACCTGCATTCCGGTCTCTACGGCGGTGCTGCCGCCAATCCGATTCGCATCCTGGCCAGGATCCTGGCCGACATCCACGACAAGGACGGCCGCGTCACCATTCCCGGTTTCTATGACGGTGTCGAGGAGACGCGTTCGCAGATCCTGAAGTCGTGGGAGGCGCTCGGCGAGACCGCTGAGACGTTCCTTGGGCCCGTCGGCCTGTCGATCCCTTCCGGCGAACACGGCCGCTCGGTGCTCGAACTCACCTGGGCGCGGCCGACTGCCGAGTTCAACGGCATTATAGGTGGCTATACCGGCAAAGGGTTCAAGACGGTGATCGCGGCGGAAGCCTCGGCAAAAGTGTCTTTCCGCCTCGTCCACAAGCAGAACCCGGAAAAGATCCGCGCCGCTTTCCAGGCCTTCGTCAGGGAGCGCATCCCGGCCGACTGCTCAGTCGATTTCCACCCGCATGGCGGCTCGCCGGCGATCCAGCTTTCCTACGACTCGCCATTTCTCGCCAAGGCCAAGGACGCGCTGTCCGACGAGTGGCCGAAGCCGGCGGTGACCACGGGAAGCGGCGGCTCGATCCCGGTGGTCGGCGATTTCCAGACTTATCTCGGCATCGAATCCTTGCTTGTCGGTTTCGGGCTCGACGATGACCGCATCCATTCGCCGAACGAGAAATACGAGATGAGTTCCTTCCACAAGGGCCAGCGCTCGTGGGCGCGCATTCTCGACGCGCTGACACGCTGAGAGGGCCAGACTGCAACTTTCTGTTGATTTTTCATCGGATCGCGGCGAGGACGGGATAGAGCGACGCGCGCCCAATTGGACGCACGAATGGGCCGCGACCGGAGAAGACGATGAGCGATATCCGCTTCCACAAGAACGACCTGCCCGGGCTCTTGCACTACGACGTCGGGGCGGTCGCGATCGACACGGAGACGCTGGGGCTCAATCCGCATCGCGACCGGCTTTGCGTGGTGCAGATCTCGCCGGGCGACGGTTCCGCCGACGTCATCCAGATCGCGCCCGGCCAGAAGAAGGCGCCAAACCTCGTCAGCCTGCTCAGGAACCGCAGCATAACCAAGCTGTTCCATTTCGGCCGTTTCGATCTCGCCGTCCTCTACAACGCCTTCGGCGTCATGCCAGAGCCGGTGTTTTGCACCAAGATCGCCTCGCGGCTGACCCGAACCTACACCGACCGGCACGGGCTGAAGGACATTTGTTTTGAGCTTCTCGGCGTCAGCCTGTCGAAGGCGCAGCAATCGTCGGACTGGGCGGCGGAGACGCTGTCGCCCGAACAACTCGAATACGCAGCCTCCGACGTGCTTTACCTGCACCAGCTGCGCGATGTGCTGACGATGCGGCTGGCGCGCGACAACCGGAGCAAGGAGGCCGAGGCCTGCTTCCGCTTCCTGCCGACGCGTGCGAAACTCGACCTGATGGGCTGGGATGAGGCAGACATCTTCGCCCACAGCTAAGTGGAACCAGGTGTTCGCCTCGACGTTCTATCGATCGATGGAGGGGATGAAATGGCTGCCAGAAAACCAATCGAAACAGCACCCAGGGATGGCTCCAAGGTCACCGTCTACTGGAAGGACAGCGACGGGGTGATGAACGAATCCATCGCGCAGTACAGGTCGCTCGACCGGCTGAAAGCGGCCGGCGGCGACTGGGACGAGAACGACACCGGCTGGTGGGCCTATACGGACGGTCATACGCAAAGAAAGATCGAGCCGATCAGCTGGCGGCCTGCATCCGGGGATGACGACGGCGAATGACGCCGCTGGCGGCGCCGGTTTCTTTCCAATAGGTTGGACCTGTTGCAATCGGAGGTCGATTCGGAGCTTTCTGCTCCGCGACCATTCGCGCGGGAGGGATCTGCAATGGGTACTGAGAGCCTGCTTGTCTTCATCATCATCGGCGCCATTGCCGGCTGGCTCGCCGGCTTGATCGTCAAGGGTTTCGGCCTCGGCCTGATCGGCAATATCGTCGTCGGCATCGTCGGCGCCTTGATAGCCGGCTTGCTCTTCCCCAGGCTGGGATTCGCCATAGGCGGTGGCATATTTGCCGCCATTATCCACGCCACGATCGGCGCGGTGATCCTGCTCGTGCTGATCAAGCTGGTGAAGCAGGCCTGATCCTGCGAAGCACATCAAGGGCGCGCCATGAAACAGAACATGCTCTATCTCGTCATCGGCGCGCTCGTCGTCGTGGTCATCGCGCTCGGCATCTATGTCTATCGCGAGCAAACCAGGCCGGAGGGCGTGGAACTCAAGATCGACGACAAGGGAATATCGATCCAGCGGAATTGAGCGGGTGTTGGGTTGACGCGGCAAAGGAGCCGATGACCCCCATCAGGCCGAAAATTGACGATAAGGCAGGGGCCGCTCCATCCTTCGATGCACCCAAAGAGAAGCCAAGCTGGATACGGAATGAGAGTGACGTATCGACACATTCGCGGTATGATCTTGGTACAGGGAGTTTGGGGCCAACCCGCCTACTATTAGGAGGTTGCCATGAGGCACCAAACACTGGACCAACTGCATACGGTGGCAAAGGTACACAGAGACCCAACGCCTCCTGCAATGGACCGAACCCAGCGTCTCGAACGTTGGTCAAAACTTCTTGAACGGCAGCCCAACCGACTCCTCACCGCACTTATCGGGACCGAATATCGTTCGTCACCCGAGCGCGAAATTATGCGTAGCGAAGGCTCGCCAATATCGGTTGCCTTCGAGGATTCGATCCTGCGCGATGAGGGGCTGAAAGACGATACTTATGGCGAAGCAAAGCGTTTCTTCGAATTGACCGACAATGAGCTCCACGAAATTGTCTGCTACTGCCATGTGGGCGAGACGATGCAATCATCCTGGGCAGCGCTTTCCGTTCGTGCTGCGATTGGCTAACGCATGACCCCCAGTGCGCGTCACTTTGGTGACAAGGTCATGCGTAGATTCAATGGTTTAGAGCGCGATCGAACGCACTTTACCGATCGCGCTCTAATGACGGGCATAGATTGCGGCAACCTTGCTATCGGCGGTCCGCGCCGAACGACTGCGGCTGGGCAGTTGATGCCGAAATGCGAGAACGCCCGCCGTCTCGCGATAGACGCCATTGTTGCCGACCGCCAGGAGCAAGGAACGGAGCGGTGACGTGCCGTAACGCATTGAATTAACTTTGAACCATTTAACCCGCCCTTAAATCGCCGCATCTACTCTTCACCCGGAACGCCATGGAGCGACGTGCGTCCGTTCGGACGCACGCTCTAAGACTTTGAAGCTTCGCATCGGCTTTTTCCGAAAATCGATTCCGATTTTCAGGCCGATGCGACAGGCATCGGGACAGACAGCACAGCGCATGGCGAACCGCAGAGACAGCCGCATCGAACCGAGCTTCGAGGGACCGCCACGGGCGAAATCCTCGGCCGGTTTTTCGGTGAGCGAGGAGGATCGCGTCGTGCCGAGCAACCGCAAAACCTCTGCAAAGCGCCAATCGGCCAAGACAAAACCGTCGCGTCGAGGAAGCGGCAAAAGCCGGCGCGGCCTGTTCGGCGTGCTCGGCCGGTTGGCCTACTGGTGCTTCGTGCTGGCCATCTGGGGCGGCATCGCCGCCGCCGGCATCGTCGTCTATTACGGTGCGAAAATGCCGGCGGCCACAACCTGGGCCATCCCCGACCGGGCGCCCAATATCAGGATCGTCTCGGTCGACGGAAAACTGCTCGCCAATCGTGGCATGAGCGGCGGCGAAGCCGTCGGCCTGCATGAAATGTCGACCTATATTCCCGAGGCCGTCATCGCCATCGAAGATCGCCGCTTCTATTCGCATTTGGGCATCGATCCGATCGGTCTGTCCAGAGCCATGGTGGCCAACGTTGTCGGCGGGCGTTTTTCGCAGGGCGGCTCGACGCTGACCCAGCAATTGGCGAAAAACCTGTTCCTGACGCCCGATCGCACGCTGGAACGCAAGGTGCAGGAAGTGCTTCTGGCGCTGTGGCTCGAGCACAAGCACACCAAGGACCAGATCCTCGAGATGTATCTCAACCGGGTCTATTTCGGCTCCGGCGCCTATGGTGTCGAAGCGGCCTCGCGCCGCTATTTCGGCAAGAGCGCGCGCGACGTCACGCTGCCCGAAGCCGCACTTCTCGCCGGCCTGTTGAAAGCGCCGTCGCGACTGTCTCCGGCGCGTGACCCGAAGGCCGCCGAGCGGCGCTCGCAGCTTGTTCTCGCCGCCATGCGCGACGCAGGCAAGATCAGCGCCAAGGAACTGACAACGGCGATGAGCGCGCCGGCGTCGCGGGTGGCATCCTACTGGACGGGTTCGGAAAACTACGTCGCCGACGCCATCGTGGAAGAACTGCCCGACCTGATCGGCGACGTGCGCGGCGACATCATCGTCGACGCCACCGTCGACCTGACGCTGCAGAAGCTCGCCGAACAATCGATCCGCCGACTGATCGACGGCAGCGGCAAAAAGCTCAATGCCAGCCAGGGCGTGCTGGTGTCGATCGACAATTCCGGCGCGGTACGCGCCATGGTCGGCGGCTATGATTATTCGACCAGCCAGTTCGATCGCGCCTCGGAGGCGCGCCGCCAGCCGGGCTCGGCGTTCAAGCCCTTTGTTTACATGGCGGCGCTGGAAGCCGGCCGCACGCCCGACAGCGTGCGCAATGACGCGCCGATCAAAATTGGCAAATGGACGCCCACCAATTACGGCGGCAAGTATTTCGGCAAGGTGACGCTGGCGACGGCGCTGGCGAAGTCGCTGAACTCGGTGGCCGCCCAGCTGACCATGGAAGTCGGGCCTGACGCGGTCGTCGAAGCGGCGCATCGCATGGGTGTCCAGTCCGACCTAACGGCCAACACCTCGATCGCGCTCGGCACGTCTGAAGTGACACCGCTGGAACTGACGTCGGCCTATGTCCCCTTCGCCAATGGCGGCTACCGGCCGGATGTCCATTTCATCCGCCGCGTGACGACAGCCGGCGGCAAGGTGCTCTACGACAACAATGGCGGCGCCCCGCGCGTCATCAAGCCCGAGATCGTCGGCATGATGAACTCTATGATGATGGGCACCGTTGAAATCGGCACTGCCAGGAAGGCGGCCTTTGCCTGGCCGGCCGCCGGCAAGACCGGCACCAGCCAGAATTCGCGCGACGCCTGGTTCATCGGCTATACCGCCAATCTCACCACCGGAGTCTGGTTCGGCAATGACGATGGCGGTCCGATGAAGAAGGTCACCGGCGGCGCGCTGCCGGCGCAGGCCTGGCATGAGTTCATGGTCGCCGCGCACGAAGGCGTGCCGGTGCGGCCGCTGCCTGGAACATGGAGGTCGACGCCTGCCGATACGATCGTGCAGGACGAATTACCGCCCAACACGGCGCAACCGGCGCCGGTGCCGTCCGCTTCGGTTGGCCAATCCGCGCCGACCGCTCAAAAAGCGTCGCCGCCTCGCGCCGTGCGCCCCGCCGAAACGGTCGATGCCGGCGGCTTCGGCATGCCGGGCGGTGGCGGCACAACCGCATCGATCAAGCGCCCGGTGCCGCCCGCCGATGTCGGCGGCCCGGTCAAGAAGCGGCAGACCTCGATCCTCGACATCCTCACCGGCGGCTGACCCCTCGTCATCGCTGCCGTGTTCCGCTACATCTGCGGTTTAAGAGAGATCGTGAATGGCCGAGACCGACACCAGAAAGACCATCGTGCTGACCGGCGCCAGCCGCGGCATCGGCCACGCCACGGTCAAGCGCTTTTCGCGCGAAGGCTGGCGCGTCATCACCTGCTCGCGCCAGGCCTTTGCCGACGACTGCCCGTGGCCGGCCGGTCCGGAGGACCATATCAAGGTCGATCTCGCCGACCAGGAGGATGTCGGCATCGCGATCTCGGAGATCCGCCATCGGCTGGAGGCGCATAGCGGCCAGCTTCATGCGCTGGTCAACAATGCCGGTATCTCGCCGAAGCTCAAGGACGGCAATAGCCGCATGAATTCGATCGACACTCCGATGCATGTCTGGCGCGACGTGTTCCAGGTCAATTTCTTCGCGCCGATCATGCTGGCGCGGGGATTGTTCAGGGAATTGGCGTCGGCCAAGGGCTCGATCGTCAATGTCACCTCCATCGCCGGCACTCGCGTGCATCCCTTCGCCGGCACCGCTTATGCGACGTCGAAGGCGGCGCTTGGCTCGCTGACGCGCGAAATGGCGCATGATTTCGGCCCGCATGGCATCCGCGTCAACGCCATCGCACCCGGCGAGATCGACACCGCGATCCTGTCGCCGGGCACGGAAAAGATCGTCGAGACGATTCCGCTGCGGCGGCTGGGCACTACGGCGGAAGTCGCCGACATCATCTTCTTCCTGTGCTCACAGCAGGCGTCCTATGTGACGGGCTCGGAAATCCACATCAATGGCGGCCAGCACGTGTGAGCTTTTGATCGATCGTTGAAGCTGCCCCTCACCCCCTGCCGGGACCTTCTCCCGTAAAAAACGGGGAGAAGGGGCTTGACCGCAACGCTGGCGACCCCCTCTCCCCGTTCTTCACTGGGAGAGGGGCAGGCTTAGGCTGCTGAAGGCGCTTTCGATGCTGCCAAAACCTCTTCCACAATCCCACGGGCGATCTCGCGCTCACCCATGATGACCGTGTCGGCTCCGAGCCCCTTGAGATGCTCGACCTCGGCATCGGAGTGGGCGCGGGCGATGACGTTGATCTTCGGGTTGGCGGCGCGGGCGCGCAGCACGATCTGTCCCGCCTCGAAGGCGTTGGGGATGGCGAGGATCAGCCGCTTCGCGCCCTTGGGATTGGCTGCGGCGAACACCTCGCTATTCGCCGCATTGCCGGATACGGTTTCGATGCCGTCGTCCTTGAGCTTCGCCAGCGTCTTGTCGGCATCCTCGATGACGAGGAAGGGCAGGGCGGCCTTCTTCAAGGACGCGCCGACGAGGCTGCCGACACGGCCATAACCGACCAGGATGGAGTGGCCGGTAAGCGCTGTGCTGGGCGGCGGGCCGTCCTCTTCCACCGGTGCCGCAACCGAAGCCAACTGGCCTGGCTCCGTGGCGGGGCCGATCGGCTTTGCCTCATCGAGCGGCGCCGTCTTGCCGGCGCGCCTCTCCAGCCAGGGTTTCATCCAGTCGACGGCAAGGAACATCAGCGGGTTGAGGACGATCGACAGGATAGCACCGGCGAGGATGAGGTCGCGTCCTTGTTCGGGCAGCAGCTTCAGCCCGACGCCGAGCTCGGCCAGGATGAACGAGAATTCGCCGATCTGGGCCAGGCTTGCCGAAATCATCAACGCGGTCGCGATCGGATAACGGAAGGCGACGACGATGACGAAGGCGGCCAATGATTTGCCGATGACGATGATGGCCAGTGCCGCCAGGATAGGCCAGCCATTGCTGACCAGGCTGAATGGGTCGAACAGCATGCCGACCGAAACGAAGAACAGCACGGAAAAGGCGTCGCGCAGCGGCAGCGATTCCTCGGCCGCCCGATGGCTGAGTTCGGATTCGCTCATGATCATGCCGGCAAAGAATGCGCCCAGCGCCAGCGAGACGCCGAATAGCTTGGCCGCGCCGAAAGCGACCCCGAGCGCGATGGCCAGCACCGCCAGCCGGAACAATTCACGCGACCCGGTATGGGCGACGTAGTGCAGGATCCAGGGGATGACCCGGCGGCCGACCACCAGCATAACCACGACAAAGGCCGCGACCTTGGCCAACGTCATGCCGACGATACCCCAGACGCCGAAGCTCGCCGGCAGCGACAGCAGACTGCTATGGCTCTCCACTTGCTGCTGGCCACCCAGCACGCCGGCCAACGCCGGCAAAAGCACCAGCGCCAGCACCATGGCCAGATCCTCGACAATCAGCCAGCCGACGGCGATGCGGCCGCGCTCGGTCTCGATCAGCCGCCGCTCCTGCAAGGCACGCAGCAGCACAACGGTCGATGCGACGGAAAGCGCCAGCCCGAACACCAGCCCCGCGCCCATCGACCAGCCGAGCATCCAGGCAAGGCCGGCGCCGAGCGCCGTCGCGAAGCCGATCTGCACGATGGCGCCGGGCACGGCGATGGCGCGGACCGACAACAAGTCCTTCAGCGAGAAATGCAGGCCGACGCCGAACATCAGCAGGATCACGCCGATTTCGGCCAGTTCATTGGCGAGGCCGGTATCGGCGACGAAGCCCGGCGTGTTCGGCCCGACCAGGACGCCGGCGACGAGGTAGCCGACCAGCGGCGGGATGCGGAAGCGATTGGCAATTGCGCCGAAGACGAACGCCAGCCCCAAACCGGCGACGATGGTGGCGATAAGCGGCGTGTCATGCGGCATTGTCTATGGAGCGCCTTTCAAAATTACGATGTCGGATATGCACCGCCCGAAGCAGCCGCCTTGCAATATGGCGGCCCGGATGGCCGCGAGGCAACCCGCAAATGCCGTGGATCGATGACAAGGGTGGCAGGAGGCGGGTCGCCTCGTGCTGGCAATGGTTGCTGCTAAAAAGAGATGGCCTGCGCGCCTGATGCCCGATCAGGCGGCCTGCAGCAGGTTTTCGATGTCGACGATGGTGTGGTTGGTCAGCGTCTTGGGAATTTCCGCTGTGATTTTCTCCGCAACTTCCTTGTGCAGTTTTCGACGCATGTCACCCAGTACCTGCGGCGGTGCGATCAGCACCATCTCCTTGAAGGCGCCGCGATGCGCGAGCTTGTATAGGCGCTCGGCAACTTCGTCGGCGAAACGCTCCTTGCCGAGGCGATGCCAGTCAGTGTCCTCGACTGCGCTGCGGTGGACGGATGGGCCGTCGCTGTAGCGACCCGGGCGGTCCGAACCTTGCTCTCGCGTCGCCGGATTTTCCTGTTCCATCTCCTGCACGACCTGAAGGTCGGGATATTGGGTGTCGCCGCGGTTCTCAAGGAACAGTGCCTTCTCGCCGTCGGCGACCACGACCCACAGTCCGCGTTTCAGCTTGAGGTTGTTCACCGGAGCGCTCCTTTTTCTGTTTTTCATGGTTTTCCAGGCCCGTCTCTGGAGCCATTGCCGCAGCTGGACAGCCAGGCTCGGATTCGCAGAGGAGCAAACGCGCGCCGAGGCAGGAATGTTCCGGTGACGACAAGCACGGCGAGCAAGCCAACCAGCGGGGATGACGGTGCTCAGAGCATGTCGGCTTTAATCTACTAGATTGGTAGAATTTAGAAAAAAGTGTTTTGTAATATATCTCGCTTGTCGCTAGAACGGCCGCAGATCAAGGCTCGCAACAGTGGCTTGGATCCGCTCCACTCGTAGGTGTGGAATCTTTTTCTCCTGCCTCTGGTGCTTGCGGAAAAGCGATTGCTTCACACGAAGCGATGCGCGAGTGCGTTCCTTCTGCTTTTTCGCGCCCGCGCGTAAAACCGACAGCGTATTCAGGATTCCGCTCGCTATGCCGCAGGCCCCCGCCAAGCTCAACGCCTTTCCCGTCTTTATGCGGGTCGCTGGCGAAGCCGTGGCCATCGTCGGCGGCGGCGAGGAGGCTCTGGCCAAGGCGCGGCTGATCGGCCAGTCAAGCGCCGTCTTGCGCATCATAGCCGATGCCCCCGAGCATGATTTGCTGGCCTTCATCGCCGCGAATGGCGCCGTCCACATCGCTGCCGCCTATGAGGCCGCGCATCTCGAAGGCGCGGTGATGGTGTTTGCTGCCAGCGGCAACGAGGCGCTTGACCGCCGCGTTGCCGAGGATGCGCGCCGGCTGGGCATTCCGGTCAATGCCGTCGACCGGCCGGAGCTGTGCGATTTCTTCACCCCGGCGCTGGTCAACCGCGCGCCGGTCGCCATTGCCATCGGCACGGAAGGGACCGGACCGGTGCTTGCCCAGATGCTGCGCAGCCGCATCGACCGCATGCTGTCGCCGTCGCTCGGGCCGCTTGCTTCGCTTGCTGCCTCGTTGCGCGGCACTGTTGAGAGATTGCTGCCGAAAGGCAATGCCCGCCGCCGCTTCTGGAGCGAATTTTTCGGCGGCGCGCCGGCCCGCGCCATGGAGGCTGGCCAGCTTTCGCAGGCGCACGGTGCCGCCGTCGACCTGTTGCTTTCGAACGCGCCGGCATCGGGTCACATTGCCCTGGTTGGCGCGGGTCCCGGCGCCGAAGACCTGCTGACGCTGCGCGCCCACCGGCTGCTAATGGAAGCCGATGTCATTGTCCATGATGCGCTGGTGCCGGAGGCGATCGTCGCCATGGGCCGTCGCGACGCCGAGCGTCTGCCGGTAGGCAAACGCAAGGGCTGCCACACCAAGAGCCAAGCCGAGATCAATGCGCTGCTGATCGAGCTCGGCCGCGACGGCAAGCGCGTCGTGCGGCTGAAATCCGGCGATCCGCTGGTGTTCGGCCGGGCGGGCGAGGAAATGGCAGCGCTGCGCGATGCCGGCATCGCCTATGAGGTGGTTCCGGGCGTCACCGCGGCCTTCGCCGCCGCCGCCGATTTCGAGCTGCCGCTGACGCTGCGCGGCGTGTCGTCGTCGATGGTGTTCACCACCGGCCACGACCTCAAGGGAAATTCGCTGCCCGACTGGGCCAAGCTCGCCATTTCCGGCGCCACGGTCGCCGTCTATATGGGCCGCTCGGTCGCGGCCGAGGTTGCCGGCCGGCTGATCGAGGCCGGCCTGTCGCCGGATACGGCGGTCGCCGTGGTCGAGAATGCCAGCCTTGCCAACCGGCGCCGTTTCCACGGCACGCTCGCCGACCTGCCGTCGCTGGAGGTTCGCGCCGACCTTACCGGCCCGGTCATGACCATCATCGGCGATGCGGTCGCCGGCGCCAATTTTGAACGTTCCGAGCCGCTGGCGGCACACAGGCATGAAGGCGCGGCCCAAACAGCCGCCGAAGGAGCTGAACGATGAAAGTCCTGAGTGCAAACCGCCTCGCCGACGGCGAAGCCGTCTGGTACGCCAATGGCGGCTGGGCCGAGACCATCGACAATGCCGATGTCGCCTATGACAAGGCGGCTGAAGACCGGCTGGAGGCGATCGGCGCCACGGCCTCTGCCAACAATGAAGTGGTCGACGTCAATCTGATCGACGTGACCGTCGCCAATGGTGTCGTCGAGCCGGTCCGGCTGCGCGAAAAGATCCGCGCCGCCGGCCCGACCAACCGCAACGACCTGGGCAAGCAGGCCCGCCCGGTAGCCGCCCGGGCGGCGTAAACGACGACATTGAAGACAACGGGCGGATGCGCCCGGAAAGACCAGACATGTACCGTTACGATGAGTTCGATCACGATTTCGTCCAGGCCCGCGTCGCCGAGTTCAGCGATCAGGTCGCGCGGCGGCTTGCCGGCGAGATCACCGAGGATCAATTCCGGCCGCTGCGGCTGATGAATGGCGTCTACCTGCAGTTGCACGCCTACATGCTGCGCATCGCGGTGCCTTACGGCACGCTGAACAGCAAGCAGTTGCGCATGCTTGGCCACATCGCCCGCAAATACGACAAGGGCTACGGCCATTTCACGACGCGCCAGAACATCCAGTTCAACTGGCCGGCGCTGTCGGACATTCCGGCGATCCTGGCCGATCTGGCTGGTGTCGAGATGCACGCCATCCAGACCAGCGGCAACTGCATCCGCAACGTCACCGCCGACCACTTTGCCGGTGCCGCCGCCGACGAGGTGGCCGATCCGCGTCCTTATGCGGAAATCCTGCGCCAATGGTCGTCGGTGCATCCGGAATTCTCGTTCCTGCCGAGAAAATTCAAGATCGCGGTGACCGGCGCGGAGCGCGACCGCGCCGCCATCCAGACGCATGACATCGGCCTGCATTTGAAGAAGAACGCTGCCGGCGAACTCGGTTTCGCCGTCTATGTCGGCGGCGGCCAGGGCCGTACGCCGATGATCGCCAAGAAGATCCGCGACTTCCTGCCCGAGGCAGACCTTCTGTCCTATTGCACGGCGATCCTGCGCGTTTACAACCTCTACGGCCGCCGCGACAACAAATACAAGGCGCGCATCAAGATCCTCGTCCACGAGACCGGCGTCGAGGAGATCACCCGCCAGGTCGAGGCCGAATGGCAGCAGCTTAAGGATGCGGATCTAAAACTGCCGGAAGCCGACATCCGCGCCATCGATGCCTATTTCGCACCACCGGCGCTGGTCGAACGGCCGGAAGGCGACGAGACCGTCAAGCTCGCCCGCCTCGATTCGAAAAGCTTTTCGGAATGGCTCGACCAGAACGTGGTGACCCACCGTCACCCCGATTATGCCGCCGTGACCATCTCGCTCAAGGGCATTGGCGAAGCGCCGGGCGATGCCTCCGACAGCCAGATGGAAGCGGTCGCCGACCTTGCCGAAAAATATGCTTTCGACGAGCTGCGCGTCAGCCATGAGCAGAACCTGATCCTGCCGCATGTCGCGCGCGCCGACCTCAAGGCGGTCTATGACGCGCTGGTCGACATCGGACTGGCGACCGCCAATTCCAACCTGATATCAGACATCATCTCGTGCCCGGGCCTCGACTATTGCGCGCTGGCCACGGCGCGCTCGATTCCGGTGGCGCAGGAAATCTCGCGTCGTTTCGCTTCGCTCGAGCGTCAGCGCGAGATCGGCGAATTGAAGCTGAAGATTTCCGGCTGCATCAATGCCTGCGGCCATCACCATGTCGGCCATATCGGCATCCTCGGCGTCGAGAAGAAGGGCGCCGAACTCTACCAGGTCACGCTCGGCGGCTCGGCCGACGAGAACACCTCGGTCGGCGAGATCATCGGCCGCGGCTTCAGCTCGGCAGAGATCACCGACGCCATCGAGCAGATCGTCGAGACCTATCTCGGCCTCCGGCTCGACAGAAACGAAAAATTCATCGACGCCTACCGCCGTGTCGGTCCCGCGCCGTTCAAGGAGGCGCTCTATGCTGGCGAAGCCAAGGCCGCTTGATCGTATCGTCGACGTCGAGGCCGGCATCGCCGCCGAAGCGGCGGGGCTCGATGCGCTCTATGGTCATCTCAAGCCGCTGGAGATCATCGAGCGGTCGGCCCGGGAATTCTTTCACGGTGAAATCGCCGCAGTTTCGTCGTTCGGGGCGGATTCTGCAGTGCTTCTGCACATGATCGCCAAGATCGACCGGACGCTGCCGGTCATCTTCCTCGACACCGGCAAGCACTTCGAGGAGACGCTCGGCTATCGCGACGCGCTGGTTGCCGATTTCGGGTTGACCGATATCAGGGTGATCACGCCCGAAGAAGCGGCGCTCGAACGGATCGATCCGACCGGTAATCTGAACGAAACCGACACCGACGCCTGCTGCGAGGTCCGCAAGGTCGAGCCGCTGGCGCGCGGCGTCGAGCCGTTCCGCGCCTGGTTCACCGGCCGCAAGCGTTTTCAGGCGACGACGCGGGCATCCCTGCCGGTGTTCGAGGCGGTCGGCTCGCGCATTCGCATCAATCCGCTGGCGCATTGGACGACATCAGACCAGGCCAACTATATGCGCGCGCATGCGCTGCGTGAGAATCCGCTGGTCGCCTATGGCTATCTCTCGATAGGCTGCTTCCCGTGCACGCAGCCGGTGCAGCCGGGCGAGGATGCACGCAGCGGCCGCTGGGTGGGGCACGCCAAGACCGAGTGCGGCATCCATTTGTCGGGGCTGGAGAAGTCGCTGACCGACGCATCGCTTTAGGGTATGTCGATATTCAGGTGAGGCTGGCCTGCGAATGGCGGCACGTACCCAAAGTACGCTCCGCTCCGGTTCTCGGAAGCCACCATTCTCGGCTCGGCCTTACCTGAATCTCAACACACCCTCGAGCGTTTTGAACTTTGGAATTTTGTGGACTTGGGAATTTCTCGATGAGTGAATCGATAGCGGAAAACGCCACCCGCCTCTGGACCCCGACAGGTTTTAGCGAGGACGAGTGGAGCCATGCCGAGAGCGCCGACGCACTGTCCGGCAATGGCCGCTTCATCCTGCCGCTGCAGGCGTTTCTCGACCTCGATCCGGCGGTGCGCCGGTCGGCGAAGGAGCGCCTCGGCGTGCTGCTTCAGCCCGGCGATCAACTCGAAAAGATCGCGGACCTGCTCGACCAGATATCGCTGGTGGCGCTGGCCTTCCCGGCTTTCAGTGACGGCCGCTCCTTCTCCAAGGGCGAACTGCTGCGCAGCCGCTACCGTTTCGAGGGCGCGGTCCGCGCCACCGGACAGGTTCTGGTCGACCAGCTTCCGCATATGCTGCGCCTCGGCTTCGACGAGTTCGAAGTGTCAAATGCAGTGTTGCTGAAACGGCTCGAGGAAGGCCGCACCGGCGGTCTGCCGCTGTCCTACCAGCCGACCGTGAAGCCGGAGGCCAAAGGCCCCAAATATTCCTGGCGGCGGGTGCGCACCGGTTGATATCCCCACCGAGCAAGTCGCATCTGGTCGGACCACTTTGCCGATTCAATCTTTTATTTTCGGCATCCGCCCCTTAAGATACGGCCTATTATTTCGCGATCCGAAATAAATTCGCCACCAAGGGAGGAACCGGGAATGGCTGGTAAGAAGATATTGATGCTCGTTGGCGAGTTCAGCGAGGAATACGAGATTTTCGTCTTTGAACAGGCCATGCATGCGGTCGGCCACACCGTGCATGTCGTGTGTCCTGACAAGAAGGCGGGCGATATCCTGAAGACGTCGCTGCACGACTTCGAGGGTCACCAGACCTATACGGAAAAGCTCGGCCATGACTACATCCTCAACAAGACGTTTTCCGAGGTCAATCCGGCCGAATACGATGCGGTCTATGCGGCAGGCGGGCGCGGGCCGGAATATATCCGCATCGACAAGCGCGTGCAGGCGCTGGTGCGGCATTTCCACGAGACCGGCAAGCCGATCTTCACCATTTGCCACGGCGCGCAGATCCTGATGGCGGTCGACGGCGTGCTGCGTGGCAGGGAAGTCGCGGCGCTGCAGTATTGCGAGCCGGAAGTCACGCTCGCTGGCGGCACCTACATCGATGTCGCGCCGACCGGCGCCCATGTCGACGGCAATCTGGTGTCGGCCAAGGGCTGGCCGGGGCTGGCCGCCTTCATGCGCGAATGCCTGAAAGTGCTTGGCACCGAGATCCGCCACGGCGAGATCCTGATGCGCGACGAACGCAAGGCGGCTTGAGTCGGGCCTTGGAAACCGCCGCACCTGTGGTGCGGCGGCACTACAGCGCCGCGTCCTTTTGGGACGCGCAAAGGACGCTGTAGAACTTGATTCTGCGCATGATCCTTCCGAAAATCGATTTCGATTTTCGGGTGATGCTTTTACGCAGTCATCCGCGCTTCGCGAAACGACACCAGCTTGCTGCGGCTCTCATCCCACAGCGCCAGCTTGACGCAGCGCAGGCTGTCGAGAAGCGTGACGCGGCCGATTTCGCGCAGTTCCGGATAGTCCCTCAGGACCTCCTGGAGCCGATAGCACGGCACCTTGGCGGAGAGGTGATGCACGTGATGGACGCCGATATTGCCGGTGAACCAGTTCAGCACCGGCGGCAGGTCATAATAGGACGAGCCGTGCAGGGCCGCATGCTGGAACTCCCATTCGGAGTCCTTTGCCCACTCTGTCTCTTCGAACTGGTGCTGGACGTAGAACAGCCAGATGCCGGCGGAGCCGGCGAGAACGACGATGGGCAAGTGGACAACCAGGAACGCTTCGAGGCCGACGAACCAGATGAGGGCGGCGGCCGCAACCGCGATGGCCACGTTGGTGGCCATCGACGACACCCAGGGCGTGAGGCCGCCTCGCATCATGCCGACCGGCAGTCGCTGCTCAAAGATGAAAAGCCAAATGGGGCCGAGGCCGAACATGACGAGCGGATGGCGATAGAGACGATAGGCAAGGCGGCCCCGCCAGGACATTTGCCGATATTCGGCAACAGTCAGCGTCCTGATGTCGCCCGTGCCGCGCTCATCGAGATTGCCGGCGCTGGCGTGATGGGTTGCGTGGGCACGCCGCCAGCAATCGTAAGGCGTCAAGGTCAGGATGCCCAGCCCGCGGCCGATCCAGTCGTCGGCGGTGCGATTGGCGAAGAACGAGCCGTGGCCGCAATCGTGCTGGATCATGAAGATCCGCACCAGAAAGCCGGCGGCCGGAAGGATGAGGATCAGACCCCACCAATGGCCATAGGCATAGGCAGCCGAGGACATTGCCCACAGCGTGGCAAAGGGGATGAGGGTGATGGCAAGTTCGACGGCGCTGCGCCGCCTGTCAGGTTTCTTGTAGCGCGCCAGGATCTTCAACCAGGCACGCTTGCTGTTCGCTACAGCTTCGGGGGAAATCATGTTCATCAGGAAGCATAGACGGACCATTTCGTCGCCGCAAGCCAGGCATCACGCAAAGTTACTGCGGGTAATTGTCGCGCGACGCGCAAGTTGCGGCAAAAGGCATGCCAATGGCGCTCAGCGACAGGCGTGTGTGTTGTCTATCGCCGGTTGCCACCGGCGGCTACGCTGCTTTCGATGCCGTCCAGGCGGTCAAGCAATTCCCTGAAACGATCGGGAATGTCGTTCTCCGTCCGGAACGCCGGCAACGCGCGCAGAAAGTGCATCGTTGCCTCGGTGCCGAACTGGCGCCTGATGCCGGCCGCCAGCCTTTCACGTCTTTCGTCATCGTTGGGGGCGCCATTCTTACGGTCGCCGTCGTTGCGGGTCGCCATCTCAAAATCCTGTGTCGGTTTCGAAACTCTTCCAGCAGACGAATGGTTCCCCTATCGCAGCATCTTGGCAAGCAAAGCCGGTGGTTACAGTAAAATTTGAATTAATATCGAAAGGTCTCCATGATGCGACGTCAAAAGCGCGAGCGGCCTGTCCAGTATCGCTTGCCCCTTGATTTTTGGCCGCCAAACCTCGATATCGGGCACAAAATCCACATCATTTGAAATGACGGGAAACGGCGATGAGCGACCAGGCAAAAGACGAACGCGCGCCCGATGAAGCCGAGACGGCCGGGGCTGCCACCGAATACACGCAAGGCAGCGCCGACGGCGACTATGAAGCGCTTGTGCGGCTGCTGAAGGAAAACGACGAGTTGAAGGACCGCGCGCTCCGCGTCGCAGCCGAGATGGAGAATCTGCGTCGCCGTACCGCCCGTGACGTGCACGATGCACGCGCCTATGCGGTTGCCAATTTCGCCCGTGACATGCTGTCGGTATCGGACAATCTGCGCCGCGCACTGGATGCGATCCCGGCTGAGTCCAAGGCGTCAGGTGATGCCGGTTTGAAGTCACTGATCGAGGGCGTCGAGCTCACCGAGCGCGCCATGCTATCGGCGCTCGAGCGGCACGGAGTGAAGAAGCTCGAGCCGGAAGGCGAGAAATTCGACCCGAATTTCCATCAGGCGATGTTCGAGGTGCCCAATCCGGAGGTGCCGGCCAACACGGTGGTCCAGGTCGTGCAGCCCGGCTATTCGATCGGCGAGCGGGTGCTGCGGCCGGCCATGGTCGGCGTTGCCAAGGGCGGTCCCAAGCATGTGGCAAGCGAAGCGCCGGTCGAGCCAGGGCCGGTGAATGAGCAAGCTGAGAAGGATGCGTAAGTTAAGGGAATAGGGCAGTAGGAGCAGTAGGGTAAAGGAGCCGTACCAATCGTCCGGCTTCGTGCTATTCATACATCCCTATTCACCCGCTCTCCTACTCCGCTATGCCCTTGAACCCGATCGAGCTTCTCGACTATGCCGGTGTCGCCGTCTTCGCGGCGACCGGTGCGCTGGCCGCTTCGCGCAAGCAGCTCGACATCATCGGCTTTCTGTTCCTGGCCAGCGTCACCGGCATCGGCGGTGGCACGTTTCGTGACGTCATCCTCAATCTGCCGGTCTTCTGGGTTACCAACTCTGGCTATGTGCTGATCTGCGCGGTGGTGGCGATGCTTGTCTTTTTCGGGGCGCACCGTCTCGAATCCCGCTGGAAATTACTGCTCTGGCTCGACGCCGTCGGCCTCGCCGCGTTTTCGGTGATGGGTGCCGCCAAGGGCCTGGCCATCACCGGCTCGCCGGTCGTGTCCGTTGTTACCGGCGTGCTCACCGCCACGTTCGGCGGGATCTTGCGCGACCTGCTGGCCGGTGAGGCTTCGGTGCTCTTGAGACCAGAAATCTATGTCACCGCCGCCCTTGCGGGCGCCATCCTGTTTACAACAGGCGATCTCGCCGGACTGCCGCCGCTCGCCTCGGGCCTGGTGGGCTTCATAGCCGCTTTCTGCGTGCGTGGCGGCGCGCTTAAGTTCGGCTGGGCCTTTCCGTCCTACAAGAGCCGGCCCGGCCGGCGGCCGGAAGATATTCCGTGAAATGAGGGCGAGTAGCGACTGGGGACAACGATCCGCAGCGAAACTCCCGCTACTCGCTACTCCCTATTCGCTACTCATTGGAATCTCAGGCGGCGAAGCGCTGGGCTTCCCCGCCATAATAGCTGACGTAGCGGGCGCCGATCTCCTTGACCGGCATCACCACGAACACGTCGACCGTCGAGAATTCGCGGTCGATGACGCAGCCGTCGCCGATGCGCGCGCCGACGCGCAGATAGCCCTTGACCAGCGGTGGCATCGCCGCGATCGCGGCCTTGGCGTTGACCGCCTCGATCGGCATCAAATCCATGGAACAGTAGCGGCCGGCGACGGCGCGCACGTCCCAGGCCGAATTCGTCCGGCAGTGATGGGCGAGATAGGTCAGCGCTTCGGCGTGCGCCGCCGGCACGGTGCCGGGGAACGAGGCGCAACCGGTCATCACGCCGATCCCATAATGGTTGATATAGGCCCAGATACCTTGCCAGAGCGCCTCGATGGTGCGCTTCGAGCGGTATTCCGGCAAGACGCAGGAGCGGCCGAGCTCGAGGAAACGCTGGCCGGGATGGCGGGCGATAAGATTGGTCAGCTCAAACTCGCCCTCGGAATAGAAGCCGCCGGCCGCTGCCGCGATCTCCTGCCGCAACAGGCGGTAGGTGCCGACAATGCGGCGATGCTCGGGACCGGACAGCGAGGTGTCGAAGACGAGCAGATGATCACAGAGCGGATCAAAATGGTCGGCGTCGCGGCGGTCCTGCACCTGAAACAGGGTTTTCCTGGCGCCGAGCTCGTCATAGAACACCCGGTAGCGCACTTCCTGCGCGGCGGCGATCTCGGCCTCGTTGCGTGCGAGCCGCACTTCGAGGTTGCCGATACGGCCAAGCGCTTCGCCTTTTATGACAGCATCGACGTTGCGCCCGGTGAGCAAAGCACCCCTGGCGTTCGGCCGAGCGTCACATTCCGGCATAACTGTATGCACGAGTGATTCTCCTTCGAGCCATCCCTCTTGGCACGGGGATACGGCGTATGTGCAACAGGATTGTGACAGTACCGTGATACGGCCCTGCCGGCAATACTTCGTCGGCTGGTCAACCCTTCAACCGGCTATGTTCTGCAGGTAAGCCAGGCAAGGACAGCCGGCGGATCAAGCGGCGACGTGACCCTCGACCGCATGGACAAGCGCGTCGGGGTCGAGCGGCTTGGTGACGAAGCCGCTGGCGCCATGGGCGAGCACTGCGTGGCGGGTCGTTTCCTGACTGTCCGCCGACAGCACCATGATCGGAACCGGCGACACGGCGGTTTCCTCCTCGTGCCGGCGGATGGCGGCGATCGCGTCCAGCCCGTCCATGACAGGCATGTGCAGGTCCATCAGCACCACGTCGAAGCGGTACTTGTGGTCGGTGCCGGTGACGGCCTCGACGGCGGCCTTGCCGTTGCCGACCAGTTTCACGCGATGCCCGGCCTTTAGCAGCGTGGCACGGGCAAGCATGGCGTTGATGTCGTTATCCTCGGCGATCAGCACGGACAGGCCCCGCCGCCGGCCGCCAATGGCGCGGGCGGTTGGTGCGCCGCGCTTTTCCGGCTGCGGCTGGGTGAGGGCAGGCACGCTGCTGGTCAAAAGCACGCGAAGCAACGTTTCGCCACGCACCGGCCTTGCCAGAAAGGTGGCGTAGCCGCTGGCGCGGAACTCGCCCAGCATGCCGCGGTCGGTTGGCGCGATCAGTGTGATCGCCTCGCAATCGGCAAAGCCGCTCTGGCGAAGGCGTTTGAGCAACCTGCCGTCGCCTTCCTCCATGGCCGCATCGACCAAAAGCGCGTCGCAGTCTTCGGCGAAGGACGCTGCCTGGGCGGCGGTGGTGGCCAGATCGACCTTGCCGCCATTGGCGCGGATGGTGCGGGCGATGGCGTCGGCCTCGATGGCGTTCTTCGACAGGATCACGGCGCGCCGCCCTGACAGCGCATCTCGACGGCTCTGCGGCGGCTCGGTGGCCGATATTGCAGGGATTTCGAAGACGAATTCCGAACCCTGGCCGAGCTGGCTCGACACCGAGATCGTGCCGCCCATGGCGATCACCAGGCGCCTGGAGATGGCAAGACCGAGCCCGGCGCCGCCATGCGCGCGGGTCGACGTGCCGTCAGCCTGTTCGAATTCCTCGAAGATGCGCTCCAAGTCGTCCTCGTGCAGGCCGGGACCGGTGTCGGTGACGGTGAAGCCTATGCGGTCGGTGGTTTCGGTGCGGGCACGAGCGATGCTCACCAACACGCCGCCGCTGTCGGTGAACTTGATGGCGTTGCCGATGAGGTTGAGCAGCACCTGCCTGACCCTTCCAGGATCGGCTGATATCATCTGCGGCACGTCGGGTTCGACATGGCAGCCAAGGCCGATGTTCTTGGCGAAGGCACGCGCCGCCAGGAGTTCCACGATGTTGTCGGCGATCTCGCGCACCGACATTGGCTGCGGTTCGGGATCGAAGCGGCCTGCCTCGATCTTGGAATAGTCGAGCAGGTCCTCGATCAGCGCCAGCAGCGCGCTGGCCGAGGTCGAGATGGCGCCGACATAGGTCCGTTGTTGCGGCGAGAGCCCGGTGTCCGCCAGCAGCTTGGCCATGCCCATGATGCCGTTCATCGGCGTGCGGATCTCGTGGCTGACGGTGGCGAGGAAGCGCGATTTGGCCTGGCTTGCATATTCGGCTCGCTCGCGGGCGGTGATCAGCGACGTTTCGGCGTGCTTGCGGGCGGTAATGTCGCGGGCGATGGCGCGATGCGAGACAGCGCCGCTCTCCTTGTCGCGCACGGACAGTTCGATCCATGAGAACCAGCGCGGGCCGCTCGGTGTTCTAATGGCGACGTCGGTGGAGCTCAGGCATTCATGGTCGGAAAAAGCGGCATCGGGAACGATGCCGACGTCGATGCCGAGGTCGGCCAGGGCCTTGCCGGCAAGGTCGCGCTGGTCGGCTCCGACAAGCTCGGCGAAAACCTTGTTGGCATAGACGATGTGGGCGTCACGGTCGCGATGGACGACGAGATCGCCAAGCGCGTCGATCAGCCCGCGAAAGCGTTCCTCGCTCTCCTGCATCTCCCACACGCGGTCGGCCAGGCTCTCAACCTCGGCGCGGCTGCGCGCTGCGGTCTCGCCAAGCAGCGCAACCGTGCGGCGCGCCGTGCGCCTGGCACGCAGATGCACGGCAAGGCCTGCCATGCCAGTCGACAAAAGCCCGACGGTGATGAAGATCGGCGCGCCGGTCAGATGCGACAGGCCCGCCAGCACGACGATGGCGACGAGCATCAGGAACGGCAGGCCTTCGCGATTGGCGGCGGGCAATTCAGGCGCCAGTGGCGGCGCCGCGATATGCTGCCGGCTTGGCGCCTCCGGGCCGATCCCGTCGACGTTTTCGGCGCTCTCTGTTTCTCTGATGCCGGATTCCGTGACCATGCGGAAACCCTTGCCAGACAGAGATTATGGAAAATTGCCGCGGATCGTTCGAATTTTAGCGGTCGCGCGTTTTTTGCCTCTCCGCTCCTGAAGCGCGTCGCGTTTGGCCGGCCTCATGCGAGGCGCTTCAGGTTACTGTTTTTATGCATGCCGTTATCGCAAACCGCTGCAGGCCCGAGGGCATGCTTTTTGCTCGACATGCATTAAAAATCGGAGAAGGAAGAGCTCACATGTCCACCACCAAGCGACCGCGGACCTTGCCCTCGACGATATCGTGCGCGGCGTCGATGATGCCATCGAAGCCGATGGTCGTGGACAGGTTGGCGAGCTTCTGGAGGTCGAGGTCCGTGCCGATGCGGCGCCACGCCTCCATGCGGACCGTTTTTGGCGCCATCACCGAATCGATGCCGAGCAGACAAACGCCGCGCAGGATGAACGGGGCGACGCTCGTCGGCAGATCCATGCCGCCGGCCAGGCCGCAGGCGGCGACGGCGCCGCCATAGGAGGTCATCGAAAGGACATTGGCCAGGGTGTGACTGCCGACCGCGTCGACGCCGCCGGCCCAGCGTTCCTTGGCGAGCGGCTTTGCCGGCTGGGCAAGCTCGTCGCGCGATATCACCTCCGAAGCACCCAGGTCGGTCAGGTAGGAACTTTCAGCGCTGCGGCCGGTCGAGGCGACGACGTGATAGCCGAGGCTGGACAGAATCGAAACCGCGACCGAGCCGACGCCGCCGGCCGCGCCCGTCACCACGATGGGGCCGCGTTCCGGCACGATGCCGTGCCGTTCCAGCGCGATAACGCAAAGCATGGCGGTGTAACCTGCCGTGCCGACCGCCATCGCATCATGCAGGCTCATGCCCTGGGGCAGCGGCACCAGCCAGTCGCCCTTGACACGGGCGCGCTCGGCATAGGCGCCAAAATGCGTCTCGCCGACACCCCAGCCGTTCAATATGACCTTGTCCCCCGTGCGCCAGTCGGCATGGGAGGACGAGATGACGGTGCCGGCGAAATCAATGCCCGGCACCAGCGGCCAGCGGCGGATCACCGGCGCCTTGCCGGATATGGCGAGGCCGTCCTTGTAGTTCACCGTCGTCGCCTCGACGGCGACGGTGACATCGCCTTCCATCAGGTCGGCTTCGGTAAGGTCGGTGATCGCGACCGACTGCTTCTTCTCGGCGTCGCGCGAAACGAGGATGGCTTTGAAGGTTTCGGGCATGTCTTCTCCTCGGGCTTCTTGAATGGGACACTGTATGGCGGCAGAAGGCCAGGTCAATCGCTTGAGGGCTTGGCCTCACGCCGCCAACCAATGAGTTCGTCGAGGACGACCACCACCGCGCCGACTGCGATGAAGGCGTCGGCGAGGTTGAAGATGGCGAAGGACCATATTGGGGTGTGAAACAGGATGTAGTCGATCACGTGACCATAGGTAACGCGGTCGAACAGATTGCCGAGCGCGCCGCCGACGATCAGCGCAAAGCCGATGCGGGTAAGCACGTGGCCGGGCGGAGTGCGGGCCGCGAGATAGAGCACGAAAGCGACGACAAAAGCGGCGATGACCACCAGGCCGGTGTCACCGAAGGACGAAAACATCGAGAAGGCGATGCCGGTGTTGTAGGTGCGATACAATGCCAGGAACGGGACAAGATCGACCTTTTCCTGAAAAGGGAGGCCGGTCTCGACCAGATATTTCACCCACTGGTCGAGCGTCACCGCGGCGGCGACCAGCACGACGTAGGGCAACCAGGATTTTGCCGTTGGGGCTTTCACCGTTCGGGATGTCACGGTCAGGCGCCCTCCGGGGCAAGTTTCAGCGCGCGGCGCCGGACCTCGAACAGCATGATGCCGGTGGCCACCGCGAGATTGAGCGAATCGGCCCGACCAGACTGTGGAATCCGCAGCAATCTGTCGCAGCTTTCGGCCAGGCTTTCGGGCAGGCCCTGCTGTTCGTTGCCCATCATCAGCAGCACCGGGCCTTTGGAAAAGTCGACCGAACGGTAATCGACCGCACCCTTCAGATGTGTGCCGGCAACCAGGCCAGGAAAGCTTTTTCGCCACGCAAGGAAGGCTTCCGGCGTCGCCTTGGCGACCGGCACGGCGAAGATCGAGCCCATCGTGGCGCGCACGGTCTCGACGGAAAAAGGATCGGTGGTCTCGCCGACCAGGATGATGCCCTTGGCGCCAACGGCATCGACGGTGCGGATGACGGTACCGAGATTGCCGGGATCGCGCACGCGGTCGAGCGCCACCCAGACATCGCCGTCTTGAGCGCGGATGTCCTTCAGCGGCAGGAACTTTTGCGAAAAGACGCCGACCACCATTTGCGGGTTGTCGCGGCGCGTGATGGCGACGAGCACTTTTTCCGAAACTTCGAGCACGGTGCCGCCGGCGGCAACCGTGCGTGCCGCGACCTTTTCGACCGCCGCGTTGCCGCGTCCGGCTTTGGCGAAGACCAGCGTCCGGATCGACCAGCCGAGGTCGAGCGCGTCGATGACCAGCTTCAGCCCCTCGGCCATGAATGCGTTCTGCTGGTCGCGGTATTTCTTCAGCGAGAGCGCCTTGATGTCCTTGATCAACGGATTGGCAAGGCTGGTGACTTCCTTCACCTGCCCTGGCGCGCCGGCGTGCCGCTCGCTCATTCAGGCCACCCAGCGCGAAAACAGCGAGGTGGACAGCGCCCGGCCGGCGGATTTCTCGCGGATAATCAGTTCGCCGGATTCGACCGTGCCGCCCATGCCGGCAAAAGTGTCGCGCATCAAGGCATGGATGGCGAAGAAGGAAGCGCGGATCGAATAGGCGGTCAGCACGACAGCGAGCGGCTTCGGCGTCAGGACCGAGCGGCAGAGGTCGGTCAGAGCCGGCAGATCCTCGAACAATTGCCAGACCTCGCCCCTGGGGCCACGGCCATAGGCGGGCGGATCGAACAGGACGATGTCGTAACGGCTGCCTCGGCGCTCCTCGCGCTCGGCGAATTTTAGGGCGTCGTCGACGATCCAACGGATCGGCTTTTGCGACAGGCCCGCCATCTCCTGGTTCTCCCTGGCCCAGCCGATCGCCTTCTTGGAAGCATCGACATGGGTGACCTCGGCGCCGGCGCGCGCCGCCACCAGCGAGGCAAGGCCGGTATAGCCGAACAGATTCAGCACTTTGACCGGCCGCTTCGCCGCCGCGATCAGCCCGGCCATGTGATCCCAGTGCGAGGCCTGCTCGGGGAACACGCCGACATGGCGAAACGAGGTGAAGCGGCCGAGATAATCGATGCCGTCATGCTTCATTGGCCAGGTTTCGCCGAGCGGCGTCCTGGGGAAACGCCAGCGGCCGATGCCTTCCTCGTCGGTGTCGCCGGTGAAAATGGCGTCGGCGCGGTCCCAGTCTTTGGCCGGCAACGCTTTTTGCCAGATCGCCTGGCCTTCAGGCCGAACGATGCGATAGGGGCCGTACTGCTCGAGCTTCTGTCCGGCACCGCTGTCGAGCAACGCGTAGTCGGCGTTGGGCGCGACTTCGAGGATCAGCGGCAGGTGTTCGGCGGGCAGGGCGCCGTCGCGGCGGGAAAGGACGCGCGGCGCGGCTATCGGCTCGGTGCGGTTGCCCGATGCGCCGGTTGCGCGCGGTTCCGCCCCGCCCTTTGCGAGCTGATGCGAGCGGCTGTCGCGGCGTTTGTCGCGAAAAGGTTTCAAGGAAGAGCATCTCCTGGGGCGACGTGGCCCGCTTCTGCCACAGCACATTCACCGGCGCAACAAACGCAGTCGCCGGACATTTCCGAACCGGTCAGCCGCGCTTGATGAAGAGCAGGGCGGCAACCAGCGATACGAAACCGACGGCCTTGAAGCCGGCGACGATCATATGGCCTGTTTCCCAGCGCAGCCGGATCGCTTCGAAATTCTCCGGAATCGGGCCAGGCACCCAAGTGGCCAGAATATCGTTCGCCGGCTTGACGAGAGCAAACCACATCGCAAGAGACACCGCATAGATCACGGCAGCGGCCAACGCATACCAGAACGCTGGACGGTCATTGCGCAGCATCCAAGCGAGCAGTCCCGGACAGCCGATCGCGGCCAGGTCCAGTGGCGCGCCAATGACGGCAAACAGCTGGAACTGGGCGTTGAAGACAGTCGTCTCGCGCCAGAGAGAAGGCGACCATTTCGTCAGCCGAGGAGCTGATTCCAGGACATGGGCGAAGGATGGTCCAAGGCTGAGCGCCGCGACAACGGCGGCCAAGATGGACCAGAACAACAGGAACCCGCGTATCTCCATAACGCCCGAACAACGGGGTGACGCCGGAGACGTTCCGAAGGGAAGGGAGTAAGGCAGTAGGCAGTAGGTGAGTAAGTGAATAGGGAAAGCATGGCTTGCACGAAGCCGCTCGATTTGTACGGCTCCCCTACTGCCTACTGCCTACTGCCTACTGCCTACTACCCTACTCCGCGCCTTGTACACCGCAATGCCGGCGGCGAGGTCTTCGAGGGCTGCGCCGACCGATTTGAACAGCGTGATCTCACCGGGGCTCTGCCGGCCCTTCTTCTGGTCGCGTGCCAATTCATGCAGGTCGGCGACGATGGCTTGCGCCTCCAGCACGCCCGAGGCCAGCGGCTGGACGATGTCGCCCGCTTCCTTGGTGGCGCCGGCCCGGGTGTCGACGTAGACGCGGGCGCGCGCAATCGCATCGTCGTCGCTTTCGCGCATGGCCGGCGTGAAGCCGCCGACCAGATCGACATGGGTCCCCGGCTTCAACAGCGCGCCCTTGATCAGCGGCGTGGTCGTGATCGTCGCCGACGAAACGATGTCGGCCTGGCCGAGTTCGGCGTCGAGATCGCTCGCGGCGGTGGCCGCAAAGCCCTCGGCGCGCAATTCCGCCGCAACCTTTTCGGCATTGGCCGGCGTGCGGTTCCAGATGCGGATGACGGTGATCGGCCGCACCGCGCAATGCGCCCTGGCGAGGAACGGCGACAGCGCGCCGGCGCCGACCACCAGCAACCGCGAAGCGTCCTCGCGGGCCAGATAGGAGGCTGCCAGCGCCGAGGCGCAGGCCGTGCGCCACTGCGTCAGCCGCTGGCCGTCGATCATGGCTTCAGGCTCGCCGGTCGCACCGTCGAGCAGGAGGTAAAGCCCCATCACAGCGGGTTTGCCCACGGCGTTGTTGTCGGGCGACACGGTGACGATCTTGACACCGATATGGCCGCCTGCCGACGAGCCGGCGGCATTGAAGTCGGTCCAGGCCGGCATCAGGAGCAGGGTCGAGGCCGCGCCGTCGGGCCGTTCGACCGTATGGTGGTGCCTGACCGGCTGTACCGCGCCATCGCGAAAAGCCGCGCGCAGCGTTTCGACCAGGCCGGGAAAGGTCAGCGCCTGATCGACCTCGGCCGCCGAAATGCTCAACATAAGAAACTCCGTCGAGAGAAATACGCCTGACGCATGACCGCGAAATCAGAAGCGATTTTCTGCAAAGATCATGCGCAATCAAAAATGGTACAGCGTCCTTTGCGCGCCCAAAAAGGACGCGCGGCGGTTCCGGCTCAGCCCGTCGGCTTCGGCAAGGAGGGGCCTTGTTGCGCGGCCGGTGCCCGGCTGACCGCCTGGCGCAAGTTCTCGGCCTCGACGCCGCGCTGGCGCGCCAGCTTGCGATAGCGGCCCTGCTTGATCCAGGTCGCCAGGCTGCCGACGATCATGCCGATGGCGAGGGCCACGAACAGGAAGATGAAAAGCGGCAGCGTCATCGTCAGCGCCGGATTGCCGGGGTTGAATGGGTCCAGGGTGAAGGCAACCGGATCGCGGTTGGCGACCGCCAGCGCAATCAGAATGACGGCCAGCGGCACGAAGACCACGATGAGCATGAAACGATTGAACATAGAATTTCCTGTCGAAGGCGCGCTCTACCAAAGGCCGGGCCTCCTGAAAAGGCCGGCATGGCGCATGAGCCCGCGCGGCGCTTATTTGCCGCTGTTCAGCCTTTCACGCAATTCCTTGCCGGTCTTGAAGAACGGCACCCATTTCTCCTCGACCTCGACGGATTCGCCGGTACGCGGATTGCGGCCGGTGCGGGCGGGGCGGTTTTTCACCGAGAAAGCGCCGAAACCGCGCAGCTCGACCCGGTTGCCTTCGGCGAGCGCGTCGGTGATCTCGTCGAAAATCGCGCCGACAATGTTTTCGACGTCACGCAGGAAAAGGTGCGGGTTGCGTGTGGCGATGATCTGCACAAGTTCGGATTTGATCATGAGAAGGCTCCCCGTGAAAACACTGCGGTCAAATTATGAGGATGATTTTATTTGCTTTTTTCACTCGTCTCAAGGGTGCCAGACGGAAACCAGACCGTCAAGAAACAAGCGATCGGCACCAAGTTCGTGAATGATGTCGCCGCCATAGTCGGGCAGGCCGAGCGCACTGCCGATGGTTCGTGCCATCGCCTTCGAGAACAGGAAGCCGCCGCTTTCCGCGTCCTTCCACTCCACCACCTTGAGCTTGGCGTCGATGCCCTTGGTTGCGAGCCAGTCGATCGCTTCGGTCTCGCCGCCGACCGCGTCGACCAATTTGTTGGCAACGGCCTGCCGGCCGGTGAAGATCGATCCGTCGGCCAGCGCCAGCGCCTCCGGTTTGGTCATCTTGCGGCGTTCGGCGACGATGCCGACGAACCAGTCGTAGCTGTCGAGGATGAGCTTGCGGACCATGGTGCGCTCGTCGTCATTGGTCGGCTTGAAAGGCGATGGCGAAGCCTTCAACGGCGAGGATTTCACTTCCTCGAGCTTGACGCCGAGTTTGTTCATAAGGCCGCTGACGTCCGGATACTGGATCAGCACGCCTATCGAGCCGACAATCGACGATTTGCGCGCGACGATATGATCGGTCGCGGTGGCGATCATATAGCCCGCCGATGCGGCCAGCGTGCCGACCTGGGCCACTACCGGCTTCTCGGCGGCCAGCTTGCGCACTGCCTCGTAGATCGATTCGCCGCCGACGGTGGTGCCGCCAGGTGAATCGATCGACAGGATTACAGCTTTCACCCTCGAGGATTGACGGATGGCGTCCAGTTGCTTGATCAGGTCGTCGTCTTCGGTGATGGTGCCCTCGATCTTGACCTTGGCGATATGGTCGATCGCCGCGCCAGTGAAGTCATCGCCGTAAATCCAGGTCGAAAAGGCAATCAGCCCGGCTGCTGCGACAACAAGCGCTGCAACGCGCCAGAATGTCAGCTTGCGGCGCAAGCGGCGGCGGTCGATCAGGTCGTCGGCTCTCAGTACCATGGTCAGCCTCATAGTCGGTGGGAGCAGATGCTTTTAAAGCAACCGCCCGCGCCCGGCTACCGATTCCTGACGAGCTTGCGCCAAAGACAAGGTCTCGACGTTGGCGAGACGGCGTTTCGAGAGAACATAAAAGACCAATCCACAGCCCCTAACGCTGTCGGCCCGTATCTGGTATGACGTGCAAGTTGTGCCGGTTTCATTTTCGTTTGTGCAACAGCAACCGTCACACTTTTGCGGTTTTCCTCCGCTTGTGCTTGCTTGAGGGCGCCGGCATCCCACCTATAGGGGTGCTTGGCGGCAGGGGTTTAGAAGAAAGCAGTTATGTTAGCGCGACCGATCGAACCGACCAACACCGAGACGGAGTTGGCTTCCCCGGACGTAGGCCCGGCGCGAGTCGACGCCTTCGGCATCGCCCAGCGCCATTCGCGCCGCGTGCGTATCTTGAAGCTGGCGGTGCCGCTGGCCGCTGCCGCGATCGCGGTCGCCGTCCCAGTCTATTCCTATCTCGTGGCACCTGGCTCAATCCAGGTCCAGGCCGACGCCAGCGCGTTCGCCAATGGCAAGCTGGTGATGGCCAACCCCAAGCTCAACGGGTTCACCAAGCAGAAACTGCCCTATTCCATGACGGCTTTACGCGCCATACAGGACGTGAGCCAGCAAGGCATCATCAATCTGGAAGGCATCGACGCCAAGCTGCCGATATCAACCGACAATGTGGCGGCCATCAATGCCCCGCACGGTAGCTTCAATCGCGATGGCAACACGATGAGCCTGACCAGCGATGTCACCATAACCACCACAGATGGCCTGGCGGCAAAGTTCAAATCGGTCTTTCTCGACATGGGCAAAGGCACTATGAAGACGAACGATCCGGTCGACGTCAGCCGTGGCGGGTCGCGGATTACCGCGGATTCGATGTCTGTCCAGGACAACGGCAAGATCGTGGTTTTCGAGAACAGAGTGCGTGTCAACATCGATCCCGCCAGCTTGAAGGCGGCAGAGGCAATGAGCGGAGAATCCAATGCGGTTCAGTAGTTCGACACGGCTCGTGGCCGCGGCTTCGGCGTTGCCGGCTGTTGGGCTGGCTTTGGGGCTGGCTTTGGGGGCGGCGCCGGCTCTGGCGCAGTCCAGGACCACCAGCCAGCTGTCGGGCCTCAAACTGTCCGGGGACAAGCCCATCCAGATCGAAAGCGACAAGCTCGAGGTCCGTCAGGCGGACAGCGTCGCGGTGTTCACAGGCAATGTAAACGTCGTCCAGGGTCCGACCTTGCTCAAGGCCGGCAAGATGACGGTCTATTACGTCAAGGACCCGGACGCTGCCGCCAAGGGTGAGCAGGCCTCGGGTGCCGCGATGACCGGCTCGGCCGACATTGACCGTCTGGAGGTCGCCAACAAGGTCTATATCAAATCGGACGACCAGGTCGCCACGGGCGACAGCGGCACCTTCGACATGAAGACGGAAGTGCTGGTGCTTTCAGGCAGCAAAGTCGTGCTCTCGCAAGGCGACAATGTACTGGTCGGCTGCAAGCTGACCGTGCAGATGAAGAGCGGTCTGGCCCAGGTCGACCCCTGCGGCGGTGGACGCGTCATGATGTCGATCACGCCGCCGAAGTCGGGAGCGGCGAACCCCTGATGGTCGACGTAGCATCGCTGTTGGCGCGTCTTCCAGGACGCGCCGCCAGCAAACTTGCGGCACCGGCCGCGATTAGCCTCGATCAGGTAAAATTCAAGGGAACCCTGATCGCCAAAGGGCTGACCAAAAGCTACAAGGGCCGCAAAGTCGTCAGTGGCGTGACGATCGGCGTGCGCGCCGGTGAGGCGGTCGGGCTGCTCGGCCCTAACGGCGCCGGCAAGACCACCTGCTTCTACATGGTCACCGGCCTGGTGCCGGTCGACGAAGGCACGATCGAAATCGACGGCTTCGATGTCACCTCTATGCCGATGTACCGCCGCGCCCGCCTTGGCATCGGCTACCTTCCGCAGGAGGCGTCGATCTTTCGCGGCTTGAGCGTCGAGCAAAACATCCGTGCCGTGCTCGAAGTGGTCGAGAAGAGCCGCAAGGAGCGCGAACGCATTCTCGACGAACTGCTCGAGGAGTTTCACATCAGCCATCTGCGCAAGGCCCCGTCGCTGTCGCTTTCCGGCGGCGAGCGGCGGCGCCTTGAAATCGCGCGCGCCCTGGCGACCCGCCCCGCATACATGCTGCTCGACGAGCCTTTCGCCGGCATCGATCCGATCGCCGTCGCCGACATCCAGCAACTCGTGCGCCATCTGACGGCGCGCGGCATCGGCGTGCTCATCACCGATCACAATGTCCGCGAGACGCTCGGCCTGATCGACCGCGCCTACATCATCCATGCCGGCCAGGTGTTGACCCATGGCCGGGCCGACGAAGTGGTTGCAAACCCGGATGTGCGGCGGCTTTATCTCGGTGAGGGGTTTACACTCTAAGCGTGAAAATTTCTGTCCAGACGCGGTTTTTGACGCGAGACAGAGCTTGTTCTTCGATTTCTCGTCGGAATACGCACGGACAGGCGAGTTTTGATCGCCGTCGCCTTGACAAGCAAAAGCCGGGCCAGTTTCTATGCCGAACTCCTTCCGGCAGTCCGATGCGTAGACAGGGCGTTTGAACCGAACCATGGCGTTGGCGGCAAAACTACAGCTACGACAGTCCCAGTCGCTGGTGATGACGCCGCAACTCATGCAGTCGATACGGCTGCTGCAGTTCACCCACATCGAGCTGGAACGCTTCATCGACGACGAGATCGAGCGCAATCCTTTGCTCGAGCGCGCCGAGCCGCAAGACGATGCCGTCAGCGACCAGGCGCAGAAGATCGATGCCGCGCCGGAAACGGCCACCGCCGGCGACTGGTTCGAGAAGGACACGGCGTGGAGCGCCGAGGCGATCTCGGAAAAGCTCGATACTTCGCTGGAAAACCTGTTTCCCGACGACCCCGGCACCAGCGAGCGGCTCGGTCCCGACCTGACGGCCCAGTGGAAATCGGCATCCGGCAACGGTTCCGCATCCGCTTCCGACGGTTTTGACGTCGGAGACATGGCGGCCGGAGCCATCACGCTGCGCGAGCATGTCGCCGAGCAGGTCGCGCTTGCCTTCGCCGACCCGGCAGCACGCCTGATCGCCAGCGAACTGGCCGATGGCCTCGACGAGGCTGGCTACATGCGCGCCGACATGGCTGAGATCGCCGCCCGTCTCGGCACCGACAGAGCGGCGGTGGCAAATGCGCTCGCGGTCTGCCAGACATTCGAGCCCACCGGCATCTTTGCCCGCGACCTTGCCGAATGCCTGTCGCTGCAGCTTGCCGTCCGCGACCGGTTCGACCCTGCGATGAAGGCTTTGATTGCCAATCTCGAACTCCTGGCCCGGCGCGATTTCCAGACCCTGAAACGGATTTGTGGGGTCGATGAGGAAGATCTGCTCGACATGCTGGCCGAGATACGTGCGCTCGATCCGCGCCCGGGGATGGCGTTTTCGGGCGGCGCCAGCGACGCGATCATCGCCGATGTCGAAGTGCGTGCGGCCAATGACGGGAGCTGGGTGATCGAACTCAACCCCGAAACGCTGCCGCGCGTGCTGGTCGACCATATCTATTTCGCTCGGGTTTCGCCGCATGCGAAAAATCAGACGGAAAAGGATTTCCTGGCGGAGTGCCTGCAAAACGCCAATTGGCTGACGCGCAGCCTCGATCAGCGGGCGAAGACTATCCTCAAGGTTGCCTCAGAAATCGTGCGCCAGCAGGACGCCTTCCTCGTCCATGGCGTGCGTCACCTGAGGCCGCTCAACCTGCGCACGGTGGCCGACGCCATCGGCATGCACGAATCGACCGTCAGCCGGGTCACCGCCAACAAATACATGCTGACGCCGCGCGGCGTGTTCGAACTGCGCTATTTCTTCACCGCCTCGATCGCTTCGTCGGGTGGCGGTGACGCGCATTCGTCTGAAGCGGTGCGCGACCGCATCAAGCAGTTGATCGACGAGGAGAAACCTGCCGACGTGCTTTCCGACGACGCGATTGTGGATATGTTGCGGGAAAGCGGCGTCGATATCGCCAGGCGCACGGTCGCCAAGTATCGGGAGGGCATGAATATTCCCTCGTCGGTGCAGCGGCGGCGTGAAAAACGCGCTTTGGCCAGCGCCGGACGTTGATCTCCGACTGAATTTTCGACAGCTTTCGCACTTCATTGACAAGCCGCAATGAAGTGGCTAGAAGCCCGCCCGCATGGGACGGGCTACTGCCCGCATGCGGATGGTCCGTCACGACGTTGGCCACGGGACGGTCAAGAAGGCGGCTTGTGATCAATCGGAAAAGTTCGGATTTAAAATCGGCGCAAGTGACGCCGCAAAGCTTGTGCGCTCAGACCACGGGTATAAACTCGGGACAGTTTGAAGCCTGAGCAAGGAAGGTCAGTATTCAGATGACGCTGCGCATATCAGGAAAACACATGGATATCGGCGATGCGTTCCGTACGCGCATCAACGACCGTGTCGGAGAGGTGATCGGGAAATATTTCGATCGGGGCTTTTCAGGGCAAATTGTAGTCGTCAAATCGGGATCGCGCTACACGGCCGATTGCATGATCCGGCTGGATTCCGGCGCTTCGCTGCAGGCGACCGGTGAAGCGCAGGACCCGACGCTCGCTTTCGAGGCGGCGGCGGATCGCCTCGAGACCCGCCTTCGCCGCTACAAGCGTCGGCTGAAGTCGCATAATTCAGGCAACGCCAATGGCGAACCCACCGACGTCGCCTATACGGTGATGGCGCCGCTTGCCGACGATGACGAGGAAATGCCGGAGAATTTCGCGCCAGCCATCGTCGCCGAATCAACCATGACGCTGCGGACCATGTCGGTGGCGTCAGCCGTGATCGAACTCGACACCAAGGACAGCCCGGTCCTCGTCTTCCGCAACGCCGGAAACGAGCATCTCAATATCGTCTATCGTCGGCCGGACGGAAACATCGGCTGGATCGACCCGTCTACGACCAAGGTCGCGCAGGGCTGACGGCCAAGGCCGCAGCGGGCTGACGGCCAAGGCCGCACTGGGATAAGGCACCAGCCGCACGCGAGAGTGAGGGCTGGCGACGGCAGGCGAACAAGGGATTTCAAGTATGGACCTGAGCGATCTTATCAACGTTCCGGCAATCTTGCCGGCGTTGAAGGCGAACTCCAAGAAGCAACTGCTGCAAATGCTGTCCGAAAGGGCGGCGGCGATTGCCGGCATTCCGGAACGGGAGGTGTTCGACACCATCCTGCAGCGTGAACGGCTGGGCTCGACCGGTGTCGGCAACGGCATTGCCATTCCGCATGGCAAGCTAGCCGGGGTGAAGCGGATCGCCGGGGTTTTCGCCCGGCTGGAGACGCCGGTCGATTTCGAGGCGCTGGACGACCAGCCGGTCGATCTGGTGTTCCTGCTTTTGGCGCCCGAAGGCGCCGGCGCCGACCATCTCAAGGCGCTGTCGCGCATCGCGCGGGTGCTGCGCGACGCCGACACGGTGGCCAAGATCAGGGGCACCCGCGACGCCGCCGCGATCCATGCGCTGTTATCGGATACACAAGCCTCGCACGCGGCCTGAGTTTTTTCGATCAGTTCGGTTAAAGGGCCGCCGCGAGCGGCCCTGTCCGTTCTAACCAGATCGCTGCGCCGTCTTGTTAGTGGATGGCGACTTAGTGGATCGCGACGGGGGTCAGGTCGTTTTCCAGGGCGCCAGCCAGCGCCCGCTCGCGAGCGTCGGAAAGCAGGATCGGCTGACCGTTGGCGGCAAACAGGGCCCACAGTTCCAGCCCGGGCGCGATTTCGCCGAGGCCTGGGAAACGGCCGCGCAGATCGTCGCTCGAGATTTTCCTGAGATAGGCGACCGAGCCTTCGCCGAGATGGGCGAACTCGCCGCTGGTCATGATAAGATTTTCGTCAGTTCTGGTCATTTAAGCCTCCGTGCTGCGAGGACCCCGTTCAAGGCCGCCTCGCATGAGAGCAATCGGTAAAAATCAGTCTTTCACCGATATGTTTATTTTCCGTACCAGCCGTTCGGACTCGGGCCGATCGAGATCGATCGACAAAAGACCGTTCTTCAGCTCCGCCGCGATCACCCGCATGCCGTCGGCCAGCACGAAACAGCGCTGGAACTGGCGCGCGGCAATGCCGCGGTGCAGAAATTCGCGCTCGGTGTCATCGTTCTGACGGCCGCGCACGACCAACTGGTTCTCCTCCGTGGTCACATCGAGATCGTTTTCGGCGAAACCGGCGACAGCGAGCGTGATACGCAGCCTTTCGGCCTTGCCGTCGGCACCGCTGAGGCGCTCGATGTTGTAGGGAGGGTAGCTGTCACCCGACTTCGCCAGACGCTCCAGGGTCTTTTCCATGGCGTCGAAACCCAGGAGAAGCGGGCTGGAAAAAGGCGTCATTCGGCTCATGTTACACTGTCCTCTCAAGAGCGACATAAACTGGAAAAACCCGTATGGCATTTTTCCCGATGGTCTTGATATGGTCCGCCCGGCGGTCGAGTTCAAGCCGTCAAAATCCCCGCCCAAAAAGACTCCCTAAAAAGGAATTGAAATGCCCCAATCCCGCAAGATCATCATCGACACGGATCCCGGCCAGGACGATGCCGTCGCCATATTGCTGGCGCTCGGCAGCGCCGAGCTGGAGATCGTCGGCATGACCGCCGTCGCCGGCAACGTGCCGCTGAGGCTCACCGAAAAGAATGCACGCAAGATCTGCGAGCTGGCCGGCCGGCCCGACATCAAGGTCTATGCCGGCGCCATCCGGCCGCTGGCGCGCGAACTGGTAACCGCCGAGGAGGTGCACGGCGAGACCGGGCTCAACGGACCGCAATTGCCCGAACCAACCATGGAGCTGCAGGACAAGTACGCGGTCGATTTCATCGTCGAGACGCTGATGAAGGAAGAGAGCGGCACGATCACCCTGTGCGCGCTCGGTCCGCTCACCAACATAGCGCTGGCGCTGATCCGCGAGCCGAAGATCGCGCCGCGCATCAAGGAAATCGTGCTGATGGGCGGCGGCTTCTTCGAAGGCGGCAACGTCACCCCGACCTCCGAATTCAACATCTATGTCGACCCGCATGCCGCCGATGTCGTATTCAAATCCGGCATTCCGATCGTCATGATGCCGCTCGACGTCACCCACAAGGCGCTGACCACGGCCAAGCGCACCCAAGCCTACCGCAAGCTCGGCACCAGGGTCGGCACGGCCACGGCGGAGATGCTGGAATTCTTCGAACGATTCGACGAAGCGAAATACGGCACCGACGGCGGTCCGCTGCATGACCCTTGCGTCATCGCCTATCTGTTGAAACCCGAGCTGTTCAGGGGCCGCAACTGCAACGTCGCTGTGGAAACCGCCTCGGAACTCACCATGGGCATGACCGTGATTGACTGGTGGGGCGTGACCAAACGGCCGAGCAACGCCATGGTGATGCGCGACATCGACCACGATGCGTTGTTCGCGCTGCTGCTGGAAAGGCTGGGCCGGCTTTAGGGCTGCTTCCCTCTCCCCTTGTGGGGCCTTGTGGCCCGAAGGGCGGGCGAGGCCCGTGACTCGCCCCGGGCGGGGGACCTGCGTGCACCGCCGAGACGGTTGAGGGTGTTGGCCGGAGCGCTGTTGGTGCCAAGCTGGAACACCCCTCATCCGTCCGCGGAGCCTGTCCTCGGGCTTGCCGGAGGCAAGACCCGTGGGCGGCCACGAGGGGAGAAGGAAAAGAGTGCCGCTCACTTCGCTTTTGAAAATGCCAGCCACAGGCCGCCGCCGACCAGAAAACTGCCGCTTATCCGCGACAGCAGCTTGACGCGGCCGGCCGAAAGCAGGCGTCCGGCGCGGCCGGCGGCCAGCGCGTAGGTCGAATCCGATACGGCGGCAAAGATCATGGCGGTGAGACCCATCACGCCGATCTGCAACCCATGGTTGCCGTCAGGGGCGATGAACTGCGGAAAGAAGGCGCCGAAGAACACCAGCGTCTTGGGATTGCTGATCGCCACCAGCAGGCCCTGCAGGAAGAAGCCGCCGCGCGGTGTCTTTGCCGATCCGTCGGCGTTCAGCTTGCCCTTGGAGCGGAACATCTGCACACCCATCCAGATCAGATAGGCGGCACCGATCAGCCTGACCCATTCGAACCAATGGCCCATTCCCGCGATCAGCGAGGTCAATCCGATGCCGACAATGGCGATCATGATCGCCAGTCCGGCCTGTGTGCCGGCGACGTTGGCGAGGCCGGCGCGAGAGCCATGGCGGATGCTGTTGGCGATGATCAGCGTGACCGTCGGTCCGGGTACCAGGATGATGACAAGGCAGGCGACGAGATAGGTGGCATAGAGTTCCAGCGACATGGTTTCCTCAACAGTATGCGGCTTTGCGACACGGCTGACCGCGATCAATGCATGACAGTAACGCGGGTGCAAGCCGGCAAGAGATGTCGCTGGCAACCTTGATCTGGATTTAGGCTCCAGCCAGCCACGGCAGCGTCGTCTCGTAGGCTGCCGCCGCTTTCAGCACGGCCATGTCGCCGCGCGGCCGCCCGATCAATTGCATGCCCATCGGCCTGCCGCTGCCATCGAAGCCGGCCGGCACGTTGACCGCCGGGCAGCCGCCCAGCGTGGCGAGCGCTGACACCTGCATCCAGCGGTGATAGCTGTCCATGGCACGCCCGGCCACCTCCCTGGGCCAAGGAGTACCGACATCAAAGGGAAAAACCTGCGCAGTCGGCAGCGCAATCAGGTCGAATTGGTCGAAGAGTGACAGCAACGTTCGATGCCACGACGAGCGCCTCACCGTGGCGGCGTGGATCTGCGGTGCCGTGAGTTGCAGCGCCTGTTCCACCTCCCACACGGCCTCCGGCTTCAGAAGAGCGCGTTTCAAGGGATCGTCGTAATGCGCCTTGAGCGCACAACCGCTGCTCGCCTGGCGCAGCGTCACGAAGGCCTGCCACAGCGCTTCGAAATCGAAATCCGGCACCAGCGCTTCGGTCTGAAAGGATGCCGCGGCGAACCGGCCGAGAGCGGCCTCGCAAAGACTAAGGATGCCGGGTTCGACCGGCAGATGACCACCGAGATCGCCGAGCCAGGCGATGCGGCCGCCGGCCGTCGGCGTTTGCAGCCCCTGCAGGAAGCAGCCCTGTTTGTGATGCGAGAGCGGCGCGCGAGGGTCGTAGCCAGCCTGCTCGTCGAGCAGCAACGCCATGTCGCGCACGCTGCGGCCCATCGGTCCTTCGACGCCCATCTGTGCGTGGAAGACGTCAAGCTCGGGGCCGGCCGGGACAAGCCCCTGCGACGGACGGAAGCCATAGACGTTGTTGTAGGCGGCCGGGTTGCGCAGCGAGCCGCCAAAGTCGCTGCCGTCGGCGACAGGCACCATGTCGAGCGCCAGTGCGACCGCCGCGCCGCCGCTCGAACCGCCGGCGGTCAAGGCCGGGTCGAAAGCATTGAGTGTCGAACCGAACACCGTGTTGTAGGTGTTGGAGCCCAGGCCGAATTCGGGAACGTTGGTCTTGCCAATGATGATGGCGCCGGCCTTGCGGATGCGCTCGACGAAGAAATCGTCTTCCTGCGGCACGAAATCGGCGAAGATCGGCGAGCCGAAGCTGGTCCTGAGACCCTTGGTCTGCGCGAGATCCTTGATGGCGATCGGCAGGCCGAACAGCGGTCCGGCATGCCCTGCATGCGCCAGATGGGCGTCCGCCCTGTCGGCCTCGCGCAGGATGTCGGCGCGGTCGCGCAGCGAGACGATGGCGTTGACCAGCGGGTTTACCGCGTCGATCCGGTCGAGGAATGCCGTCGCCACCTCGCGCACCGACAACCGCCTGCGCCGGATCGCCTCGGCAAGATCCACGGCGGACAGGCGGCAGATATTGCCGGCAGGCGGCACGGCGTGGTTTGTGGCCGGACGCATGGCTCTCACCTGGCCTCCGGGTTTTGGAGCGCCGCCTCGACGTCCTTCGCCAGCGGGATCGCCGGCTGGGCGCCGGGCTTCAGGCAAGCGAGCGAACCAGCGGCTGCAGCACGGGCGAGCGCCTGGTCGAGCGGCAGGCCCGATGACAGCCCGGCGGCGAAATAGCCGCAGAACGTGTCGCCGGCGCCGACGGTATCGACAGGGGTGATGTTCAGCGCCGGAACCATCAGGAGATCGGCTGGCGTGGCGGCCAGAACGCCGTCACCGCCGAGCGTGACGACGATTGTGCGACCGGTCGTCCCCGCGAAATCGCGCATCCGCGCCGGGCGATCGCGGCCGCTCAGCGACAGCGCCTCGCCATAGAGGTCGAATTCGGTTTCGTTGGCGACGACATAGTCGGCCTTGGCGAGGAAGGCGGCCGCCTCTGCGCGGAACGGTGCCGTGTTGAGCACGGTAACCGCGCCTGCCGCCCGTGCTGCGTCCAGTGCTGCATCGACAGTCTGCAGCGGGATTTCCTGCTGCAGGAGCACGACATCGCCCTTCTTCATGAAAGCCTTGGAGAGGTCGCCTGTGACGACCGAATCATTGGCGCCCGGCACCACGGCAATGACATTCTCGCCGTCGTCGGCGACCATGATCAAGGCCGTGCCGGTCGAGGCGAAGGTTTCACCGACACCGGACAGGTCGATCTTGCCGTCCCGCAACAGCGCCAGCGCTTCGGTGGCGAAATTGTCCTTGCCGACCGCGCCGACCATACGCACCTTGGCGCCGGCGCGCGCGGCGGCCAGCGCCTGGTTGGCGCCCTTGCCGCCGGGTGCGGTGGCGAAACCGGAGCCACGGACCGTCTCGCCACGTGCGGGCAAGCGGTCGACATTGGCGATAAGGTCGAGGTTGATCGAGCCGACAACGATTATCAAGTGGTGCCTCCCTGCTGACTACGGGAAGCTACTCCGTAAGGCCGCCGCTTGCCAGACTGCGCGAGATGAACCCGCGCTGCCGGCCCGAATCTATTGGCGTTTTATCAGGATCCGACCTGTCCCGCTTCCCAGCCAAGGATGGCACGTTTGCGGGTCAGGCCCCAGTGGTAGCCGGTAAGCGCGCCGGACTTGCCGAGAGCCCGGTGACACGGCACCACGAAGGACATCGGATTGGCGCCGACCGCGGCACCCACCGCCCGGCTGGCGCTCGGTGCGCCGATGCCGGCGGCGATCGAGGAATAGGTGCAGGCCTTGCCCATCGGGATACGCAGCAGGGCCTCCCAGACGCGGACCTGGAAGTCGGTGCCGATCAAGACGACGCGTAGCGGCTGGTCGGCGCGCCACAGCGCCGGATCGAAGATGCGCGCCGCATAGGGCGCCGTCGCGGCCATGTCCTCGACATAGTTTGCGTTCGGCCAGCGGCCGGACATGTCGGCGAAGGCCGCGCGCTCGTCGCCGGCATCGCTGAAGGCAAGGCCGGCAAGCCCACGGTCTGTGACCATGATCAGGGCGATGCCGAAAGGCGAGATATGATAGCCGTAGCGGATCGTCAGCCCCGCGCCGCGCGTCTTGTAGTCGCCCGGCGACATCGCTTCGTGGGTGACGAAAAGGTCGTGCAGCCGGCCAGGGCCTGACATGCCGACCTCGAAAGAGGCTTCGAGCAGCGGCATGCCGGAATCGAGCAGTTTGCGCGCGTGGTCGAGCGTGACCGCCTGCAGAAACGCCTTGGGCGACAGGCCGGCCCAGCGGGTGAAAAGCTTCTGCAACCCGGTCGGCGTCTCGCCGACTTCCTCGGCCAATATTTCGAGCGATGGCTGGTCACGATAGTCAAGGCTGATCTTCTCGATCGCGCGCCGAACAACTTCGTAGTCACCGCCTTCGGGTGTGATGTCTTTCTTCAGAATAGCTGTCTGTGCGTTCATCGGGCCATCTCCTTGATCGTGAATATCGTCCTTCGCGGCTCCGATCACCACCCGAAACTTGCCTTCTCGTCATGTGCATCCAGATAGATTTGGCTTCGAGCAAGGAGCCGACGATGGCTGGCGAAAACATGCATCCCACCAAGGAGAAGTAGACGCTGCCGAATGCCGTTTATGGCAAGGCACCGCAGAACCGGTTCGCGAACGAGGCGGTTCGCTCACATTCAGCGCGCTTTCGCGGTCGCCAGGGCGCGCGAAAAGGCTGACGCAAAGCTCTCGCGGTCATCGGGATTGAGGAAGCCGCCGATCGGCACATTCTGGCCTTGTGCTTCCACCGCCATCCTGGTGATGCCGATTTCGGCGTGGCGGGCGACCGAAAAACGCGCCCAGAACGGATTGAAGCGATGTGCTTCCGATTTGCCTGATGGCGCGGTCTTGCGGATGTCGAGGCTGGTGCGCGAGACCGACACTTCCTCACGGGCGCGGGCGGCACGATAATTGGCGCGAAAGGCGATGTAGACGGCGATGACGTCGAGACCCAGGAAGCCGAACACCGGCCAGGCGCCGCGCGACAGGAAAAACGCTCCGGTAGCCAACGAGCCGAACAGCAGAGCGCCCATCAGGATGGCAAAGCCGGTTTTGCCCAGCGAGCGATGCGGTATCAGCAACGCCTGGAAGAATGGCTCGTCGGCCTGATATGAGGCGTTTGTGTCGCTCATGCCGGGATATTATAGGAAGGGGATGACGAGCCCCAAGTCCAAAAAATCCTCTACACCCAAAAATGAACTGCTCCCCGGCCGACGCGACGGCGCGAACGCCAAACCGCGTGCCCGGCCGGTGCGGTCCGATTCGCGCTACAGCCCGGCCGAAGTGCACGAGATTTTCCGACGCTTTTCCGTTCAGCGGCCCGAGCCGAAGGGCGAGCTCGAACACATCAACGCCTTCACGCTGCTGGTGGCGGTGGTGCTTTCGGCACAGGCGACCGATGTCGGCGTCAACAAGGCGACGCGGGCGCTGTTCAAGGTCGCCGACACGCCGCAAAAGATGCTGGCTCTCGGCGAAGCCAAGGTCGGCGACTATATCCGCACCGTTGGGCTCTGGCGCAACAAGGCCAAGAACGTCATCGCGCTGTCGGAGGCGCTGATCCGCGATCATGGTGGCGAGGTGCCCGACGACCGCGATCAATTGGTCAAGCTGCCGGGCGTCGGGCGCAAGACCGCCAATGTCGTGCTCAACATGGCCTTCGGCCAGCACACCATGGCGGTCGACACGCATATCTTTCGCATCGGCAACCGGCTGCGGCTGGCGCCCGGCAAGACGCCGGAACAGGTCGAGCAGGGGCTGTTGAGGATCATTCCAGACGAATACATGCGCCATGCGCATCACTGGCTGATCCTGCATGGCCGCTATGTCTGCAAGGCGCGCAAACCGGATTGCCCGATCTGTGTCATCGCCGACATCTGCAAGGCCGAGGAGAAGACGAATGATGTTCCGGCGCCGCTGGTCGAAATTGCGCCGCTCGAACCGGTAGGCGAAATTCAGTAGCCGTAGCCGCGCGCCATCGCCGCGGCGAAGACCGGGATCAGCAGGAAGATCAAGGCTTCGGCGCGGACATAAGTTCGAACGGATGCAAGTTGTGCCGCCGGCACTTGAAAGCCGGGGCTGGCCGAGGCCTGCCTGCTCCAGGACGCAAAGCGGACAGTCGGGATGATCGACAGCAGCCCGACGGTGACGAAGGCCACCATCTTTGCCCAGAATACCCAGTTGTAGACGTAGAATTCCCAACCTTTCAGGCCGTAGATGACGCGTCCGATGCCGACAACGATGATCAGCATGGCGATGATGCCGTAATGGCGATCGATGCCGACTAGCCGCCGAAGCGTCGCCGCGGGCAGATCGCCGCGGATCAGGACAAATTCGGCGCCGATGATGCCGGCCAGTGAAAACACCAGCAGATGATGAAAGATGGCAAGCAGAAGATCGGTGGTATCCATGCCCTTTTCCCTCCGTCGGACGGCACAGCGACGCTGAATCAGTTCATGCGAAGGGTAGCATCGTTCGGCAAGATTCCCATGCCGGAGCTGGAGTTCGCGACTACGTTGACGCCAAATCCTGACAGCCTAAATTTTGACCATGACCAGACTGAAACGCGCCTTGAACCCAATGCCGGACGACATCCGAACCGCTTTGACAAAGCAGGGTTTGATGGCGGCCTATGATGACAGACCGGATTATCAGAAGAACGACTATCTCGGCTGGATCGCTCGTGCCAAACGCCCCGAGACAAGACACAAGCGGCTCGACCAGATGTTGGACGAATTGAAGCGTGGCGGCGTCTACATGAACATGCCGTGGCGCGGCTGAAATCGCGCTTGTCAGGTCACAGTTTCCCGCGGTCGAAGCGCCTCGACCTCGTTTCTCGCGCTGGAAGATGATCTGCCCTGTCCTGGCTCTTGTTGGACATTTGGGCGACATGCATGAGGCACCGGCAAAGAAACACTTTGAATTTGCGCATGATCGTTTCGGAGGCGGTTTTTCGGCGATCATGCGTGGCGAGGCAGAGTTATGGGAAATCCAGGAGCAGCCAGTGCACCGGTCATCGAGACGAAGCGAACCATCTTGCGGCCACACCAGCTCGATGATTTCGATGCCCATGTCGCCATGTGGGCCGATCCGGACGTCACCCGCTTCATCGGCGGCAAGCCGCGCACGCGCGAGGAAAGCTGGATGCGCTTCCTGCGTCATGCCGGCCTGTGGTCGCTGCTGGGCTACGGCTTCTGGGCGATCGAGGACAAGGCATCCGGCCGCTTCATCGGCGAGGCCGGCTTCCACGATCTGAAGCGCGACATGGTGCCGTCGATCGAAGGCGTTCCGGAAGCCGGTTGGGCGCTGGTCCCGAGCGCACATGGCCAAGGGTTCGCCAGCGAAGTCGTCGGACGGGCTCTCGCCTGGGGCGACGAGGCATTCGGGCGTGCAAGGACTGTCTGCATCATCGATCCGGAAAACACCGCTTCGCTGAGCGTCGCGGCCAAATGCGGCTACAGCGAAGTGTTGCGGACCACCTATCACGACAATGCGACGATCCTGCTGGAACGGCAGCCCTAGCGGTTGCGGCCTGGCATCCTGTGGTTCTGGTCGAATTGAGGCTTTCTACGCCTGCCGCTTCAGCGCCGGGCCTTCCGCTTCGGCCTTTAGGGCCGCCTGTTCGAGCATCGAGGCGTCTTCCCCGAAAGCGCGGGTGGCGCGCGCGGCCGCCTCGATCAGCGGATTTTTCATGCGCTGCAGAAAGGCCGCGTCGACGCGCGTGCTCGGGCCGGACAGCGTCAACGCACCGAGCAGGATGTGCCCCGGCCCGAACACTGGTGCCGAGACGCCCGCCGTCTCGGGGTCGCGATCGCCGACCGACAAACAATGGTAGGTTTTGCGGATCGTCTCGTATGGTTCGCCCTGCTGACCGGAAAACGCCGCAAGCACGCGGCCGCCTGTGCCGGCCAGCAGGGGCAGCACGTCGCCTTCCCGGATGGTGTAGCGGATGGGATGCTTGGACTCGACGCGGTAAAGACAGGTGCGCACGTCGCCCGAACGGACATAGAAAGCGACGCTTTCCCAGCTTCGCTCGGCCAGATCGCGCATGATCGGCAGCAGGATGTCGATCGCCACCACCGAACGCTGGTATAGGGCGCCCAGCCGAAAGGTGGCAGGGCCGACACGGTAGCGGCCGTCGTCGAGACGCTCCAGCAATTGCCCGCGCAGCAACGAGTTCGCCAGCCTCAGGATCGTGCTCTTGTAGAGGCCGGTGCGCGCCGCGATTTCGGCCAGGCTGAGCGAGTGCTCGGCAGCAGCGAAAGCGTCGAGGATGGCGATCGCACGATCGAGCGCGGCAACGCCGTTGGTCGACGCAGGCTTGGATTGTGTTACGGTTGTCCGCTTGACCACGTCGTTCCGTTCCCAGTTGGACAGAAGGGCCGATCGGAACAATTGTGCCGCATCCGGACAGTTCTGTCCAGCAGAATGCCATTCCGGTTGACAGAACGATGCAAAGACTGCATGAATTTTTGTCGAGCGGGTCTGAATTCAGGCTACGTTGCTGGCAGGCACCGGAGGAGGTGTCGTGATTGGAGGAACCCCATGCTGAACAGACGCAGATTTTTAACGAGCACCGCCGCTGCCGGCGCCGCCGGTTTCGCAGCGTTGCATCTCTCGCCCGCTTTCGCGCAGGACGCACCGCAGATCCAGATCTTTGTGCCGGCAGCGCCCGGCGGCGGCTGGGACCAGACGGCGCGCACGATGGACCAGGTGCTGCGCAGTGAGAAGCTGATCTCCGGTTCGCAGATCACCAATGTCGGCGGCGCCGGCGGCACAGTCGGCCTGCCGCAATTCATCAGCCAGTGGAACGGCAAGGGCAATTCGCTGATGGTTGCCGGCATGGTCATGGTTGGCGCCATCATCGCCAACAAATCGGCCAATAATCTCACCGAGGTCACGCCGATCGCCCGCCTCACCGGCGAATTCGAGGCGCTGGTGGTGCCGGCGGCTTCGCCGTTCAAGACAGCAGCGGATTTCGTCGCCGCCCTCAAGGCCGATCCGACCAAAGTGCCGGTGGCTGGCGGTTCGGCCGGCGGCTCGGACCACATATTGTTCGGCCTTATCGCCAAGACGGCCGGTGTTCCGGCAGCCAATCTCTCCTACGTGCCGTTCGCCGGCGGCGGCGAGGCATTGTCGGCGCTTCTCGGCAACCAGGTCGCGGCCGGCATCTCCGGCTATGGCGAGTTCTCCGAACAGGTCAAGGCAGGCGCGCTTCGGCTGCTTGCCATTTCCGCGGACAAGCGCCAGGAAGGCATCGACGCACCGACGATGAAGGAAGCCGGCATCGATGTTGAACTGTTCAACTGGCGCGGCGTCTTCGCACCGCCGGGCGTTTCCGACGCCGACAAGGCGGCGATGATCACGCTGGTCGAGACGATGGCCAAAAGTGAAGCCTGGGCCACCGAATGCAAAAACCGCAACTGGACGCAGATCCTGCTCACCGGCGACGACTATGCGAAATTTCTCACCGAAGACACGGCTCGGATCGCAGCCATCCTCAAGGACCTCGGCCTTGCCTGATGTCCCCGGAGAGGGGCGGTCCGCACTGCCCCTTTCCGATGTTCGCCAGCCGCATGGACATACGATCCGGCGCGAGTGAAACTGCGATGAGGTCGGCCGTGGGAGACCGGCTATCCAGGGAGGACGATCATGAGCACCAGCGACCAGCAGGCGGCGCGGCCGCGCCTTGCCGTGCCCGAATTGCTGATCGGCATCGGGCTTCTTGCCTGCGCCGGCGCAGTGGCCTGGCAGACGCTGTCGATTCCGGTGTCGCCGCTCTACTCCAAGGTCGGCCCGACCGTCTTCCCCTACATCACCATGGTCGGCATGACGATCCTTTCCCTGCTGCTGATCGTCGCCGCACTGCGGGGCGGCTGGCAGCCGGAAGAAGAAAAGGAAACCCCGACCGACTGGAAGGCGATGGGCATCGTCGCCGTCGGACTGGTCGCGAATCTTGTTCTGATCCAGCCGCTTGGCTTCACCGCAGCCTCGGTGATCATGTTCGTTCTCATCTGCCACGGATTCGGCAGCAGACATCCGCTGCGTGACGTGCTGCTCGGCCTGATCCTGGCGCTTGCCGCCTATTTCGGCTTCGCCAGGGCGCTCGGCGTCAACATCGGCGCCGGCTTCATCGAGAACCAGCTGAACACGGGTCTCGATTCGATTATCCGTATGTTGAGAGGCTGAAGCCATGGAAACGCTTGGCCATCTCGCGCACGGATTTTCGGTCGCCTTTACGCCGGTCAATCTCATGTGGTGCCTGCTCGGCACGACACTGGGGACAGCGATCGGTGTGCTGCCCGGCCTCGGACCGGCACTGACCATCGCGCTGCTTTTGCCGATCACCTACCAGGTGGCGCCGGAAGCGTCCTTCATCCTGTTTGCCGGCATCTATTACGGCGCTATGTATGGCGGTTCGACGACATCGATCCTGCTCAACACGCCAGGTGAAAGCGCGACCATCGTCACTGCGCTGGAAGGCAACAGGATGGCCCGTTCCGGCCGCGGCGGCGCTGCACTTGCCACCTCGGCGATCGGCTCCTTTGTCGCCGGCACACTCGGCACGCTGGGGGTCGCCTTCCTGGCCCCGGTCGTCGTCAAATTCGCGCTGTCCTTCGGCCCGGCCGAATATTTCTCGCTGATGGTGCTGGCCTTCATCACGGTTTCGGCGGTGCTCGGCTCGTCGTCGGTGCGTGGCCTGACCAGCCTGTTCATCGGTTTCGTCATCGGCATGATCGGCGTCGACCTGCAGACCGGGCAACCGCGCTTCACCTTCGGCATGAGCCAATTGCTCGATGGCGTCGACGTGATCGTCGTCGCGGTCGGCCTCTTTGCGGTCGGCGAGACGTTCTACATGGCCTCGCGCCGCTATGCCGGCAAGGACGAGATCGTGCCGCTGAAGGGCTCGCTCTACATGACGGCGGCCGAATGGGCACGCTCGTGGAAGGCTTGGCTGCGCGGCGCCCTGCTCGGCTTCCCGATCGGCGCGCTACCGGCCGGCGGCGCCGAAATCCCGACCTTTCTGTCCTATGCAATCGAGAAAAAGCTCTCCAAACACAAGGAGGAGTTCGGCACGGTCGGCGCCATCGAAGGCGTTGCCGGGCCGGAAGCCGCCAACAACGCATCAGCCGCCGGCGTGCTGGTGCCGATGCTGACGCTTGGGTTGCCGACCTCGGCGACGGCCGCGATCATGCTGTCGGCCTTCCAAAGCTATGGCATCAATCCCGGGCCGATGCTGTTCATGACGCAGGCCAATCTGGTCTGGGGGCTGATCGCCAGCCTGTTCATCGCCAACATCATTCTCGTCATCCTCAACCTGCCGCTGATCGGGTTGTGGGTGCGGCTGCTGAAAATCCCGGCGCCGCAGCTCTATGCCGGCATCCTGGTGTTCGCCACGGTCGGCACCTACGGTATTTCTCAGTCGCCGACCGACCTCGTCATCCTCTATCTGCTCGGCGGGGCCGGGTTCCTGATGCGGCGCTTCGATTTCCCAACGGCGCCGGTCATCATCGGCATGATCCTCTGGCCGCTCGCCGAAACGCAGTTCCGCCGCGCGATGACCATCTCGAACGGCGACTGGTCGGTGTTCTACAAACATCCGCTGTCGCTGACACTGCTGACGCTGGCGTTCATCGGGCTGATCGGGCCGCATGTCTACGCTTACATCGAACGCCGCCGCATGCGTGGACCGGAACACGTGCCGGGCGATGCCTGACCTGTTTGTGACATCATGACCGATCTGCTGTCCGGCATCCGCGTCCTCGACCTGACCAATGTTCTGGCTGGCCCCTACTGTGCCTATCAGCTGGCGCTGCTCGGGGCCGATGTGATCAAGGTCGAGGCGCCGCAAGGCGGCGATCTGGCGCGCCAGCTCGGCGGCTCGCCGGAACTCAACAGCACCGGCATGGGCGCTTCATTCCTGGCGCAGAACGCCGGCAAACGATCGGTGGTGCTCGATCTCAAGAAAGAGGCCGATCGCGAACGCTTCCTCGATCTGGTCGCCTCCGCCGACGCGCTGGTCGAGAATTTCCGCCCCGGCGTGATGGATCGGCTGGGGCTCGGCTATGCCAGGCTGAAAGAGGTCCGCCCCAGTCTTGTCTATTGCGCGATTTCGGGCTTCGGCCAGACCGGGCCGATGCGCGACAATCCGGCCTATGACCAGATCATCCAGGGTCTTTCGGGCATCATGAGCATCACCGGCACAGCGCAGACCGCGCCGCTGCGTGTCGGATACCCCGTCGCCGACACGCTGGGTGGGCTGGTCGGGGCGTTCGCCATCACGGCGGCACTTGTGAAGCAGAAGACGACAGGCGAGGGCGCTTTCCTCGATGTGTCGATGCTCGAATGCACGCTTTCCGCGCTGGGCTGGCCGGTCTCCAACTATCTGACGGCAGGCGTCGAGCCGCAGCCGATGGGCAACGAGAACATGACGGCGGCACCTTCCGGCACGTTTCGCACCGGCGACGGTCTGCTCAATATCGCCGCCAACAAGCAGGAGCAGTTCGTCACGCTCTGCCGGCTGGTCGGGCTGCCGGAGCTGGCGTCGGACCCGCGCTTTGCCGAGCGCGAGACGCGCAAGCGCAATCGCATCGCCTTGAAGGCACTGATCGAGGATGCCCTGGCGAACAGCTCGGCCGCGGCCTTGGAGGAGACGCTCAATCGCGCAGGCGTGCCGGCGGGCAGGGTGCTGACGATCCCGCAGGTGCTGGCCGAGCAGCAAGTGATCGAGCGCGACATGACCACCCGTTTCGATAGCATGCCGAACATCGACCGACCGCTGACCGTCGTGCGCGGCGGGTTCATGGTCGATGGTGCAGCACCATTGCCGACCAAGCCGCCGCCGGCGCTGGGCGAGCATATGGACGAGGTGTTTGCCAGTCTGCCGCCGCGCGTCAAGAAAAGGGCGCAGGCATGAGCGACTCGAGAACATGAGCAACGTTGAGAAAAAAACCGGCCGCGAGCGCGGTGAGGAATGGTGGCAGACCGATATCATCGAAATGCGCCCTGGCGTGATCCGGCTGCGTGGCTATGAGATCCAGGACCTGATCGGCCGCGTCAGCTTTCCGGCGATGATCTGGCTGATGCTGCGCGGCGAACTGCCTGGCGAGGAGCAGGCGGCGCTGCTCGGTATCGCGCTGGGGGCGGCCGTCGACCACGGGCCGCAGGCGCCGTCGATCGCCATTGCCCGCATGGCGGCCACCTGCGGCGTCGGCATCAACAGCGCCATGGCTTCAGCCATCAATGTGCTTGGCGACGTGCATGGCGGCGCCGGCGAGCAGGCGCTTGCCTTCTACGGCGACATCGCCGCGGCACTGGACGCAGGCGTGACGCTTGCCGATGCCGTCGCGTCGCGGCTCGATCGCTTCTTCGCCGAGGAAAAATCCTATGTGCCGGGGCTCGGCCATCGCTTCCACCCGGTCGATCCGCGGGCGCCGCGTCTCATCGAGCTGACTCGCGATTTTGCCGCGCGCGGCGTCGTCAGCGGACGTTTCGCCGATATCGCCGAGGCTGTCGAGGCCGAGGTCGCGCGGCGCAAGGGCAAGAAGATCCCGCTCAACATCGACGGCGCCACCGCCGTCATCTATGGCGAGCTCGGCTTTCCGCCGCCGCTGACACGTGGCCTTTTCGTGCTGTCGCGCTCGGTCGGCATCTTGGCGCATGCGTGGGAACAGTCGCAACAGAGCGACCGCAACAAGGGACCACTGCCGCGCGAATGGTTGTGGGCCTATACGGGCACGCCGGTGCGGCCGTTTCCTCAGGGAGAAGACGACGCCAAATGAGACCTTGGTTCAAGTACGCCAGCGGGCGCTGGCTGGGGAATTTTCAGGTTCTTCAGCAGCGTTGAAAGATCGGGCTCGTCGATAAGGACGGCTGCGTCTTCCGGCGCCAGCCAGGCCCGCTGCCGCCTTTTGGCTTCCTGCCAGTTGGCCAGTTCCTCCGTCACCGCCAGCAGGTAGACGGTGACGTCGACGCGGACGAAGCGGTTCGTCAGCCGCTTCCAGTAGGAATAGGTGCCGGCCGGCTGCTTCAGCGTCTTGCCACGGACGCCGGCTTCCTCCCGCGCTTCGATGGTGGCTGCCTTGGGCCCACTCTTGCCCTTCATCGGCCAGCCCTTGGGCACGATAAAGCGCCTTGTCGATATCGAGGTGACCAGCATCACCTCGACGCCGCCATGCTTGCCCAGCCGAAAGGGAATCGCCGCGACCTGACGGATCCGCTCGCCCTTCCTCGCCTTGCGCACGACCTTCTTCTTGGTGGCTGCCATTGCCGACGATCCAATCAGGGCAGTGCCCAAGCGCAAAGGCACGTTGCGAAAATCAAAACTGCCTGTGATGCTACTTTAAGTAGAGCGGCGTTCAAGCATATCAGCTAAATAAATGAAACGGGCCATCAGCGGCAGACGCTGATGAAGCGGCTGCCCGATCGCCGCAACTGGCAAGTAGGCGCCATCTGCGGGACATCTGGCCGTTGCGGCACGACCACGCGATCCTGGGCACGGAACTGCTGTTGCTGCTGCTGAAATTGCTGCCGTCGCAGCCTGTTTTCCAGCATCTGCAATTCGCCTTGCAGGACCACCGTATTGCGATTGGCGGGAGCGACGTTCTGCGCGGAGACAGCCGCGCCCGACAGCATCGCTGTTGCCAGGGTTGCCGACATCAAGATCGTCGAAAGGCGAAGCGGCGACATCCATCCATTCCCTTACGAAACAGAACCGTGGGCCCGCACGAAACAGAACCTTGCGATTATATAGGGCGTTTGTCTGATGATGCCATGGATTAAAACCCCACGCCGGAGCGGAAGTGGCTGACTAGCCAGTCAGGGCGCAAAGCCCGTCGACCGATGTGTGCTGGCGAAGGGCACCAATACGAGGCCGACGACAAGAAGCTGGAGAGCATCCTGCGGTTCCATACCTTTCAGGCCTGGCTTGGATAATTTGAACCGCAACATCACACAGTTGAAAAACTCGGCATGGCCGGGCTGCGTTCCCCGGAGCCCTGGCCACGGCACGGCGATAGGCCAGCCGCGCGACTATTCGCGGAATGCGCGGCTGATCTGGTCGGTCAATGGCTTCATCAGAAACGAGATGACGGTGCGATCGGTCGTGCGCATGAACGCCTCCACCGGCATGCCTGGCTTGAGGCTTTCCGGATCCAACGAGCCAAGCTTGCCTTCGTCAAGCCTGATCCGCACGCTGTAGTAGGATAGTCCGTTCCGCTCGTCTTCGACGAGGTCGGGAGAAACCGTTGCTACATGTCCTTCGATTTCCGGCGTGACCTGCTGGCTGAACGCCGACAGCCGCAGATGGACAAGCTGGCCGGGCTGGACCTGATCGATGTCTTGAGGCGCGATGCGTGCGTCCACAGTCAATTCGTCAGCGGTCGGGACAATCATCATAATTGGCTCGCCGGTCGTGACGACGCCGCCGACCGTATGGATCGCAAGCTGATGCACCCGTCCGTTCTGGGGTGAACGAATATCGGTCTGTCTAAGCAATTCCTCCGCGGCGATCTTTCGCTCTGCCAATTCTGTGGTTCGCGCCTCCGTTTCGCGTAATTCTTTCGCGACCTCGCTGCGCCAATCCTGCTGGATCTGGATGATGGCCATTTCTGTTTCGCTGATTCTGCCGTTCGCTTCGGCTATCGCAGCGACGAGTTGGCCGCGCCCTCCCTCGATCTGAGCCTCGCCCCGCTCCAGGTCCAGGAGTCGCGACCGCTGGACGAGTTTCTTTTCCCAAAGGCCCCTGACGCCCTTGATCTCGTCGCGGACCAACGCAATCTCGTGCTCCTTGGCCGCCCTTTGTGCCTCGAGGCCCGCTATCTCCTCCTTGAGCTGGCTCACCCGTTGCCTGCGTTGCTCGATTTGGGCACGGTAAGCTCCCCGGCGCAAAGCGAAAAGTTTCTGCTCCCCGCCGATCACACGCGCCACATGTCCAACAGAGGAGCGGCTGGTGAGATCCTCGGAAAAGGCTATCGCCTCGGCACCCTCACGCTCCGCTGTGAGGCGTGCCTCCCGCGCCGAGAGTTCGTCCAGGTTATTGGTTATGACGGCGAGATTGGCGCGTGTAAGCGTGTCGTCGAGACGGAGCAAAATATCGCCTGCTCTGACTTCATCGCCGTTGCGCACGTTGATCTCACCCACAACGCCGCCGCTTGGATGCTGAACCGCCTTGACGTTGGATTCCACTGCGATATGGCCGGTAGCGATGACGGCGCCTGACAATTCCGTCGTTGCGGCCCATGCACCAAGGCCGCCGACAAGCAGCGCCACGGTTGCGGCGCCAAGAAGCATATACCGGCGAAGGGATAAGTCGTTCTGCGTCGGCTGCGATCGCACATCGGTAGGGAGGTTAGCCCGAACGAACGGCAGCCCGCCGATTTTGCCCTTGACGCCGGCCAGATGGCTCGCTCCGGCACGAATATGCGGAATCATCCCCCTCACGCCGTTACGCGCGCCAAAGAACGATCGATCATGAAATAACGTCATCCTGATGCCTTTTCCTCCGGGGCAACTGCTTGAAGCGTTCCCACGGAGGCACTCCGCGTCGTGCCCCGGATGACCAGATCCCTCGCCCCAAATGCGTGCTGACGGCCGGAGTCGAGAACAAGTAAAAGGTCCACTGCCGCCAGGGCGCTTGGACGATGGGCGATTACGACAACCACGCCGTGCCGCTGTTTGACTGCAAGGATCGCCTGGGTCAAAGCCTGCTCGCCTCCAGCGTCCAGATTCGAGTTCGGTTCATCCAAAACAACGAGGAAAGGATCACCATAAAGCGCGCGGGCCAGTCCAATGCGCTGCCGCTGTCCTGCTGAAAGCGATGCGCCGCCCTCGCCGATCTCGGTCTGATATCCGCGAGGCAAGCGCAGGATCATTTCGTGCATGCCCGCGGTCTTGGCCGCCGCGATAATGGTTGCCGGATCCGGAGAAGGATCAAAGCGGGCAATGTTTTGAGCAATGGTGCCTGCGAAAAGTTCGACATCTTGCGGCAGATACCCGATGTGCCGCCCCAGTGCCTCAGCCGGCCACTGTTCGATGGCGGCGCCGTCCAGGCGGATTTTGCCGCGCGCTGCCGGCCAGACGCCGACGAGCGCCCGCGCCAGTGACGATTTGCCCGATGCACTCGGACCGATGACACCGAGCGCGGAGCCGGCGCTCAGCGAAAACGTAATGTCCTGTACAACAAAACGGCGCTCGCCTGGCGGAACGACGCCGATCCCTTCAACCGAGAGTTCGGTCCGCGGCGGCGGCAGCTGCAAGCGATCCTCTGTGGCAGGGAACTGCGTGAAAAGTTCGTTCAGCCGGTGCCAGCCTTGTCTGGCGGCAAGAAAGTTCTTCCAGTGCGCAATTGCGAGTTCGACCGGCGCCAGCGCTCGCGCGGTGAGAATAGAGCTTGCGATGATGATGCCAGGCGTGGCTTCCTGGCCGATCACCAAATACGCTCCGATCGCGAGAACGACTGATTGCAGCAGCATCCTAAAGCCGCGGGAGAGCGCGCCGAATGAACCCGTGACATCGCTGGCGCGCATCTGCGCCTGCCTGTATTTGCCGTTTGCTTCCGCCCAGCGCGAGGCCATAGTGGATCTCATGCCCATCGCTTCGAGCACCTCGGCATTGCGGATGCTTGCCAGTGCGATATTGCTGCGCGCTCCGGCATATCCAGACATTTCGGTTGCTGGACGGCGGACCGTTTTCTCCGTGAGCACGGTCAATGCCAAAAGCAGGATCGCCCCAATCAGCGCAGCCAGGCCGAGCCATGGATGGAAGGCAAAACAGACAGCGAGATAAAGCGGCATCCACGGCAGGTCGAAAAGAGTGGCGGGACCACCGCTGGCCAGGAAACCGCCGATTTGATCGAGATCGCGCACCGGCTGCATGCCCTCGCCCGAACGGCCTCTGGCCAAGGGCAATTGCGACATCACGCGGTAGGTCCGCTCACTCAGGCGCTCGTCGAGTCCGCTGCCGATACGCGCCAGCACCCGGCCGCGGATCGCGTCGAGTGCACTTTGAAAAACATATAGAATCGAAATCAGCAGGACCAGAGCCACCAGCGTCGGCACGCTACGGCTGGGCAGGACCCTGTCGTAGACCTGCAGCATAAACACCGAGCCGGACAACATCAGCACGTTGATAAGGCCGCTGAAACCCGCCACCGCCAAAAAGGCGCGCCGGAAATGCGCCAGGCAGGCAGCCAATTCGGACTTCGCCCTCGGCGGGCGGAGCTTCTCTGAACCAGATTGTGACATTGATGTCCCCTCGATCAACCGCATGCGTCAGCAGGCGATGCGGGCCCATAACTGCAGGCCCGCATCGTCCGGCATTGGCTACGCGGCCTGATCGGCGATCACGCTGTTGTTATGCGCAGACAGTTGCTCGATGAGTTTCGCAGCCAGCGCGTCGGCATCGCCCGCTTGCGTATGTGCATACTCTGCCCAATCAAAAGCCGGTCTCGGATCGCCCGCATTTGCTAGCGCGGTCGATACAGCGTCCCGGACCTGTTCGATAGCGTCGTCGAGTTGGCCCCGAGCGTTCCCGAGTTGTGGAAACACGATGTTATCGCCCTCAAGCGCCACCTGTGCGCCACTCTCCTTAGCCGTGCCAGGCGTTGCTTCGGCCTCCTCATGTTCGGCCAGGGTCTGCTCAGACCGGAAGTTTGCGCCCTGTTTGCCGAAGAAGTTTGCAAGCCACTGGGAGCCAGAAACCGGCTGGCCAGAGTCCGGCTGGCCAGAAACCGGCTGCCCAGAAGCCGGCGGCGTTGTCGGGGCCGGTTCAGCTGGCGCGGTTGGCGTCGGGGCCTGCTGCGGCGCCGGATCGGAAGCCGCAGGTTCATCCTGAACGGCAGCGACGGATCCCAGCTTCGGATCCACGAGATCGAGTTTGACGTTCTTGCTCCCGACAGAGACAGTGCGCGTCGAAGCTTCGATGCCCGCCCCCGAGAAGGTTACTGTGTAGGTGCCCGGCTTGAGGGCGAGGTCATAGCCGCCAGCGGCCGTGGTCTTCGCCGTAAACGTCGTGCCCGTCGAACTCTTTGCCGTGATGGTGAGACCGGATAGACCTTCACCGGGATCGTAGAACCTGTCCCCGTCCTTATCGTCGATCGCCACACCGGTCAGGAACAGGTCTGATCCGGTCTTGCCGAAATTCTCCGTCACGAAACCGCTGGAGCGCCCCCGGTAATCGCCAACCTCGAATCCAAGCCCTACCTCGCGGAAGTTGCCGTTGAGGATGTTGGCACGATGACCCGGGGAGTTCATCAGGTTGTTGTGCAGGAGCAGAATCTCGTCATTATAGCCCGTCGGTGACCTGGTCGTAGCCCACGCGATGTTCTCCCCTGTCGCCCAGGAGCCGGCGAGGGTGTAGCCAGCCGCCTTCATGCGCTGGGTGGGCGAGGAGCCTCCCGACCCCGTGTGAGAAAAGGTGTCGGTTGCAAGCATCCATCTGCTGTGCCCCTCAGCCGACTCGCTGAGATCATTGTCAAAGGCCAGCGGCTGCACGCCGGCCTTAGCCCTCTCCGCGTTGATAAGTTCAAGTAGATATTGTTCTTGTGCGCTATGTTGCGGCATTAGGTCGTCGCTCCACTGTTTCGTTTTTGGACGGTCCCGCCAAGTTGTAGAATTTCCCCAATCACGCTTGGTAAAAGCCGACTGTGGCTAACCTGCGGCAAGCAGCTGTTAACCATGATTTTGTTAAAGAGAATTTGTGGGGATGCGATAACACAAAATTTCATATTGTAATGCAACCAGCAAGTGTGACATTCAATTATGCGCGTTCTCGCGGCGCGCGACGTGCGCGCCAGGCCGTGAGGAGCTGCGAGAGTGGCGGCCGCGGCTATGCCGCCGGCAAGAGGTCGGGCTCTCGTCCTTTATGCGCATGCCGCCAGCATCCAGATCGGGACGGCGCCCGGTCCTGTCCTGAACGCCTCGCGTCGACCATTGCCATTAACCGAAGGTTGTTCGCCGATCCTGGACATCAGGGACCCGTGTGGCCGAGCCGTCTCGATCGCTGTCAAGATTGTTAAATGAAAAGCTGATCAAGTCGGCTTCGCCGTACAACCAGGACGCTTGGTTGTGGAGCGCTGGATCAGCTGCAACAGGCGGCTGATGGTAGACGCGCGCCCCGCAGCGGGGTTAGACGGGCTCGCCCGCGGCCCTCGCTTCAGTCAACTTCGCGCAGGCGGTATCCGACGCCGGTTTCGGTGGTGATGTAACGCGGCTGGTCGGGCGTTTTCTCGATCTTTTGCCTGAGCTGCCGCACATAGACCCTGAGATACTGCACGTCGGTCGAATCGCCCCAGACCTGCTTCAAAAGAAACTGGTGGGTGAGAACCTTGCCGGCGTGCTGCACGAGGATGCGCAGGATGTCGTACTCCTTCGGCGAGAGCTTTATCTCCCTGTCCTCGATCATGACGATGCGCTTCACCAAATCGACCGTGAGATCGCCGGTGTTAAAGACCGGCTTCTCGCCTTGCTGCTGGAACTTGTGGCGGAGCGCCACGCGGATGCGCGCGACAAGCTCGTTCATGCCGAACGGCTTGGTGATATAGTCGTCGGCGCCGAGATCAAGTGCCGAGACGATGCCGGCCTCGTCGGTGCGGCTGGAAAGGATGACGACCGGAACATCCAGGCCGTCGTCCCGCCATTTGCGCAGCAATTCGTGGCCGCCCATGCCGGGCAGGCCGAGATCGAGCAGGATCAGGTCGGGCTTTTCCGTCTCCACGAGTTCGATCGCCGTCTTGGCGTTCGGCGCCTCGCTGATCGCATAGCCCTGGCTGCCAAGGCCGACGCGGAGCAGCTTGCGGATCGGCGGTTCGTCATCGACGACCAATATCCTGACGTCCAGATTCGTCATGGCTGCTCATCCATGTCGGGGTCTACATGTTGGTCTGCCGGTACCGGCATTCTGATAGTAAAAACCGAACCCGAGCGGTCGGTTCTGTTGGCCGCCGAAATCGTCCCGCCCATCGCCTCGATGAAGCCACGGCAGATCGAGAGCCCAAGCCCGGTGCCGGCACGGACCTGATCGCCCTTGCGCACCCGGTGGAACGTGTCGAAAATGCGCTCCAGATCCGCCGGCGGAATGCCTGGCCCCTCGTCCATGATCTGCAGGATGACGGAACCATTGTCCGCCCAGCCCTGCAGGCGGATCGTCGAACCTGGCGGGGCAAATTTAGCGGCATTGTCGAGGAGATTGAACAGCGCTTGCTCGAACAGGACAGGGTCGACCCTCAGCATCGGCAGATCCGTGGGAATGTCGACTTCGGTCTTGTGTTCGCCAATGATTTTTCTGGCTCGATGCAAGGCGGTGCCAACAATGTCGCCGACATAGTGGAACGCGTAGTTCGGCTCCATCGCACCGGATTCGATCTTGGTCATGTCAAGCAGATTGGCGATGAAGCGGTTCAGCCGTTCCGATTCGTCGAGCACGGTCGACAGCAGGTCCGCCCGGTCCGTTTCGGGAAGCGCCGGTGCAAATTCCCGCAATGTGCCGGCGGCGCCCATGATGGCGGCAAGCGGCGTCTTCAGGTCATGGGAAATCGAGGTCAGCAGCGCCGACCGCAGGCGGTCCGCCTCGGCCTCGAGCTTGGCCCGGTCGACGTCGGCAACAAGCTGGATGCGTTCGATGGCGACTGCCGCCTGGTCGGCGAGCGCGTCCAGCAGGCGCTGCTGCTCGGGCGTCAACAGCGGACCTTGCTTGTCGTTGTCGAGGCCGACGACGCCGACAGCGGTGCGCCCGGTCCGCAACGGCAGATACAGGCGTCTTGCTCCGGGAAGCGTGTCGGCGCCGCGGCCCGCGGGACGATCGTGCTCCCAGGCCCAACGGGCGGCCGCGATGTCGGCCTCGGCCAGCGTGTCGTCGGGTGGGTAACCGGCCTTGACGGTGATCGTGCCGTTTTCCGGCAGCAGCAGCACCACGCGCAACTTCAGCATCGAAGCTATCTGGAAGGCAGTCGCCCAGAGCACGTCGTCAAGCGTGCCGGCGCCGGCGAGCTTCTTCGAGAAGAGATAGATATCTTCCGTGGCGCGTGCCCGCGAGCGGGCAGCGACCGCCTGTCGCTGCACGCGCACTGTCAGATTGCTGGCAATGACCGCAACAACCACGAAGGCAGCCAGCGCCACGATGCTCTCCGGATCCTGGATCGTCAGCGTGTAACGTGGTTCCAGGAAGAAATAGTTGAAGGCAATGGCGCTGATGACGCAGGCATACAAAGCCGGCCAGAGACCCCCGGTCACCGCCGATGTCAGAACCCCGATGAGAAAGATGATCGCCAGGTTGCGGACGTCGAGAAACTGGTGGAGAAGGACGGCGAAGGCGAGCGAGCCTACAACGTAGGCCGTGGCCTTGAGATAGGGCCAGATCTCGAATTGCCACTGCTCGTCCGCCGTCTTGACGGTCCTCGACGTCGCCTCGGCGTTGCGTTCGTTTCCCGAAATGACATGGACGCTGATGTCGCCGGCATGGCGGATGAGATCATAAGTGAGCGAGCCTTCGATCAATTCCCGCCAGCGCGATCGGGTCGGCCTGCCGATCACGATATGGGTGAAGTTGTTCGCGGTCGCATGGCGAACGATGTCCTGCGCGACGTTCTGACCTGGAATGGTCGTTACCTCGGCGCCGAGTTGCTCGGCAAGGCGCAGCAGCGTCGCCAGCCGATCCTTGGCCTCCTCGGACGTGGCGGCTGAACGAGGGGTATCGACGTGAAGCGCCGTCCAGGGGGCGCGGAGCCGGTCGGCCAATCTCCGCGCATAGCGGACGCGGGCCGCCCCGCCCGGACGCGCGTCGACGCAGACGAGAACCCTTTCCCCCGCCGCCCAGGGTCCGGGTATGGCGTGGGCCTGCATGTGGGTCAGCAACTGCTCGTCGACGCGCTGGGCGGTGCGGCGCAGCGCAAGTTCCCTGAGCGCCGTCAGATTGCCCGGCGAGAAATAATTCTCGATCGCGCGCCGGGCGGTGCTGGGGATGTAGACCTTGCCTTCCTCGAGTCGCTTGATCAGGTCGTCGGGCGTGAGATCGATGATCTCGATGTCGTCGGCCTGATCGATGATGGAGTCTGGAACCGTCTCGCGCACCCTGACGCGCGTGATCTGCGCCACGACATCGTTCAGGCTTTCGACATGCTGGATGTTGAGCGTGGTGTAGACGTCGATGCCGTGCGTCAGGATTTCCTGAACGTCGAGATAGCGCTTGGGATGGCGGCTGCCCGGCGCGTTCGTATGGGCAAGCTCGTCGACGAGGACCAGCGCCGGCCGCCGGGCAAGGATGGCATCGAGGTCCATTTCCTCGAGGGCGCGCCCCTTGTAGTCGACCCGACGACGCGGAATCACCTCATAGCCGTCGACCAGCACCTGGGTTTCCTTGCGGCCGTGCGTCTCGACGACGCCGATCACCACGTCCACTCCGTCGGCCAATCTTGCACGGCCCGACATCAGCATTTCATAGGTCTTGCCGACACCGGGTGCTGCACCCAGAAAAATCCGCAGACGACCGCGCCCCTCCCGCTCCGCACGGTCAAGCAGGGCGTCGGGTGAGGGTCTGGTTTCGTTGCTTCTGTCGTCCGGCATCACAATCGATCATGAAGGGCGCCGGGGATGGTGTCGATCCCCAGCCCACCACTCATTGCTTCCCACCATTCATTGCCTGGTGGCCTCGTCCAGCGCCAGGTTGAGCGCCAGCACATTGACCACAGGCTCTCCCATCAAACCGAGTTCGCGGTCCTCGACGTGGCTGTCGACAAGGGATTTGACCCTGGCTTCATCGACGCCCCTGGCCCTGGCCACCCTGGCGACCTGGAAATAGGCAGCCTCGGGGCTGATATGCGGATCGAGGCCGCTGCCTGAAGTCGTGACCAGATCGATCGGCACCGGCTGGTTCGGATTTTCCACTTTCAGCCTGTCGGCATCGCTCTTGACGCGGTCGATCAGCTTGGCGTTGGTCGGCCCGAGATTCGAGCCGCTCGAAGCGGCGGCGTCGTAGCCGTCGCCGGCAGCCGACGGCCGGCCATGAAAATAGCGCTCGCCGGCAAAAGCCTGGCCGATCAGCTCGGAGCCGACGAGCTTGCCGTCCCTCTCGATCAGGCTGCCATTGGCCTGGCGCGGGAACAAGGCCTGGGCGATGCCGGTCATGCCGATCGGATAGATCAGGCCGGTCAGGATGGTGAAGAAAACGATCATGGTGATCGCGGGTCTGATTTGCTTGAGCATGGACTTGATTCCCTATGCGAGGCCTAGCGCGGTGATGGCCATGTCGATCGCCTTGATGCCGACGAAGGGGGCGACGAGGCCGCCGAGGCCGTAGACAAGAAGGTTGCGGCCGAGCAGCGCGCCGGCGCCGACGGCGCGATATCTGACGCCTCTCAGCGACAGCGGGATCAGCGCGACGATGATCAGTGCGTTGAAGATGATAGCCGAGAGAATAGCGCTCTGCGGCGTCGCCAGATGCATGATGTTGAGCGCCTGCAGCGGACCTGACGTCTGCCCCGGCGCGATGTAGAAGACGGCGAATATGGCCGGGATGATGGCAAAATACTTGGCCACGTCGTTGGCGATCGAGAAGGTCGTCAGCGAGCCGCGCGTCATCAGCAGCGCCTTGCCAATTTCCACGATCTCGATCAGCTTGGTCGGATCGCTGTCGAGATCGACCATATTGCCGGCTTCGCGTGCGGCGACGGTGCCGGTGTTCATGGCGACGCCGACATCGGCCTGCGCAAGGGCCGGCGCATCATTGGTGCCGTCGCCGCACATGGCGACGAGCTTGCCCTTGGCCTGTTCGTCGCGGATGAGCTTCAGCTTGTCCTCGGGCGTCGCCTGGGCAAGGAAATCGTCGACGCCGGCCTCCGCCGCGATCGCCGCCGCCGTCATCGGGTTGTCGCCGGTGATCATCACCGTGCGGATACCCATCTTGCGCAGTTCGGCGAAGCGTTCCCGGATGCCGCCCTTGACGATGTCCTTGAGATGGACGACGCCGAGCAGGCGTCCGTCGCGCTCGACCGCAAGCGGCGTGCCGCCGGATTTGGCGACGTCGTCGGCGATCGCCTGGAGGTCGCGGACGGTGTCGCTGCCGGGGCGCGTGCCATGCGTAGCGACCGTCGACTGATTGACGAACGCGAGCACCGAATCGACCGCGCCCTTGCGAACCGAAGAGCCATCAATGTCGACGCCGCTCATGCGGGTTTGCGCGGTGAAGGGCACGAAAGCGGCATTCAGTGCTGCCATGTCGCGGGCACGGATGGCGTATTTCTCCTTCGCCAGCACGACGATCGAGCGGCCTTCCGGCGTTTCGTCGGCAAGCGAGGCCAACTGCGCCGCGTCGGCCAACTCCTGCTCGGTGACGCCCTTGACCGGGCGGAATGCCGTCGCCTGGCGATTGCCGAGCGTGATCGTGCCGGTCTTGTCGAGCAGCAGCGTGTCGACGTCACCGGCCGCCTCGACGGCGCGGCCCGACATCGCCAGCACGTTGAACCGCACCAGGCGATCCATGCCGGCGATGCCGATGGCCGAAAGCAGCGCGCCGATCGTCGTCGGGATCAAGGTGACGAACAGGGCGACGAGGACGGTCACCGAAATGGTGCCGCCCGAATAGGAGGCGAAACTCGGGATCGTCGCCGTCGCCAGCACGAAGATCAGCGTCATGCCGACGAGCAGGATGTTGAGCGCGATCTCGTTGGGCGTCTTCTGGCGCGCAGCGCCTTCGACCAGCGAGATCATACGGTCGAGGAACGTATGGCCGGAGGCCGCGGTGATGCGCACGCGAATCCAGTCGGACAGAACCTGCGTGCCGCCGGTCACCGCCGAACGGTCGCCGCCGGATTCACGGATAACCGGAGCGGATTCGCCGGTGATCGCCGCCTCGTTGACCGAAGCGACGCCTTCGATCACCTCGCCGTCCGATGGAATGATGTCGCCGGCCTCGACGAGCACCACGTCGCCGACCTTCAGGCTGGTGCCGGGCACCAGCTTGAACCTGGTGCGGTCGTCGCCGCTCAACAGCTTGGCCTGGCTCTCGGTGCGAGCCTTGCGCAGCGAATCGGCCTGCGCCTTGCCTCGGCCTTCGGCGACCGCTTCGGCGAAGTTGGCGAAAAGCACGGTGAACCACAGCCAGATGATGATCTGCAGCGAGAAGCCGAGATCGCCGCCGCCGGTGACGAGATCCTTGACGAACAGGACTGAGGTGAGCGCCGAGACGACGGCGACGACGAACATCACCGGATTGCGCATCAAGGTGCGCGGGTTGAGTTTCCTGAAGGCGCCGTCGACGGCGGGCAGCAGGATACGGGCATCCATGATGACAGCGGATTTGGACTGGCTCATTTGGTGGCTCCAGTATCGGTGTTGTTGACCGGTCGATCATCTGCCGAAAGCAGATGCGGCAGCCCGGAGGCAAGCAGCCAGACCACGATCATGACTGCCGCAATGCCGAAGAACGTGGACAAGGTCGGAAAAGGCGGCGGGGTCGGGAAAGGAGGCGGGGTTGCCCCTTTCCGATCGTCTCGATGCCGAATCTTGCGACGTATGGATTTGAGCCAGGACATGACATTGATCCAAGGTGGGACGGTTCAGAAAGTCTGCCCGTGGATGCCGGCCAGGTGCTCCACGATCGGTCCGACTGCCAGCGCCGGGAAGAAGGTGAGGCCGCCGACGATCAGAATGACGCCGACCAGCAGCCCGACGAACAGCGGCCCGTGGGTCGGAAAGGTGCCGGCGGAGGCGGGCACCGTCTTCTTGGCGACCAGCGAGCCGGCGATCGCCAGAGCCGGGATGATGACCAGGAAGCGGCCCATCAGCATGCCAATGGCAAGCGTGACGTTGTACCAGGGCGTGTTGCCGGTCAGGCCGCCAAAGGCCGAGCCGTTGTTGGCGGCAGCCGAGGTGTAGGCATAGAGAACTTCGGAGAAGCCGTGCGGGCCGGCATTGGCCATCGAAGCGACGCTGGTCGGCAGCACCACCGCGATGGCGGTGAAGATCAGCATCGCCAGCGGCAGGCAGAGAATGGCGAGCATCGCCATCTTGACCTCCTTGGCCTCGATCTTCTTGCCGAGGTATTCGGGCGTGCGTCCGACCATCAATCCGGCGACGAAGACGGCGATCACGATGTACATCAGGATGCCGTAGAGACCGGCGCCGACACCGCCGACAATGACCTCGCCGAGCTGCATGTTGATGATCGGGATCATGCCGCCAAGCGCTGTGAAGCTGTCATGCATGGCGTTGACGGCGCCGCAGGACGCGGCGGTGGTGATCACCGCAAACAGCGCCGACAAAGCGATGCCGAAGCGCGTTTCCTTGCCTTCCATGTTGCCGCCGTCGATGCCCAGCGCATGCACCAGCGGATTGCCTGATGCTTCCGCCCAGTAGCAGACGGCAACGCCGGCGATGAACAGGACGCCCATTGCAGTCAAGATCGCCCAACCCTGGCGCTGGTCGCCGTTCATGCGGCCGAAGACGTTGGTCAGCGCCGCACCGATGGCGAAGATCGAAACCATCTGGATCAGATTCGAGATCGCGTCGGGGTTTTCGAAGGGATGCGCGGCATTGGCGTTGAAGAAGCCGCCACCATTGGTGCCGAGCATCTTGATGGCGATCTGCGAGGCAACCGGCCCGACCGCGATCGTCTGCCGCGCGCCCTCCAAAGTTGTGGCGTCGAGATAGGCGCTGAGCGTCTGCGGTATGCCGAGATAGACATAGACCAGCGTCAGCACCATGCAGAGCGGCAACAGCAGGTAAAGGGTGCACCGGGTCATATCGACCCAGAAATTGCCGATCGATTTGCCGGAGGCCTTGGTGAAACCGCGGATCAGCGCGATTGCGATGGCGATGCCGGTCGCTGCGGACAGGAAGTTCTGCACGGTGAGGCCGGCCATCTGCACGAGATAGGACATCGTGCTTTCACCGCCGTAGTTCTGCCAGTTGGTGTTGGTCATGAAGCTGGCGGCGGTGTTGAAGGCGAGCCCGGGTTCGACAGAGCTCATGCCGGCCGGATTGTAAGGCAGGCTGCCTTGCAGCCGTTGCAGGGCGTAGAGCACCAGGAAGCCGGCGAGGTTGAAGAACAGCACGGCCGCCGCATAGGTGGTCCAGTGCTGCTCCTCACGCTCGCTGGTCCCCGAGATGCGATAAAGGCTGCGCTCGACAGGACCCAAAATCGGCGAAAGGAACGTGCGGTCGCCGCTGAAAACGCGAACCATGTAGCCGCCGAGCGGCTTCACCAGCAAAACGAGGATCCCGCAATAGACGAGGATCTGCATCCATCCGTTGAAAGTCATTGAAATAGCCTTCCGTGCCTGCGCCAGTTGCCGTTAGAAACGTTCTGGGCGAATGAGGGCGTATGTCAGGTAGACGAGAAGGAACAGGGTCACAGCGCCACCGAGGATATAGTCGACAAGCATGTTGCGGTCCTTCCGCCTAAAGACTGTCGCAGGCTTTGACGAAGGCGAAGAACAGGGCGAAAAACAAAAACCCTATCCCGAGAACAATGATGTCCATCGGAGCTGTTCCTTATTTTCGTTTTTGCACTGGCTTGCCTGCAGCCGGGCAGCGTTGAAGTCATGTGAAGACACTCTGTCGCGATGATAATGGCGACCGAGATGTGTTCCTTCCCGACGGAATATGGATCCAAACCCCATAAAGGTTCGAGACGTGGCGAAGAGGAAAGAAATAAGAATCCTATAAAGGATTTGCCGTCGCGGCTCTCAGCGCGGCGCTCAAAGACAAGCCGTGCGGCGGGGCGAAGCCGCCGAAAATCAGCGATTTCGCGTATAGATCACGGCATAGTCGTCCGCATACGCGCTTCCAGCCGAGTTCATCGAAGAATGGGATGGGGCTGTCGTCCAGCGTGCGAATGGCTGGCGGGTGCGAAGCTGATGCGGGAACGAGGGCGGACTCGCTCCGCCAAATCGGCTGCTCAGCCTTCGGCCTTGAAGTTCTTGGCTTCCTTCTCGACCTTGGCGCTGTCCTTGCCGTGCTTGCGCATCAGATCCTTCGCCTGGTTGGGCGAAACGTCAGTTGTCTCGGCCAGTCGCAGGGCCTCCTTGTCGTCCGGTTCTCGTTTCTTCCGATCGGCCATTGCGGTCCGTTTGTCAGCCATCACAATGCCTTTATGCTCTTGGCGATTTCGTTCAGCACCTTGCGGTCGGTGCCGTGGCGCTTGATCAGCGTGCGAGCCTGGTCGGGAGTGATGCCGGCTTCCTCGGCGAGATGCCTCACCTCATAGTCTTCGTCGCCGGCTACTTGTGAGCGATCGCGGTTGTCGGTCTTGGTCTTGTCGTCTGGCATGGCAGTTCTCTCCTCACTTAGAGGCTGTTTGGAAAGTCTACTCCGGCGGCCATCTGATGGCGTTTTCTGCGCTTCCGGTGCTCACGGACCCGAACGTCCGCTGCGCTCCGGTTCTCGAAACCACCACCATATGACTCGCCGGAGCGACTTTCGAAACAGTCTCTTGGACGTGAAGCATAACGGCGGAGATTTCGTGAGGTTCCTTAATGCATGTCGCCCAAAAGTGCGCAGCGGTTTTGGGACAACGACATGCATAGCGACAGCAATGCGACGTGACGCGCTTTAACGCCGCCCTTCGCGCACAAACACATGGGCTTCCTTGGCTGCCGCCGTGAATGCCCGCCGCGCAGTCCCAACCGCCCGCCGCTGCTCCATCGCATCCATCATGGCTTTCAAGGCCGCGCGATATTTCGGCCCGCGCTTTTCGTTTGGCCATTTGTCGACCAGAAGCGAGGCCGCCTGGACCGTCCTCGTCACAGAAAGCCGGCGTCCGGTGCGTTCGCTCTCGATCGTCACCGGAACGTCGAACTGTTCATCACGCATTGCCGCCACTCCTCGACTCCAAGGACAGCAACGGCGCAGCGGAGTTATTCGTTCCGACAGCGAATGGCGCGATCCATCCCGATCACAATTCATGGTTACGGAGTGGCTTATGTCGCCAGTCTCATTTTAGACAGTGCGCGGGCCGGGCGATGTGCATCAGCGGCACCGATGGTCGAACACGATCCCCATGGTCCTGCCAATTGCGGTCATGACGATAAGCTCGACCAGTTGGTCGTCGCTGTCCGTACAAGCTGGGCCTGCCCGGCGGATGGTATCTATTGCGGCTCTGGTCGATATGGTGTCGCCGGCGCGGAATTTTGAAAGCGCAGATGAAACGAGTTCATGGGCCGGCAAGTCAACGACAGGCGCTCTCGAAACGATGTCCATTGGCCTCCTCCGCCATGAACTCTCTGCCACGAGAATAATACGCCGAATGGTGGTTTTCGCCAGCGAAATTGTGGTCCGACCAGAGGCCGATCGGACACCAATCGGACTGGGACAGCTAGCTTTTTGCAGGGCTCAGCGCGATGCTGCCGACCTCGATCTCTCTCTGCCCTTCGCAGCTGGCTTGACCCTTATGCGCATCGCTCCGCCCTCGGGATGATCGATCTCAAAGGCATTGGTCTTGCGCACGAGATCGCTCAGCTTGCGAAAGCCGAAGGTCCTGGGATCGAAGTCCGATGCCAGATTGGCGAGCTGATTGCCGACAATCCCGAGCGGCACCCAGCCGTCCTCGGTTCCCATCTGTGAAATGACCCTGGTGATGATCGGCGTCGCGGCGCTGGGCGGCTGCAAGGACTTCGTTGGCGCGGTATCGTTCGCGTTGGCTGGCGCAGTCGGCAGCAGGTTCTCGGTGTATACGAACCGGCGGCAAGCCTGCCGGAAACTCTCCGGCGTCTTCTGCTCGCCAAACCCATAAACGTCGATCCCGTGCTCCCTGATGCGAGCGGCAAGGCGGGTGAAATCGCTGTCGGACGACACCAGGCAGAAGCCTTCGAACCGCCCGCTGTGGAGAAGGTCCATGGCGTCGATGACGAGCGTGATGTCGGATGCGTTCTTGCCGGTGGTGTAGGCGAATTGCTGCTGCGGGATGATCGCATGCTTCGACAGCACATCCGCCCATGCCTTTGAGCGGGTGCTGGAGAAATCGCCGTAGATGCGTCGGACGCTTGCCTCGCCGATCTTCGCGATTTCCTCGAACAAACCGTCGGCAATCTTGGCCGAGGTATTGTCCGCGTCGATCAGCACTGCAAGACGTGGAGAACGTGGTTCGGTTGGCAAGGTGAGCCCCTGTTTTTGGCTGCGCACCAGAGACATATGGTGCAGCGGCGCCATGCGAAACCTTTTTATCGAAATACGAACGTCATCTACTTCTCCCGATGCAAGATCATGCCGGCGTGGTGCAGCACGCCGTCGATGAACGTTCCGTCAGCGGTAAAGCCGGTGTCGTCCCAGTAGTCGATGTGATTTCCCCGGATCTCATAGCGCCCCTGGTATGCGCTGTCACGGTTCCCGCGCGCTTCGTCATAGCGACCATTTGGAAGCAAGTTGTGGCGGATATGGCCATCCGCCGTGACCCACATGCCGACATAGGGGTGGCTTGCCGAAGGTCCGGCAGCAGTATTTTGCGCGATATTCATCCGGGCGAGGCCTTTCTGTGCGGATAAGCCGGCCGCGCCGGCAACAAGCACGGCAGCGGCAAGTATGGAAATCTGTTTCATCGGACTACTTGCTGGCTGTCGGCCGGATGACGATCTCGTTCACGTCGACATCGTCCGGCTGTTCGATGGCAAAGCGCACGGCACGGCCGATCGCGTCGGGCTGAAGCGCAATGGCGCGATAGGTCTTCATCGCTTCCACTGCGATCGGATCGGTGATCGTGTCGGCAAGCTCGCTCTCGACCACGCCGGGATGAATGCAGGTGACGCGGATGTTGTCGTGCTCCTGCCGCAAGCCATCGGAGATGGCGCGGACCGCGTATTTGCTTGCGCAATAGACAGCGGCTGTCGGCGATACCGAAAGCGCGCCGATGGAGGCGATGTTGACGACATGGCCGGAGCCTCGGGCCGTCATCTGCGGCAGCACCGCCGCGATGCCGTAGAGCACGCCCTTGATGTTGACGTCGACCATTCGGTCCCATTCATCGACCTTCATCGAGGCCATGAGCGACAACGGCATGACGCCGGCATTGTTGACGATCACATCGACGCGCCCCCAGGCCTGGCGCGCCGCTTCGGCAAAGGCGGCGACATCGGCGCGGTCGGTCACGTCCAGGCGGCGTGTCAGTGCCTCCCCGCCCTTTGCCCTGATCTCTTCTGCGAGGGCGTCCAGCCGACCGGTGCGGCGCGCACCGAGCATGACCTTTGCTCCTGCGGCACCGAGCTCCCGGCCGATGGCGGCGCCAATGCCGCTCGAAGCCCCGGTGATGAGCACGACTTTGTTGGGGGACAAGTTTGGGTTGAGGGACATGTTCGGTCTCCGTCTGGTTGATCTTGCGAACCGCGATGCAGCGGTTGCCACGAAGATGGATCTGTTTCACTGTAGCGATAAGACGACCATTTGTTCACAGCGTCGAAAGCACAGCTAACCAATGCAGCCGGATCTCAATGCGCTTGCCGTCTTCGCCCTCGTCGCCGAGGAGCGGAGCTTTCGCGCGGCTGCGGACCGGATGGGCGTCACCCGCTCGGCGGTCAGCCAGACGATGAAGCGGCTGGAAGAGACGCTCGGTATCGCGCTCGTCCAGCGCACGACGCGAAGCGTCAGCCTGACCGAGGCTGGCGAACGCCTCTACGCCGAGATAGCGCCCGCCATCGCCGACATGCGCGCCGCAATGGAGAGCACCGGGGACCTGCGCGAGCGTCCGCGCGGGCAGTTGCGGCTCGCCGTCTCGTCGATCGCCGAGCGCTTTCTTTCAGGGCCGTTCCTGGCGACCTTTGCCGAAGCCAATCCGGAGGTCCGGATGGACATCACGGTGACGGACGAGGAATTCGATATCGTCGCCGAGGGATACGATGCCGGCGTCAGGCTCGGCGAGGTGATCGAGCAGGACATGATCGCGGTGCCTGTCGCCGGTGACGAGCGGCAGCTGGCCGCCTGCGCGCCGGCCTATCGTGATCGGTTTGGCGAGCCGTCGCATCCGCAGGAACTCGCGGGCCATCGCTGCATTGGCTGGCGTCGCGCCCCGAAGGTCGCGCCCTATCGCTGGGAATTCGCCGAGGACGGCAAGGAGTTCAGCGTCGCGGTCGCGCCGGCGATCACGACCAACGACATGGCGTTGATGATAAAGCTCGCCATTGCCGGAGCCGGCATCACTTTCGGCATGGAGGAAAGCTTTCGCCCGTGGATCGCTCGGGGCGAACTGGTGCCGGTTCTCGAGGATTTTTGCCCGCGCTTTGCCGGCTTCTACCTTTATTATCCGAGCCGTCGCAACGTCGCGCCGAAGCTGCGCGCGCTTGTCGAATACCTGCGGCGTCCTGGCTAGCGTTTTCCACGCGGACGATTGAACCGAAATCGCTTTCCGGCCGCCCGCTTTGGGACGGGAGTCCAGATCGTCAAACTCCGCTGTGCGCACCCGGTATCTCGATGTTGCATTTATATTAGTGTGAGCGCATGTTTTCATCAGCCGGCGCAAGCCGGTTAGGCCCGGTGGCCAGCCGGTCACCCCCAACAGGCTGCCGGGCCGCCTGCAACGGCTTGGGAGGACATGACATGCCGAAAATCTCGGAACTCTTTTTCAAGACAGCGATCGTCTTTCTTACTCTGGGAATTGCAGCCGGCCTGCAAATGGCAATTTCAGGCAATCACGGCGCCTACCCGGCTCACGCACACATCAATCTCCTGGGATGGGTAACAAGTGCAATATTCGGTGGGTACTACGCCCTGAACCCGACAAAAGCCGCCCGCACTATCGCAATGGTCCATTATGGCGTCTATAATTTTGGCCTGGTGGTGATGTTGCCGGCCCTCTACTTGATGCTGCACGGAAATCCGGCGCTTGAGCCGATCGTCGCCACCGGCTCGATGATCGTCGCTGCCAGCGTGCTCATCTTTGCCTTCGTGGTTTTCTCCGCCGAAACGGCGCGCTCAGTCTCGGGAATGCCTGCGGTTCCACGCTAAACGATGTCAGGATATTGCTGAGCCAACAAAAAGGCTCGCGGCACCTCTGAGAGTTTGGTCATCATTGTGCCGGCAATGCCTTCGCGGCAGCGGTCAGGGTTGCCCGATCGTTGCCGTGCTTGCGGATCAGCTCGCGCACCTGCTCCGGCGTGATGTTGTTCTGCAGAGCGAAAAAGTTCACCTCATAATCATCGTCCGCCGATATCTTGTTGCGGTCGCGAAAGTCGCGTTTGCTTTTGTCGTCTGCCATATCGCACGTCCTTTTAGAATTTTATCATATTCACTATGGCTAATATACGCCGATGACCTAGACTGGGTTCCATGCGCAGGCGGGCAGATGCCGGCACCGGCCGGCTAGAGTTCATTCCCCCGATGGAGCCCAAGCTGGTGGCCATGCCGCCCGAGGGTGACAACTGGATTCATGAGATCAAGCTGGATGGCTACCGCGCCCAGATCATTATCAACGGCCCCGAGGATATCCGCGTCTATACCGAAACCGGTAAGGACTGGACGCGTCAATATCTGGGGATCGTGGAAGCCGCGGGTGAGCTTGAGGTCAAGAACGCCATCATCGACGGCGAGGCGGTCGTCACCGACAAGGCCGGCATGCCCGACTTCAACGCGCTCCAGAACGCCGTCCACGACAATCCCTACGGCATGTACCTGTGCGCATTCGACATTCTGCACCTGAACGGCCATGATCTGCGCGACGTCGGCTGCAAGGCGCGCCGCGAAATTCTCAGCGGTATCATCAAGCCGCACAGCCGGATTCGGTTCAGCGAGGCCCTGCCAGGTGACGCGCGGTCGCTCTTCCACCTCGTCGAGGAGGTCGAGCTTGAGGGAATTGTCTCGAAGCGCGCCGACAGCAAATATCGCAGCGGCCTGACCTCGAACTGGCTGACGACCAAGAGCTTCACGGTCGATGAATTCGAACTGCTGGGCGTCGAGCGCCAGCCCGGCGAGGCAGCCTTCGCCCTTTTGGCACAGCCCGGCACCGGGAAATATGTCGGTTCCGCCCTGATCAGCCTCGGCCGCGACATGAAGGAGCGGCTGTTCAAGCGGGTTCGGGAGCACGCCGGGCCGCCGCCAGAGGCCATGAAGAAACGGCCGGGGACACAATGGCTCAGGCCCGGGGTGAAGCTGCGCATCAGGCATCTTCGCGGCGACCACAGCCACATACGCAATGCGTCGCTGCTGGGTTTCGGTGACGAGAGCTAGTGCGCTTTGTCTGCCCCCTTTTGAGCGACGGGCGCTTCGGCGCCGCAGCCAGAACTACGTCGTGACCTGGTCACGCGGCTGGCCAACGACTGGCTGCCCAAACCTTCATCCTTGGCCGCACCAGCGCTTCGCCATCAATCAGCCGAAGCAGGAGCCGTATGCCCCTTGCCTTGATTGGGCTCGTCGGATCTGTGTGGGGCGCTCGGCAATGGGCGTGCCCACCGCTGTAGTATGCGACGATTGAGCCCGCTACGGACATGCCCGGCTGGGCGGCAACGCGAATTGGCCGCAATGCACCGGTTCAACTGTCTGCCGTGGCTCATGCTATCCCAGAGGTGCGTGAAGTATGAAGTATCTGTTGTCCCTGGGCATTGTGCTCTTTTCAGTACCTTTATCGGCATCGGAGATCATCCTGGAGCAGGTCACATTGCGCCGAGGGATGGAAGGCGACATCAGGCAGTCGGGAGCCTTGGACGATCCAAAAACCTACAGCAAAAACAAGGTGTACCGTGAGGAAAAGGCGCTCGCAGCGAAAGCTGGCGTCGAGATAGACCAATTCCTGGATGATTACTATGCGAAAGGATTTCGGAAGGAATCTGGAGCCAACAGAGCAGTACACTACCTGATATTCTACAATTCAATCTCGGCACCGCAGTGCAAGAGGGAATATTTGATCCAGCGGGTAAGGCATACCAAAATATACTACCGAGGGAATAGAAAGATTGCCGATAAAGAGGTCAAGTACCTTGTGGAGGTTTTCAAGCTGAACAGCTACGGGCACACCAAACGCGCCGACCGTCATAAACAGCTTCATTTTCTGGGGGGCGTCCAATCGCGAAAGACTGTCGTCGACATCGAGGTCGGTTGCGGCGAGGTGCGCAGCGTGGCCGAAGGATTGGCTTGGCCTTTCGATCAGAAAATCCTGTTTAAAGAGTTGCAGGATTATTCCAACAAACCCGGCCTGTACGACAAGGTCAGCTTCGAGTTCTCGAGGTCCTACAGCTTTGCTTCGGAATTCGACCGGAATGGACACAAGATAACGCTGCCGGATTTTCTTAGGTAAGCTTCCTCGAACGACCTTGCTGCCTTCCCGGCTGAAGCAGCTGATTTGAGCCGTGCCCGACGTTCCTTTCAGCCGCCGCCGGGACTCGAAGGTTTTCTACGGTGACGTGCACCTTTTTGTCTTCTTCTGTTCCCGCAACCCGTTGCCCGCTGCCTCACGGTGGCGGGGCCTTTTGATGGGCACACCGGAACCAGAGCTTGGCGATCCGGTTAACTGGATATGCCAAACAAAATCAAAGACCCGCCACCGAAGCCCGCCCCGAAGAAGACACCTGTGCGTCGTCCCGACAAGGAAGCGTCGCCGGAGCCTGAACATGTGGACCCGCCGCCACGAGACGTGCGCGAGGCTCCGGCACCAAATCCAAACGGCGACAGGACGGGCCCAACCGGCCAGCAGTAGGCGAGGCAAGCAACTGCGGGAACGGATACATTTTGTCAGCAGACAACGCTGCCCCATTCCATAGCGCCTCTCCGAACTGTTGTTTCGGTGCTATGGTGTTCCTGCATGATCAGACTGCAAGGATATGAGGCATGCCCGAAATCACCCGCCGTACACTTCTTGCGTTCACCGCCGTAGCCTCGGTCGTTGAACCGACGTTTGCTGAAGGGGAAGGTGCCTCGCGCGAATTGCAGGCGCTGATTGGAGCCCATGAGGCGGCCTATGTCGCGCTCCACAGGGTTGTTCGTCGAGTGGACAGCAGCAGCCACGACCGCAAGAGGGCAGACCGGATTGAAGAGGAAGCATTGCTGGCCATCTGCTCCTATCCTGCGATCAGTCGAGGCGACCGCCGAGCCAAGGCCGAGTACCTGTTAGCCACTGAGGCACGGGGCGAACTTGACCTGGAAGAGCACATGCAGGCCATCCTGCACTCGATGATGCGTGGCTGATACCGTTGTCACCGGCAGCCACCGCAATTCGATGGCTCCAGCGAGTTCAATGGAAAGCGGATGGTTCTGCGGCTCTCTTGGACTGCTCGGCCCGACGATGTGGGTGCCCGTACACGTGGGAGAGCATCACATCGAGCCCTTGAGACCGGTACGAGGTGCAGCCGCCCGGTATCTACCTACGCGGCGCGTCGTTGAGCGAGGTGGAAACCCGAACGGGCTCGACGAGGCTCGACGGCGGTCACGATGCTGTGGTGGTGATCGCAGTACACGCGGTCAGGCGAAGTTGGCCCAGCACAAAAGCGGTGACCGCCGGGCACTGACCGATCTTCGCGAACCGGGAAGCGGCATTGACAACTGCCCAGCTTGATGAGGGGGACGTCACTCGTTGGCAGTCTGGTATTTTCAGGCATGATGTCTTTCTGGTTCCTAAAGGTTGGCCGCACGTCATCGCCATGATCCAATAGTCTGGTTTCCACCGTGGAGGGCAGCGACTGCGTCGGGCGAGTTCATCTCGCTTGGCTGGCTATGGAACATCATGTGGTGTCGGGAACTGCTTCAAGCAATTGCTTGCGGCTAGAAGCCACACCGCTGCTGATGGGTGTCTCAGCGTCAAACCGTGAAGGCGAGAGCCCTGATCCATCAAAGTTTAACGACTGGGAAAGCGCACTGGAAAGCAAGTGCGGTAACAGTTGATTCAACCGTTGCTGGTAATTCTAGAGGAGTGTGGAAGCGGCTCCGACAGTGAGGCGGGGGAGCTGGATTGCCGGAGCCGCCTGCGCAATCCCGGGTTGGGGTTTGACCGCGCCGTCCTATTCTGGGACAGCGCGGTCAACGATTCGTTAAAATTGGAACTAATTAAGCGCATGCTAATTGAAATCGCGGTTTTGCGAGTCAATGCATGACCAGTGTCGCCGTGGGAAATGATTAGCTCGTTGTGTCGATAGCTGCGCTCGTGCCACCGTTTGGTCAGCGCGGCGAGGTCGGCATCGCAAAGACTTGAGATGAAGGCCGGAGAGCCTGTCACAACAGCCTCTTGTTCAATCAGGTGTACTTCATCTTACTCCCTATCCAAGGAAATTTGATGGCCGCAGGCCCCGCTTTCCGGAAAGCAAAACTGGGAGCGGATTTTTCCAATGTTTTCCCCGGTGTGGGAATTCCCACAGCCGAGCCTGGTTCGACTGGCATATCCTTGTTTGCAACATCCAGGCCCGCCGGCTCGTGTTCAAGCCGGCGAAGGGAAAGGGAACGGTCATGAAATTCTTGGCTCCCGTCACAAAACTTGCTGCGGCGTTTCGCAAATTCGCCGCGCGGCGCTACCGGCCGGAGCTTTATTATATGCGTGGCCCGGGGCCAGCCACCGCCCGCCGTATGGGCACGCACGCCGAGCGAAGGGCTCTGTTATCGGCAACGGACCAGTTGAGCCGTTTACCCGATGGCGTCCTTGGCGACATCGGCATCTCTCGTGACGAAATCATGTGCGCTTTGCGAAGCCGCGCCACCCGCCCTGCGGAGGCCTTTGCCCACGCCCGCTCTCCCCGAAGAGAGAATGACGCCATTCCGGGCGAGAGCCCAGAAGCTGCGGTAGTGGGTCATTTTGAAATTGCGGAGCAGGGCCATCATTGGCGGAATGAACTCAAGCCGGCCGAGTCCGGCACGCACTGGTTTACGCACGGGGCCACAATCACAGAGCCAGGCTGTCACCCCTTACGCCCCGCAATGGGTCAATAAGTCTGGCACCGTACTTGCCTGGTAAGATATGGGGTGGGGTGGAGGCCCGTCGCTTCGCAAATGTAGCGGCGGGTCTTCTGCATACGGGTCGCGCCCCGCCTAAAACCACAGAGATGGGCCGAGCTTGGAAAATTCCATCACAAACGCCTGAAACGAGTCGCCCCAAAGCACAGCGTACCCAAGGACCGGCACCAGGCTCGCAAATTGGGGCAGCTTCGTGCGCGCTAACGAAGCAACATATGTCCATCTCGGCCTGAATTTCTGCAACTTCATGTCGTACCCAAATTCGTACGCAAGAAGAAAGGAAAAACCATTTGCGCAAGTAAATCAATGGCATATGGCGGAGAGAGCGGGATTCGAACCCGCGTTACGGTCTCCCGTAAACACACTTTCCAGGCGTGCGCCTTCAACCACTCGGCCACCTCTCCGTCCTGGCATTTTCACCGCGGCCGGTTTCGCCGCGCGCGGGTTGGGGAGATGCCGTCTCCCTCGGGAAATTCCGGTGCGAAACGCCGCACCGTGGGTGCCGTCAACCAGCGGACACCCTTTCCCCCGCTCCTGAGCCGTCAAAGCAACAGGGCGCGGGGCTCATCTAGTCGATCCGGTGCCGAATGCCAAGACGCTCTATTCGCTTTGTCGGATAGAGTTGCTCTGTTCCTAGCCGACCGACGCCTCTCCGACGCGAACCGGCGGCGTCGGTTCAACTTCGCGTGTCGCATTGCGGATAAAGCGCGCAGATCCTATTTATCAGGCCGATACAGATATTTCTGAAAAGCTTGCGGGGAGGTAGGATGTTCCGCTTCGTCTTCCGTCTTGCCGCAATGGTTGCGCTTTCGGTTTCGGTCATCATGGCGGTGGTCGACGCGACGCGCTCGGTGGCGGCCTCCGCCCTGGTCATGACCCCGCTCAACACCAGCTGGCTCGCCGTCTCGCCGGATACGCGAAGCGCCTTCGAAAGCTTCGTCCGCGACAGGCTTGGTCCGCTGCTGTGGGACGGCGCCATCGCCTGGGTGCTCAACCAGCCCGGCTTCGCGGTGTTCGCGGGGCTTGCCTTCATTCTCTACATGATCGGCTACAGGCGGGAGCGGGCAACCGGGCGGTTCGCCTAGACTTGATAATTTGTTGTTAAGGATCTTCTGGCGTCCCCAACCAAGGCGTCCACAACCAAAAAGGAAAGGAAACTGCACATGTTTCTTAGCGACATGCTGAACAAGAAGCTCAACCTGCCGAAACCTGCCGAGGCGCTGCCGGGTCGCGCCAATCCTATCCCGACGGCATCCAATCACTTTGTCTCGAAGCGGCCGCTGAAGGGCCCCTATCCCGACGGGCTGGAGAAGGCGATGTTCGGGCTGGGCTGCTTCTGGGGCGCGGAACGCATGTTCTGGCAGGTCGAGGGCGTATGGGTCACGGCCGTCGGCTATGCCGGTGGCGTCACCCCCAATCCGACCTACCAGGAAACCTGCACCGGTTTGACCGGCCATGCCGAAGTCGTGCTGGTCGTCTACGACCCAAAAATCGTGTCCTATGCACAGCTTCTGAAGCTGTTCTGGGAAAGCCACGATCCGACGCAAGGCATGCGCCAGGGCAACGATGTCGGCACCACCTACCGCTCGGCGATCTACACCTTCGGCGATGCGCAATACCAGGCGGCGATCGCCTCGCGCGACGCCTACGAGGCCTCGCTGCGCGGCGCCGGGCGCGGCAAGATCACCACCGAGATCGCGCCGGCACCGGAATTCTACTTCGCCGAGGAAGACCACCAGCAATATCTGGCGAAGAATCCCTACGGCTATTGCAATCTGCAGGGCACCGGCGTCACCTGCGCCATCCCGGCTGCCGTCTCCGCCTGAGGCCTTGGTGGGACGATGATCCCGGCTTTTCCAACAGGTCAAAATTCCGCGTGAATTTTGCTTCGGGCCGTGCCAGATTGGCCCGAAGCGGGAGGAAGACACTCCTGTCTGATGTCGCATGCCTGCCGGAAAACCGGGCAGGCAGGCGGTGCATAACGGAAAAATAACCGACAGGGTGTGGATCACATGAAACGTATCGTTCTCGGCCTCCTGGCCGCAACTGCGATGGTTCTTCCGGCCTTCGCCGCGGACATCCAGCCAGCACTTCTCTACGATCTCGGCGGCAAGTTCGACAAGTCGTTCAACGAAGCGTCCTACAACGGCGCCGAAAAGTTCAAGGCCGAAACCGGCATCGCCTATGTGGAATTCGAGGTTTCGAACGCCACCCAGCGCGAGCAGGCGCTGCGCCGTTTCGCCGAGGATGGCCGCAATCCAATCGCAATGGCGGGCTTCTCCTGGGCAGATGCGCTGGAGAAGATCGCCGTCGAGTTTCCCGAGACCAAATTCGCCATCATCGACATGGTCGTCGACAAGCCCAACGTCCGCTCCGTCGTCTACAAGGAGCAGGAAGGCTCCTATCTCGTCGGCGTGATGGCGGCGATGGCCTCGAAGACCAAAAAGGTCGGCTTCATCGGCGGCATGGACATTCCGCTGATCCGCCGATTCGGCTGCGGTTATGTCGGTGGCGCCAAGGCGGCCGGCGCGACCGATGTTATCCAGAACATGACCGGCGACACGCCGGCAGCCTGGAACGATCCGGCCAAGGGCGGCGAGATCGCCAAGACGCAGATCGACCAGGGCGCCGACGTGATCTACGCAGCGGCAGGCGGAACCGGCGTTGGCGTGCTGCAGGCAGCGGCCGACGGCGGCAAGCTCGGCATCGGCGTCGATTCCAACCAGAATGGACTGCAGCCCGGCAAGGTGCTGACCTCGATGGTCAAGCGCGTCGATGTTGCCGTCTACAACACCTTCATGGACGCCAAGAACGACAAGTTCACCGGCGGCATCAACGATCTCGGCCTCAAGGAGGGCGGTGTCGACTACGCCATGGACGACAACAACAAGGCGCTTGTCGACGACGCGATGAAGGCGGCGGTTGAAAAGGCCAAGGCCGACATCATCGCCGGTACCGTCAAGGTGCATGATTACATGTCGGACAATTCCTGCCCTTATTGATCGCAGGGCAATCGCATTTGGTGTCTTGCGAAGGTGGACCGGATTCTTGCGAAGAGGACCCCCACCCTAACCCTCCCCACAAGGGGGAGGGAACGCTGCCGCGAGCCAATTTGCCGAGGTCAGCGCCCAACGGAAGTCTCCCTCCCCCCTGTGGGGAGGGGTTAGGGGTGGGGGTACATCGTAGAGCGAAAGCGTCGGCTTTCCACAGCGTAGCCCAGCTATTGATCGCGACCTTGCCGATCCGCTCGAAGCCGCCGGTGAAAACCCGGCGGTTTCTTGCTTATCAGCAAGCTCACCAGTGCGGCGGCTTGGTCACCGGCACGTCGGGCGCGGCCTGTTCCTCCAGCGCCAGGAAGCGGTCGGCCAGCGCATCGAGTTTGCGCTGCATGCGCTCGATCACCTTCCACTGCTCGGCGATCTGGCCGGACAGTTCCTCGATGGTCTTCTCCTGCTCGGCGGCGCGGATTTCCAGCGTCGTCAGCTGGTCGTCGGGCATGGTCATGTCAAATCCTCGATCAGGCGATTGTGCAGGCTGCGGCCACCTTCGAAATTGACAAGCGCGCGGGGATTTGTCGAGAGTGAACGCTGCTCCGGCAATTGGCACAGGCGGGGCGTCATGCTAGGCGTTTTGACCAAGCGATAAAAAATGGGACAGGCCGCATGGCGCAAGCCGCAATCGAGCTGGTCGGCATCAACAAGAGTTTTGGCGCCGTCCGCGCCAATCGCGATATCAATCTGGAGATCGCGCGCGGCACCATCCACGGCATTGTCGGCGAGAACGGCGCCGGCAAGTCGACGCTGATGTCAATTCTTTACGGGTTCTATCAGGCTGACAGCGGCGAGATCCGCGTCGGCGGCCAGCCGGCGTCGATCAAAACGCCCAACGACGCCATCGCGCTCGGCATCGGCATGGTGCATCAGCATTTCATGCTGGTCGACAATTTCACGGTGCTGGAAAACGTCATTCTCGGCGCCGAAAGCGATGCGCTGCTGAAGAAGAGCATCGCCAAGGCGCGGTCCGAACTGGAACGGCTCGAGCGCGAATATGGGCTCGAGGTCGATCCCGATGCGATCATCGAGGAGTTGCCGGTCGGACTGCAGCAGCGTGTCGAAATCCTCAAGGCGCTGTATCGCGGCGCCGAGATCCTGATTCTCGACGAGCCGACGGGCGTGCTGACGCCCGCAGAAGCCGACCATCTGTTCCGCATCCTCAGGCAGTTGAAGGAGCAGGGCAAAACGATCGTGCTGATCACCCACAAGCTGCGTGAGATCATGGCGATCACCGACACGGTCTCGGTCATGCGCCAGGGCACGATGGTGGCGACCAGGCAGACCACGAAGACCACGGTCGGGGAACTGGCCGAGCTGATGGTCGGGCGCCGCGTGCTGCTCAGGGTCGAGAAGGGCGAGGCGGAAGCCGGCGGGGTCAAGCTCGCCGTGAAGAACCTGACGGTGAAGGATTCGCGTGGCGTCACCATGGTCGACGACGTCTCCTTCGATGTGCGCGCCGGCGAGATCGTTGGCATCGCCGGCGTCGCCGGCAACGGGCAATCCGAAATGCTCGAGGCGATTTCCGGCATCAGGCGCGCCGTCTCGGGCTCCGTCATGCTCGACGGCAGGCCGATTGATCTGACCGGGGCCGCCGATCCCGGCGAACTGCGCGACCGCGGCCTCGCCCATGTCCCGGAAGACCGTCATCATGTCGGGCTGGTGCTGGCCTTCGAGGAGAACGAGAATTCGATCCTCGGCTATCACGACGATCCGCGATACCTGAAGGGACCGTTCCTCGACATCGACGCGATCCGCGACGACGCGAGGGACAAGATCAGCAAATACGACATCCGCCCGGCAGACTGCCGGCTCAAGACCGCGAATTTCTCCGGCGGCAACCAGCAGAAGATCGTGCTGGCGCGGGAAATGGAACAGGACCCGGGCGTGCTGATCGTCGGCCAGCCGACGCGCGGCGTCGATGTCGGCGCCATCGAATTCATCCACAAGCGGCTCATCGCCATGCGCGACCAGGGCAAGGCGGTGCTGGTGGTGTCCGTCGAGCTCGACGAGATCCGTTCGCTCTCCGACCGCATCCTGGTGATGTTTGCCGGCCGCATCGTCGGCGAGCGCGGCCCCGAGGCGAGCGAAGGCGAGCTTGGACTGCTGATGGCCGGCGTCGAGCACCGGGAGGCGGCGGAATGAGCACGCCTTACGCCAAGCTGCCGGCCTGGGCGGATTACGGGCTGATCCCGGTGATCAATCTCGCCGTTGCCTTCGTCGTCGCCGGCCTCGTCGTGCTTCTGGTCGGCGAAAATCCGTTCCGCGCTGCCGCCGTCCTGGTCGAGGGCGCTTTCGGCCGTGGGCAAGGCATTGCGTTCACGCTGTTCTACGCCACCACCTTCATCTTCAGCGGGCTGTCGGTGGCGGTTGCGGCGCATTGCGGCCTGTTCAACATCGGTGGCGAGGGCCAGGGCTATATCGCCGGTCTCGGCATCGGCATCGTTTGCCTCGCCTTCGACAGCGTGCTGCCATGGTGGCTCACCTTTCCGCTGGCGATCATTGCCGCTGCGGCGATGGGGGCGCTGTGGGCACTGATCCCGGCCTATCTGCAGGCCAGGCGCGGCTCGCACATCGTCATCACCACCATCATGTTCAATTTCATCGCCGCCAGCGTCATGGTCTACGCGCTGGTCGGATTCTTGAAGCCGGCCAATTCGATGGCGCCGCAGACACGCACCTTCCTCGACGGCGCGCAACTGCCGAAGCTCAACTGGGTCATCGAATTGTTCGGCGCCAAGATCCGCTCGGCGCCGTTCAACATCAGCTTCCTGCTGGCGCTGGCCATGGCGTTTCTGGTCTGGGTGCTGATCTGGCGCACCAGGCTCGGTTACGAGATGCGCACCTACGGCCACAGCGCGAAAGCGGCGCGCTATGCCGGCATTTCGGAAACCCGCATCATCATCGTCGCCATGATGATTTCTGGCGCACTGGCCGGCATGATGGCGCTCAACCCGACGATGGGCGACCAGCACAATGTCGCGCTCGAATTCGTTTCGGGCGCCGGTTTCGTCGGCATCGCAGTAGCGCTGATGGGGCGCCTGCACCCGGTCGGCATCGTGCTCGCCGCAATATTGTTCGGCATGCTCTACCAGGGCGGCGCCGAGCTCGCCTTCGAAATGCCGGCGATCAGCCGCGACATGATCGTCATCATCCAGGGCCTGGTCATCCTGTTCGCCGGCGCGCTCGAGCATATGTTCCGGCCCTATGTCCAGGCGCTGTTCGCCTCGCTCAGCCCGAGATCTGTCGGCATCGAAGCGATCAAGGGGAAGGGTGCCTGAGATGGATCTGTTCAACGCCATCATCCAGGTTCTGGACTCGACCATCCGCCTGTCGGTGCCGTTGCTGCTCGCATGCCTCGCCGGTCTCTATTCGGAGCGGGCCGGCATTTTTGACATCGGGCTTGAGGGCAAGATGCTGGTCGGCGCCTTCGCCGGTGCCGCCTCCGCCTCCGTCTTCCATTCCGCCTATATTGGCCTCGGCATGGCCATCCTCATCTCGGTCGCTTTTGCGCTGGTCCACGGCTTTGCCTCGATCACCCATCGCGGCAACCAGATCGTCTCCGGCGTGGCGATCAATTTCATCGCCGCCGGATCAACGATCATGCTCGGCCAGGCCTGGTTCCAGCAAGGTGGACGTACGCCGGCTCTGGCATCGGACGAGCGGTTCGGGGCGATCGTCTGGCCCGGCGCGGACGCGCTCAGGGGCGTGCCGATCCTCGGACCGATATATTCGGAACTGATCTCCGGCCATTCCGTGCTGGTCTATGTCGCGTTCCTCGCCGTGCCGTTCACCTGGTGGGTGCTGTTCCGCACCCGTTTCGGCTTGCGCATGCGCGCGGTCGGCGAGAACCCGGCCGCGGTCGACACCGCCGGTATCTCGGTCGCCTGGCTGCGCTACCGGGCGCTGATCTGCACCGGCGTGCTCACCGGTATTGCCGGCGCCTATCTGTCGATGGTGCAGAATGGCGGCTTCGTCAAGGACATGACTGCCGGCAAGGGCTACATCGCCCTGGCCGCGCTGATCTTCGCCAAGTGGAAGCCGGTCAACGCCATGTTCGCCTGCCTGTTGTTCGGCTTCCTCGACGCGCTGTCGATCCGCCTGCAGGGCACGCCGCTGCCGCTGATCGGCAAGGTGCCGGTGCAGCTCATGCAGGCGCTGCCCTATGTCCTCACCGTCATCCTGCTCGCCGGCTTCATCGGCAAGGCAATTCCGCCGCGCGCCGGCGGCGTGCCCTATGTCAAGGAACGCTAAGCGTGATTTCGAACCGCAGGTCAGCGTCAGCGAAAAGTGGAAGCCGGTTTTCGGACAAGATCATGCAATGGAAAAACAATGTCGCATGATCTGTTCGAAGCGGCCAAGGCCGCCATGGCCAAGGCCTATGCGCCCTATTCGAAATTCCCGGTCGGGGCGGCACTGCGCACCGAGGAGGGCCGCGTCTTTACCGGCGCCAACGTCGAGGTCGCGTCCTATCCGGAAGGTTGGTGCGCCGAAACCACCGCGCTCGGCCACTTCATCATGGCCGGCGGCGGCAGGGTAACGGAGATCGCTGTCATCGCAAAGCGCATGGCTAAATGCTCGCCCTGCGGCGGCTGCCGGCAGCGGCTGGCCGAATTCTGCCGGCCGGACACCAAACTCTATCTTTGCGACAATGCCGGTGTGGTCGAAACCGTGACCATGGGCGAGATGCTGCCCTACGGCTTTCAGGGCGATATGTTGAAATGAAGAGCTTGGTTGAAATGAAGAGCTGGTTGACATGAAGGAAGCGCTTGATCGTCTGGTCGAAAGGCTGGACGGGCTGGCGCCCGCCACCGCGCTGGTGCTGGGTTCGGGCCTTGGCGGGCTTGTCGACCAGGTCGAGGATCCTGTCCGCATTTCCTATGGCGAATTGCCGGGCTTTCCCAGAAGCGGCGTCACCGGCCATGCCGGAGAGGTGGTGGCGGGACATTTTGCCGGCACGCCTGTGCTGATGCTGTCCGGCCGCGCTCACTACTACGAACACGGCAACGCGGCGGCGATGCGGCCGGCGCTTGAAGTGCTTGCCGGCCTCGGCATCTCGCAACTGATCCTCACCAATGCCGCCGGCTCGGTCGATCCGGGCATGGGGCCGGGCTCGGTGATGCTGATCACCGACCACATCAATTTCTCGGGTTCCAATCCGCTGATCGGCGAGCCGAGCGACCGCCGCTTCGTCGGCCTGACCGAAGCCTATGATGCCGGTCTTCGCTCAGCGATCGAGACGGCCGCGAAGGCGACGGACACCGCGCTGCACAAGGGCGTCTATATGTGGTTTTCCGGGCCGTGCTTCGAGACGCCCGCCGAGATCCGCATGGCGCGCGTCATGGGCGCCAATGCCGTCGGCATGTCGACCGTGCCGGAGGTCATTCTCGCCCGTTTCCTCGGCCTGCGCGTCGCCGCCTGCTCGGTCATCACCAATCTCGCCGCAGGGATGACAGGGGCGGAGCTTTCGCACCAGGAGACCAAGGACATGGCGCCGATTGGCGGCGCGCGGCTGGCGACGATCCTCCAGCGTGTGTTCCAGGATGGGTTGCCGGAGCGTAAGGTCCCGGCCTGATGCTTCCCCAGGAAATCATCCGCAGCAAGCGCGACGGCCACAAGCTGTCGACGCAGGAGATCGCCAGCTTCATCGAAGGCCTCACCGCCGGCACCGTCTCGGACGGGCAGGTCGGGGCCTTCGCCATGGCGGTGTTCTTCAACGGCATGAGCCGCGACGAGGCGGTGGCGCTGACCCTGGCGATGCGCGATTCCGGCGACGTGCTCGATTGGTCGGACCTGCCGGGCCCGGTCACCGACAAGCATTCGACAGGCGGCGTCGGCGACAATGTCTCGCTGTTGGTGGCGCCGATCGTCGCTGCCTGCGGCGCTTATGTGCCGATGATTTCCGGCCGCGGCCTCGGCCATACCGGCGGCACTCTGGACAAGATGGACGCCATCCCCGGCTATACCAGCCAGCCGGATGTCGCGGGATTCCGCAAGGCAGTGCTCGAAGCCGGCTGCGCCATCATCGGCCAGACCGCCGATCTCGCGCCCGCCGACCGCCGGCTCTATGCGATCCGCGACGTGACGGGAACCGTCGAATCGGTGCCGCTGATCACCGCCTCGATCCTCTCGAAGAAGCTGGCGGCCGGCCTGCAGTCGCTGGTGCTCGACGTAAAGGTCGGCAACGGCGCCTTCATGGAAAAGTCGCGCGACGCAACGACACTAGCGAACAGCCTGGTCGAAGTCGCCAATGGCGCCGGCCTGAAGACCTCGGCGCTGGTCACCGGCATGAACGAGCCGCTGGCCTCAGCAGCCGGCAACGCGGTCGAGGTGCGCAATGCCGTCGATTTCCTCACCGGCCGCTTCCGCGACCGGCGCCTGGAGGATGTGACGGTGGCATTGGCCGCAGACATGCTGCAGTCGGCCGGGCTGGTCTCGTCCAACCAGGACGGCATGCGGCGCGCCGCCGAGACGCTTGCCGGCGGCGGTGCCGCGGCCGTCTTCGCGCGCATGGTGGCGGGGCTCGGCGGTCCGGCCGACTTCGTCGAGAACCCGGAAAAACACCTGCCGAGGGCGGCGACGGAATTTGCGGTCAAGGCCGCCGAAAACGGCTTCGTTACCGGTATCTCCACCCGCGACATCGGGCTTGCCGTCGTCGGGCTTGGCGGCGGGCGCATCCGGCCGGACGACAGGATCGACCATGCCGTCGGCATCACCCGGCTGCTGCCTGTCGGCGCGGAGGTGCGGGCCGGCGAGGCGCTGGCGCTGGTCCATGCCCGCAATGCCGGGGATGCCGAGGCGGCCGCCGCCGTCGTGCTTTCGGCCTATACGATCGGCGCTTCGAAGCCGCCCGCGGAAAAAACCGTCATCCGGCGGATCCTGCCGCGCGGATGAAGTTTTTTTATTGGACCATGATCTTTCCGAAAACCGGTTTCCGCTTTTCGCTGACGCGGACCTGCGGTTCGGGATCATGGTTCACTGGACGAGCAGCAGCGCGCCGTTCTCGACCTGGTATTTTTCCAACCGCTGGAGAAAGCTCAGGCCGATCAAATTGGTGCGCAGCGCCTTGTCGTCGAGCACCACCGCCTGGACACCGTCGAGCGTGATCTTGCCGATCTGCAGCCGATCGACGGTCACCAAGGCAGCCTTGATCGCGCCGTTGGCGGTGTTGACCTGGTGCTTGAAATCCGACGCGTTCAGCGAAACGCCGATCCTGCGCGCCGTCGAACTGTTGATGGCGACCAGCGTTGCGCCGGTGTCGATCATGCCGTCGACCGTTCGACCGTTAAGCTTGAACGCCGACGTGAAATGCCCGCGCGCGTCAGCCGGGATCACGACCTTGCGGCCGAGCGGCTGCGCCGGCCTGTCGGGAACCGTGGCCAGATTCAGGTCCGTTTCGACCGCCGGCCTGGCCCCGACCGCCGATTTCAGCAGGCCTTCGAACATCTGCGGATTCGACTGGTAGAGCATCGGGAACGACGCCGATGCTACGGCGAGCATGCCAAGGATGAGAAGATTGCGCAGCATGGACCGGCCTTCGTGAAGACCCATGCTTATCGCGGCATGGTGTTTGCCGCTTTAACAGATGCAGAAAGCGGTCGTTTGCGTAAACGATCGGTAAACGAGCGGCGCCACGGTCATTTGGTCCCGTACATGCGGTCGCCAGCATCGCCGAGGCCGGGCATGATGTAGCCCTTCTCGTTGAGCTGGCGGTCGATGGAAGCGGTGAAGACCGGGACATCGGGATGCGCCTTGATGAAGCGATCGAGGCCTTCTGGCGCCGCCAGCAGGCAGAGGAAGCGAATGTTGGTGGCGCCGCGTCCCTTCAACTTGTCGATCGCGGCGATCGCCGAATTGGCGGTCGCCAGCATCGGATCGACGACGATCACCAGCCGGTCGGCGAGATCGCTCGGCGCCTTGAAGAAATATTCGACCGCTTCCAGCGTTTCGTGGTCGCGGTAGAGACCGATATGGGCGACGCGCGCCGCCGGCACCAGGTCGAGCAGGCCTTCGAGCAGGCCGTTGCCGGCGCGCAGTACTGAGGCGAAAACCAGCTTCTTGCCCTCCAGCGTCGGCGCTTCCATCGTCTCGATCGGCGTTTCGATCGTCGTCGTCGTCAGTTCGAGGTTGCGGGTGACCTCGTAGCCGAGCAGCAGCGAGATCTCGCGCAGCAGCCGCCGGAAGCCGGCCGTCGAGGTTTCCTTCTTGCGCATGATGGTCAGCTTGTGCTGGACAAGCGGGTGGTCGACGACGGTGACGCCCTGCATGGTGGTCTCCTAGCTGCGCAGGTGAAAGTGAGTAGTGAATGGTGAATAGTGAATAGTGAACAGGTTTGCGAGTCCTTGGTTCAGCGGAAAACTCGCGGTTGACGGACCGAAGCGCCGCGTGGACCATTCACCATTCACCATTCACCATTCACCATTCACCATTCACCATTCACCATTCACCATTCACCATTCAATCACCTGCCCTTGACGTCGAGCCGGCCCAGCAGCATTGCCTTGGTCTTCCTGTCGACGAAGGCGGCGTCGATGGCGGTTCTGGTGACGGCGGCGAGCGCCTTGTCGTTCATCGAAAAATGCTCGGCGGCAATGTCGTATTCGCGCTTCAGCGACGTCCGGAAATAGGGCGGATCATCGGAATTTAGCGTCACCTTGCAGCCAGCCGCCAACAGGGCCGGAAAAGGGTGATCGGCGAAACTGTCGAACACCCTCAGCGCGATGTTGGAACTCGGACAGCATTCGAGCACGACGCCTTCCTCGGCGATGCGCCGGATAAGGTCGGGGTTTTCGATGGCACGCACGCCATGGCCGATGCGGGCGGGGCGAATGTGGTCGAGCGCGGCCTTGACGCTCTCCCAGCCCATCAGTTCGCCGGCATGGACGGTGATGCCAAGGCCGGCCTCTCGCGCGATTTCGAAGGCCCTGACATAGTCCTCCAGATCGCCCATCCGCTCGTCGCCGGCGACGCCGAAGCCGGTGACCAGCGGATGCCCGCAGCGGGCGGCGAAGCGCGCCGCCTGCTCGATCGATTCGACGCCGGCATTGCGCACGCCGGTGACGATCATGCGGCCTTCGATGCCGGTCTTGGCCTTGGCGCGCGCCATGCCTTCGCCGAGCGCGTCCGTATAGGCCTTGGGCGACAGGCCGGCCTTCCCGGCGTGGTCCGTCGAGGTGAAGATCTCGGAATAGATCGCGCCGTCGCGGGCGAGGCTGGTCAGATAATGATCGGCCAGCCGCGCATAGTCCTCTTCTGTGCGGAACAGGTCGGAGGAGAAGTCATAGGCGGCGAGGAAGGAGCTGAAATCGTGCCAGACGAAGGAGCCGTCCTGAATGTAGGGCGAGGTGTCCTTGCCGTATTTCTGCGCCTGGCGGATGACGAGTTCGGGCGCCGCTGCCCCTTCGATATGGCAGTGCAGTTCTGCTTTCAAAGGCATGCAATCATCCCGTCAGGTCAGTCCAGGACATGGAGCCATAAGCGTGATCCCACGACCGGGAAGCGCGGCCGAACACCGCGCCTTAAACAATAGCGTCGGCATCATCGATCGGCTATGGTCCCGCCGGTTTTATGGCGGATCAAAAATAATGTCGGTTGAGAGAACCACGGCCGTTGGCGGCATGGAAACCTCCTATGGTTTCAAGCGCGTAGGGGCAGGCGAGAAGCAGTCCTTGGTCAACGACGTTTTCCACAAGGTGGCGAACCGCTACGATCTGATGAACGACCTGATGTCGGGCGGCCTGCATCGGCTGTGGAAGGACGCCATGGTCACATGGCTCAATCCACCGAAACGACCGGGCTGGAGCGTTCTCGACGTTGCCGGCGGCACTGGCGACATCGCCTTCCGCATCGTCGAGGCGAGCGGCAGGAACGCCCATGCCACGGTTCTCGACATCAACGGCTCGATGCTCGCCGTCGGCCGCGACCGGGCCGAGAAAAAGGGCCTGACGGCAAATACCGATTTCGTCGAGGCCAATGCCGAGGAGCTGCCTTTCGCTGAGGCCAGTTTCGACGCCTACACGATCGCTTTCGGCATTCGCAACGTGCCGCGTATCGATGTGGCGCTTGCCGAAGCCTTTCGCGTGCTGAAGCCTGGCGGGCGTTTTCTCTGCCTTGAATTTTCCGAGGTCGACATGCCGCTGCTCGACAAGGTCTATGAGGCGTGGTCGTTCAACGCCATCCCCAGGATCGGCAAGGCGGTGACCGGCGAAAACGAACCCTATTCCTATCTGGTCGAATCGATCCGCAAATTTCCCAATCAGCAGAATTTTGCCGCGATGATTTCCCGCGCCGGTTTTGACCGCGTGTCTTTTCGCAATTATGCCGGCGGCATAGCTGCGCTTCATTCGGGCTGGAAGCTTTGAGGCAGGCCCGTATTTTTTATACGCGACCTGCCCTTCGCCGGTCTAGAAAACCGGCAGGACAAGCGCAGTCATGAGCAGTGTCGGCGCTGGTTTCAGGCTCGTACGGGCCGGCTGGGTGCTGGTCCGCGAAGGCGTCGTCGCGGCGTTGCCGGGTGATGAGCTGTTCGGCCTGCCGAAATTCGGCTGGCGGATGGCACGGCTGTTCACCCGCCGCCGCGCGCTTGCCTATGAACGTGGCGATCGGCTGGCCAAGGCCGTCGTCCGGCTCGGCCCATCCTATGTCAAGCTCGGCCAGTTCCTGGCGACACGACCCGATGTCGTCGGCAACGACATAGCGCTCGATCTCGCCATGCTGCAGGACAAGATGCAGACATTTCCGCAGACCGAGGCCATTGCGGCGATAGAGGCCTCGCTCGGGCGCAAGGTCGGCGAGCTCTACGCCAGTTTCGGCGAGGCGGTCGCCGCGGCCTCGATCGCTCAGGTCCATACCGCCGAAACTTTGCAGAACGGCGTCGGTTCGCGGGTGGCGGTGAAGGTGATCCGACCGGGCGTGCGGCGCCGTTTCTTCCGCGATCTCGAAAGCTATTTCCTCGCCGCCCGTCTCCAGGAAAAATACATCCCGTCGTCGCGCCGGCTGCGGCCGGTCGAGGTGACCCAGACGCTGGCGCAGACCACCAAGATCGAGATGGATTTGAGGCTTGAGGCGGCAGCGCTTTCGGAGCTCGGCGAAAACACCAGGGACGATCCCGGCTTTCGCGTGCCGACGGTCGATTGGGAACGCACCGGCCGCGACGTGCTGACCATGGAATGGGTCGACGGCATCAAGATGAACGACATTGCCGGCCTGACTGCCGCCGGCCACGATCTGAAGGCGATCGCCGCCAATCTGGTCCAGTCGTTCCTGCGCCATACGCTGCGCGATGGTTTCTTCCACGCCGACATGCATCCGGGAAACCTGTTCGTCGAGCCCGATGGCACCATCGTCGCTGTCGATCTCGGCATTGCCGGCCGGCTCGGCAAGAAGGAGCGCCGGTTCCTCGCCGAAATTCTCTACGGCTTCATCACCCGTGACTATCTGCGCGTTGCCGAAGTGCATTTCGAGGCCGGCTACGTGCCGCGCCTGCATAACGTCGCGGCATTCGCCCAGGCGATCCGCGCCATCGGCGAGCCGATTCACGGCCAGCCGGCCGAAACCATCTCGATGGCCAAGCTCTTGGCGCTTCTGTTCGAAGTCACCGACCTCTTCGACATGGCGACGCGGTCCGAACTGGTGCTGCTGCAAAAGACCATGGTGGTGGTCGAGGGCGTTGCCCGCACGCTCGACCCGGCATTCAACATGTGGAAGACGTCAGAACCGGTGGTCGGAGGCTGGATATCAGGCAATCTCGGCCCGCGTGCCCTGCTGGCCGACGCACGCGACGGCGCCAGCGCGTTGCTGGCGCTGGCCCGCCAGGCGCCGGACCTCGCCGCCCGCACCGAGCGGCTGTCGCGCGAGATCGATCTGATGGCCGAACACGGGCTGCGTTTCGACGAAAGGACGGCGCACGCCATCGGCAAGGCCGAGGCGCGCTATAGCAGATCCGGCCGGCTGGCGCTGTGGGTGATCGCGCTGACGCTGCTCTTTATCGCCTGGAAGCTGCTCTGACTGCAAGCAATGACAGCAGTGCTGTCATTGCAGTCATGCTCCGGTGTCGCTATATTAGGTCGCGGGAGCGCGACCATGGCCCGGATTACTGTTCGCAATGTGGATGAGAGTGTCATGCGGCGACTGCGGGAGCGTGGCGCCGCGCGTGGCGTTTCCATGGAGCAGGAGGCGCGGGACGTGCTCGCCGCATCCGTAGGGCTTCCGACCACCAAAGGTTTCGACTCGTCGGGCATTGCAGCCGAGGACGAAGCCAAGTTCAGACCGACGACACCGGGGCAAGGGTAGTTATGGGCACCCTGACCATTCGCAATCTCGACGACGATCTGAAGCAAAAGCTGCGCGAGCGGGCTGCCAGACATGGCGTGTCAATGGAGCAAGAGGCAAGAAATCTCTTGCTGAAGGATGTGGCAGTCACCAAAGAACGTGACGGGGATTTTGTTACGGCGGAGGAAATCCTCGAATTCGGCCGACGACTGCAACAAGCGGATTTCGATCAGAAGAAATTCACTGATGACCTCTGGTCCTTCATCGAGGAGGAGGAATGACCGTGGTGGTCGACACCTCAGCGATCGTGGCCATCCTGAAGCAGGAGCCCGATGCTCCGGCTATCGCCCAGCGCCTCGCCGGAAATCAGCGGATATTGATGAGCGCCGCAACTCTGATGGAATGCGGCACAGTAATTGTCCGCCGCTATGGCGCGGCTGGCACGGCCGAGTTGACGGGCCTTCTTGCTAGACTCAAAGTCACGATCGTCGCGCTCTCCGCCGAACATGCGCAAGCCGGAATTGAAGCCTATGCACTGTATGGCCGAGGTACTGGCCATCGCGCCAATCTCAACATGGGCGACTGCTTCGCCTACGCCTTGGCCAAGACGAGAAACCTGCCGCTGCTTTTCAAGGGCGACGATTTCATCCATACCGACATCGAACTGGCGCTGAAGCCGGCATGAAATCGGACAAGAACTGGGCATGACCCTCTCCGCCAAGCGCATCCTGCTCATCATCGGCGGCGGTATCGCCGCCTACAAGGCGCTCGACCTGATCCGCCGGCTGCGCGAGCGCGGTGCCGCCGTGCGTGTGGTGATGACTGCCGCGGCGCAGGAATTCGTCACGACGCTGTCAGCTGGAGCGCTCTCCGCCGACCACGTCTTCACCGGTTTGTTCGACAGTATTGACGAGCACGATGTCGGCCACATCCGCTTGTCGCGCGAGGCCGATCTTGTCGTCGTGGCGCCGGCTACCGCCGACCTGATGGCGAAGCTCGCCAACGGCCATGCCAGTGACCTTGCCTCGACCGTGCTCATTGCCACCGACAAGCCGGTGTTGATGGCGCCCGCCATGAACCCGAAAATGTGGTCGCATCCCGCGACCCGGCGAAACCGGGCGACGTTGCGGAAGGACGGCGTCGCATTCGTCGGCCCGGCAATGGGCGAAATGGCCGAGAGCAACGAGGCGGGCGAAGGCCGCATGGCCGAGCCGCTGGAAATCGTCGCTGCGATCGAGGCGCTGCTCGATATCAGTCCGAAGCCGCTGGCAGGCAGAAAGATCATCGTCACCTCAGGGCCGACGCATGAGCCGATCGACCCGGTGCGCTACATCGCCAACCGTTCGTCCGGCAAGCAGGGCCATGCCATCGCGGCGGCGCTGGCAAGGCTGGGCGCCGATGTGCGCCTCGTCTCCGGTCCGGTCGGCATTGCCGATCCGGCTGACGTCACCACGCTGCATGTCGAAACCGCAAACCAGATGAAGGACGCGGTCGAACAGCTTTTGCCGGCGGACGCGGTGGTGTTCGTCGCGGCGGTTGCGGACTGGCGCAGCGAGACTTCGGCCGGCGAGAAGATAAAGAAGGTGGCGGGCGAGGGGCCGCCGGCGCTGCAGATGATCGAAAACCCTGACATTCTTGCCGGCGTCGGCCATCACAGGAAGCGACCCAGCCTGGTCGTCGGTTTCGCCGCCGAAACGCAGGATCTGGTCAGGAACGCCGAGGCCAAGCTCAGGAAAAAGGGCGCCGATTTCATCGTCGCCAACGATGTATCCCACGAAAGCGGGGTGATGGGCGGCGACCGCAACACTGTGCGGATCGTCTCGAAGGCCGGTGTCGACGAATGGCCCGAGATGAGCAAGGACGAGGTCGCGACGCGGCTCGCCGCCCTGATTGCCGAACGACTGAAGACGATTACTGTCTAGCCGGTCGCTTCCTGCGGCCGGGTTGCCGGCCCCGAGATCCTCAGCGCGGCAAGGCATCCCAGAATCCCGAGTGGCACGAAGGCGAGGAACAGCCAGGTGGCGACATTCGCCGCCGCCTCGCGGTTCAGGCCTTCGGAGAACCGCTGGCGTTGGCGACGATGCCGGTCAACGCGGCACCGACCGCATAGCCGATGCGCTGCATGGTCGGTATGGCGGCGGAAGCGATCGTCTGCTCGCCGTCACTGGCCGACGCGACGATCACGCGTGTGACGAAGGGCCAGGCAATGCCGAAGCCGCCGCCCTGCAGCAAGGCGCAAAACAGGATCAGCGGAATCGAACCGGCCGGCACGGCATAGGCGAAACCGGCGATGCCGGCCGCGATCATCAGCGCGCCGCCGGTGATGATCAGTCTTTCCCGCTCCGGCGGCGCATTGGCAACGAGGATCGACAGGATCGACCAGGCGATCGATTCGGCGGCGATGATATAGCCGGTGGTCAGGATCGGAATGCCATGCAGGCTGGTCAGAAGCAGCGGCCCGTAGACGGTGAAGGAACAGGTCGCCACCGAAAAGGCGGCGACCATGGTCATGCCTGCGCCGACCGGCGAGCGCCATGAGAACAGCCGCGACGGGAACAGCCGCGAGCCCGGCTTCAGCGCATCAATGCGGATGAACAGCGCGAGCCCGATCAGGCCGAGGATGAGCAACAGGGAGGAGCGCAGCAGGGCAATCTCGACACCTGCCGTGGCGATCAGCACGACGCTGACGGCAAGGCAGCCGAGCGCGGCAAAGGGGAAGGGCGGTGCGGTTCCAGTGATCGCCCGCGGCCGGGTCGCCTCGGGCGTGTCGAGCACGATGAAGCTCGCCAACGCCATGGCGGTGCCGCCAAGGGTGAAGACGCCGAAAGCCCAGCGCCAGGAGAGCAATTCGGTCATCAACGCACCGAGCACCGGCCCGCTGAAGGCGGCGACGCCCCAGATCGCCGACATAACGCCGAAAAGCTGCGGCCAGATGGCGCGTGGAAACAGCCGCTCGACCGAGACGAAGGCCAGCGACACCAGCGCGCCGCCGCCAAATCCCTCGATCAGGCGCCCGGCCAGGAACAGCGGCATGGACGGCGCGATGGCGCAGACCAGGGCGCCGGCAGCGTAGAGCAGGGCGGCAACCACCATGTTGGTGCGCAACGCGACATAGCTCACCAGCCGTCCGGCGGCAGCGCCGGCGACGATGGCGCCGAGCTCGTAGATCGCCAGCGACCAACCGACCAGCTGAACCCCGGCGAGTTCGCCGACCATCGCCGGCATCACCGTTGCCACCATGGTTTCGTTGGTGGCGTGCAGCAGGATGCCGAGGCTGATGAAGCAGAAGCGCGCCAGATCGCCGCTCGCCCACAGCGCCCGCCAGTCGACCCTGTTTGTGCTGGTTTCGATCACCCCGCCCTCCCGAACTTTCGTATACGCCGATTAAAGAAATGGTGGAGCGCCCTTCGTCTCCAAATGGCACTTCGGGGATGGGTTGTAAAACCTCAACCGCAGTTGAGCTCAAGCGGTTTTTCGCAGGTGCGCTGAGGGTGCTGATGAAGGCGGGATGTCAAGATTGGCGATCATGGCGTCAGCGATGATCTTCCCTCGCACGGCGGTTCCCCAAAAGTCGTGCGGCGCGGAACAGTTCTATCCTGTTCCGCGCCGCATGCAGAGCTACGCTATGGCGTTCATTTGAAAGAGTGGATCAGTTGCAGTGAGGTGACGGCGACTGCCAGGTTGACGCCGGTCTGCGCCTGTACGTTTAGAGGCTGCAGCGAGAAGGCGCTGTTCAGCCCGCCGACCAGAAGGTTGGCGCCGCCGCCGGTCACAACGCTGGCCTCGGCGTTGACGCCATAATAGCTGCCGGCAAGATCGCCGGCATCACGGTTGCGGGTGGCCGCGAGAACCGCCCAAATCAATTCGCCCTGGTGGGTCCTGCCAACGTCGACGCCAAGCTTGGAAATGACCCCGGTATAGGCTTCCGGGGGACCGCCATGATGAGGGCGAAAGGTGCAGGCCACGCCTTTGTTGGATGTCACGATATAGCCGGTGCCGCCGTCGATGGTGCAGTCGAGCACACCGAGCTGCAGCCTTCCTGCGCTGGCAGGGGCGGCGAGAACCGTAGCGGCGAGGGCGGCGGCACAGGCGAGTTTCTTGATCATGGGAGCGGTCCTTTTCGCGAATAGCCTTGAACAACGGCTAAGCGTCCCGAGCGTTCCGCCGAGAACTTGGCGCGATCAAGGCGTCAGTCGTTGAAAGGTTTCGAAGCCATGCCAAACGGCAGGCCTGCCATGTCAGGCCGAAACGCCGCCGTCGGTCAGACGGCGCTGGTGCGCGCCAGGCCGTCCTTGGCCGGCTGGTAGGTGGGGCTGAGGCGCACGGCCTCGCGGTAGGCTTTTGCCGCCTTCGCCTTGTCGCCGCGCCGCTCGTAGATCAGCGCCTGGTTGGACCAGGCCTCGGCATTCTTGCCGTCGAGCTTGATCGCCATGTTGATATCGGCGAAGGCATTGTCCTCGTCGTTCATGGCGAGATAGGAGAGGCCGCGGCCATTGTAGGGATCGGCGGCGTCCGGCGCCAGCGAGATGGCTGTCGAGAAATCCTCGATGGCGAAAGCGTGCTGGCCCTGGCTCTGATAGATCAGGCCGCGATTATGATAGGCGCGCGCGTCTGTCGTGTCGAGCTGGATCGCCTTCTGGAAATCGTTGAACGCTTCCTGGATGCGGTTGGCTTTGCGGTAGAGATTGCCGCGGCCGATATAGGCGGCGTCATAGTCGGGATTGATCTGGATCGAGCGGTTGTAGTCGGCAAGCGCGGCCGCCTGATCGCCGAGGAAACGCTGGATGAGAGCGCGGTTCGAATAGGCCTGGTAGAAATTCGGATTGAGCTGGATGGCGGTGTTGAAATCCTTGAGCGCCGCCTGATACTGGCCGCCGCGGCCATAGGCCGAGCCACGCACATTGTAGCCTTCCGGATCCTGGGGACTGCGCTGGATGACAGCCGACAGCGAGGAGATGTTCTCGGCCGACCCTTGTGCCTTGTCGATGTTGGTGAATTCGCCGGTCGGGGCTGTCTGGCAGCCGGCGAGCGCCAAGCCAGAAAGCAGGGCTGCCGTCAGGGCGAAGCCGCGCATTGCGGTTCTGCGCTCCACGCTAATTGCGTTCATGTCTGCTCTGTCCTCACTGCCCGCCCGCGCCGTCAGGTCTGTTCCCTCTCCGTACCGGCCCTCTGCGAGCTGGTCGAATTCAAAACAAAAAGGTGGCGGCGATTTCGCATCGCGCCACCTTGGGTATCCTTCGAAAAGGACGAAAAATTGGCGTCAGAACCGCGGCGGACGCGGAGCGCCGGCACCAGCGGCACCAGCCGCCACCGGGCGCGGCGTCATCGGAAGCAGGCCTTCGCGCTGAGCGCGCTTGCGGGCCAGCTTGCGGGCGCGGCGAACGGCTTCCGCCTTTTCGCGGGCGCGCTTCTCAGAGGGCTTCTCATAATGTCCACGCATCTTCATTTCGCGGAAGATGCCTTCGCGCTGCATCTTTTTCTTGAGCGCGCGAAGCGCCTGATCAACATTGTTGTCGCGGACGAGTACCTGCACGGGCAATCCTGTCTTTCGGGTTTTGTTAACAACAGGCAAGTGGCCATAGTCGCTTGCCTCCGCGGCGGTCTACACCACGAATTGTGGCGGCTGATAGCAGAATCATGCCGCTCTGTCCACTGCCGAAACGAAAAACCCGCCTCAGCGGCGGGTCGTCGGCGCAAATCACACCATGCGCAAAGCAATAGCATAACTGCCGTCACAAAGCAAGGAATTACGACCTCTGGTAGCATATTCGCCTGCTCGGGCGGGCTCTCCGCGTCGATGAGCGATCGTTGGCGTTTCTCCGACACCGATAAATTCTTGGCTGCCCCAATCCCGGCAAGACGCTCCGCCCGGCTCTATCAACGAAGGAACCAACCTCGTTCCCCAATGGTTGTTGCGGCGAAACAAGCACAGGGGAAAACCGATGTCAGGCACCCGTGAATGGCTCGTCCAATGGCTCAAGGATGCGCATGCGATGGAGGAGCAGGCCGAAACCATGCTGAACGGCCAGCTCAATCGGCTGGAGAGTTATCCCGAGCTCAGCGAGCGCATCAGGCTGCACCTCGATGAGACGAAGGGACACGCCGCGCGCCTCGGAACCTGCCTGGAAAGACTGGGCGAAGATACTTCCGCGCTGAAGGACGCCGGCGGCAAGCTGCTGGCGATGGCGCAGTCGCTAAGCGGCGTCTTCGCCGGCGACGAGGTGATGAAAGGCTCACTGGCGAGCTACACCTTCGAGCACATGGAGATCGCATCCTACACGATCCTGATCGCAACCGCCGAGTCCCTCGGCGAAACGGAGATCGCCCGGGCCTGCGAACAAAATCTGCGTGAAGAGGAGGCGATGGCCGAGTGGCTGCACAACAAGCTGCCCGCGACTACGGAGCAGTTCCTGGCTCGCTCGGCGTCGGACAGCGACAATGCCAAGCGATGACGACAGCAGGCCGGCGAGCAACGTGAAGCGACCTTCGGTCTGGCGGGCTTACAGCTATGCCTGGATTACCCTCGGCTTCTTCATCATCTCGCTTGTCGGCCACTGGGTTTTCGGCTGGTTCGCCTATCTCGACGAGCAGCGAGCGCTTGGCCAACCGCCCGAATTCGGCGGCTATCTGATCGAGATGAGCCGCGACACGCTTGAGAACTGGCAGTCGGAATTCCTGCAACTGCTCTGGCAGGTCGGTGGCCTGGCGTTCCTGCTCTTCGTCGGATCGCCGCAATCGAAGGAGAGTACCGACCGTATGGAGGCCAAGATCGACGCGCTTCTCAGGCTTGTCGATCCGGAGAAGGGCAAAGAGGCGATTCGCGAGCTGGACCTACAGTATGAAGGCCGCCACACCGACCAGCCGCACGCCCATCGGAACTGACCTGGGGGCTGGAAATGTGGCCCGGGGCCGATCATACTTCGGCCCCGGGCCGGCGGGCTTCCTCTATGCCGTGGCCAAATGAAGCCGCTCGAAGTCCTCGAAGAACTCGCCATAGTCGCAGGTTATTTCCTCCCCCACTGCTATGGCGCGGATCGCGGTTGCCCCACCATGCCGAGAAAAATCCGTGTTCGGCCTTTCGGAATGGTTCATGAAGCGGCCATTGTCGACCTCATAGACGATGAATCCGGGCCGGTCCGGGCTTGGATAGGCATATCTGTCGAGCAATTCCCTGAGGTGGGGCGGCGCAGTCCTATATTTTTCGATCGGGATCAGCCGGTCGAAATCCGGATCGAGCCGCCAGATCGACGCTCCCCTCCTGATCGGCTCGGCGGCGAACACGCCGACGCCCTGGATTGCGCTAGCAGCGATGTAGGTCCTGATCAGCAGCATGTTTTAGGCCCGTCTTCGAACAAGTGTCCGAAGAAATCGCCCAATCGCACTGGAAAGCAAGACCGCTTTTGCGACATTGCCTCACGTCCGATTGATCGAGACCCCGCCATCGGCAAACAGCGCGGTTCCGGTGGTGAAGCTCGATGCGTCGGAAGCCAGATAGAGCGCCGAATGGGCGATCTCCTCAGGCTCGGCGACGCGCTTCAAGGCATGCAGGTTTTCGACGAAGGCTCGCGAGTCAGGTGTCTTGAACGTTGCCGAAGGCGTGTCGGTGCCGCCCGGCAGCAGCGCGTTGACCCGCACGCCTTTGGCGCCATACTCGGCGGCAAGCACCTGCGTCAATCCGATCAGCCCGGCCTTGCTTGCGGCATAGCTGGTCATGCCGGGCATGCCGACGGTATGGCCGACAAAGGTAGAGGTGAAGATCAGCGAACCGCCGCCGCGATCGACCATCGCAGGCACCTGATATTTCGCGCCGAGGAAGGCGCTGGTCAGGTTGGTGTCAAGCGTCTCTCGCCAGCCTTCCAGCGACAGCTCCGAGATTGGACCCATCGTGCCGGTCGAGCCGGCGTTGTTGAAGGCGATATCCAGCCCGCCGAATTTCTCGACTGCCAGGTCGACAAGGGCTTTGGCATACGCCTCGTCTCTGACGTCACCGGCAAGGGCGATCGCCGTGCCGTCGGCGTCCTCGATTTCCGCGACGAGCGCGTCCAGCTCTGCCTGGCGACGGGCAGCGACGACCAGCTTGGCGCCTTCCTCGGCAAAGAGTTTTGCCGTGGCGCGGCCGATGCCGGAACTGGCGCCGGTGACGATGGCGATCTTGTTGGCGAGTGCGAGCATTTTAGCATCCTTCTTTCGCGCCAGCTTTCGCCGGCAATCGGATGCTTGGTCGCAGATCGAGGCGGCACGAGCCACCCGATACCTGAAGGCGTCCGGATGCGTCGTTCGGCTCGTTGCTCGACAGGTCTTTTTGGCCGTGGCGCAAAACGGCAAGCGCCGTCGCAAACAGCGCAAGGGTGGCAGCGCTGTTTCGCTAGTGATACACCTCGCGCGCCGGGGCTCGATTGGATGTCCGGCCGCTATCTGCGAGGCTGGAACGTTGAAGAAATACTCGGTATTCGCCATCGCCCGCGAGGCCATGCGCGGCCACAAGGGCTGGGAGGAACAGTGGTCCTCGCCAGAGCCGAAGAAGGAGTACGACGTCATCATCGTCGGCGCCGGCGGCCATGGCCTGGCCACCGCCTATTATCTCGCCACGGTGCACGGCATCACCAATGTCGCGGTGCTGGAAAAGGGCTGGCTCGGCGGCGGCAATACCGGCCGCAACACCACCATCATCCGCTCCAACTATCTCTACGACGAGAGCGCCGGCATCTACGACCACGCGCTGAAGCTGTGGGACGGGCTCAGCCAGGAGCTCAACTACAACGTCATGTATTCGCCGCGCGGCGTCATGATGCTGGCCCACAATGTGCACGACATCCAGGTCTTGAAACGCCACGTCCATGCCAACCGTCTGAACGGCATCGACAATGAATGGCTGACGCCGGAAGCCGCCAAGGAATTCTGCCCGCCGCTCAACATTTCGCGCGATGCCCGCTATCCGGTGATGGGCGCGACCCTGCAGCGTCGCGGCGGCACCGCCCGCCACGATGCGGTCGCCTGGGGCTATGCGCGCGGTGCCTCGGCGCGCGGCGTCCACATCATCCAGAATTGCGAGGTCACCGGCGTCAAGCGGGCGCCGAACGGTTCGGTCACCGGCGTCGAGACGACGCGCGGCTTCATCGGCGCCAAAAAAGTCGGCGTGGTTGCCGCCGGCCATTCGTCCGTCATCATGGACATGGCCGGCGTGCGGATGCCGCTGGAAAGCTATCCGCTGCAGGCGCTGGTTTCCGAGCCTGTCAAGCCGGTCTTCCCCTGCGTGGTGATGTCGAACACGGTGCACGCCTATATCTCGCAGTCCGACAAGGGCGAACTGGTCATCGGCGCCGGTACCGACCAGTATATCTCCTATTCGCAGACCGGCGGCCTGCACATCCTGCAGCACACGCTTGACGCCATCTGCGAGATGTTCCCGATGTTCACGCGCATGAAGATGCTGCGCTCGTGGGGCGGCATCGTCGACGTGACGCCCGACCGTTCGCCGATCCTGGCCAAGACGCCAGTGCCCGGCCTCTATGTCAATTGCGGCTGGGGCACGGGCGGCTTCAAGGCGACGCCGGGCTCGGGCCATGTCTTTGCCCACACCATCGCCAGGGACGATCCGCACCCGATCAACGCGCCCTTCACCATCGAGCGCTTCCGCACCGGCCGCCTGATCGACGAGGCGGCGGCGGCGGCGGTGGCACACTGATGGTGGCCCGCTTTGTGATGTTGGGCCAGAGGCTTTGCGATCAACCCGCCGGCGCCTGCGTCGGCCACGGCGAATTGTAGGAACAACCATGCTTCTCATCCGCTGCCCCTATTGCGAGGAAGAGCGTCCGGAACTCGAATTCCGCAACGCCGGCGAGGCACATATCGCGCGTTCGGCGGATATGGCCGCGACAAGCGACGACGATTTCGAAAAGTTCTTCTTCATCCGCTCGAATCCCAAAGGCATCATCTATGAGCGCTGGCGGCACATGCATGGCTGCGCGCGGTTCTTCAATGCCGTGCGTGACACCGTCAGCGACAGGTTCCTGATGACCTACAAGGCCGGCGAGCCGAAGCCGGCGAAGCTGCCGGGAGCCTCCGAATGATCGCGAAGTTCCGCATTCCCGGCGCCGGGCGCCTCAAGCAGGCAGAGACCGCGCGGTTCAGCTTCGACGGCCAGTCCTATGCCGGCGTCGAGGGCGAAACGCTGGCCTCGGCGCTGCTCGCCAACGGCGTCCATCTGGTCGGCCGTTCGTTCAAATATCACCGGCCGCGCGGCTTCCTGTCCGCCGGGGCGGAAGAGCCCAACGCGCTGGTTGAGATCAAGCGCGACTCCGCCAGGAGGACACCAAATGTCCGTGCCACCGTGCAGGAGCTCTATGACGGGCTGACGGCACAGTCGCAGAACCGCTGGCCGTCATTGGCCTTCGACGTCAGCGCGCTCGGCGATATCGCCTCGCCGCTGCTTTCGGCGGGCTTTTACTACAAGACCTTCATGTGGCCGAAGTCCGCCTGGAAAAACTTTTACGAGCCCAGGATCAGGGCTGCGGCAGGCCTCGGCGTCGCCCCCGACCAGCCGGATCCCGACCATTATTCGGCGCGCTTTGCCCATTGCGACGTTCTGGTGCTGGGCGGCGGTGCTGCCGGCATCGCCGCCGCACTTGCCGCGGCCGAAACCGGCGTGCGCGTCATCCTTGCCGACGAGCAGGTGGATTTTGGCGGCAGCCTGCATTTCGAGAGTGGCGCTAGGATCGACGGCCAGGATGGTTTTGCCTGGGCGCAAGGTGCAGTCGCCAAGCTCAAGGCCATGGACAATGTCCGCGTGCTGTCGCGCACCACGGCCTTCGGCTATTACGCGCAGAATTTCGTCGGGCTGGTCGAGCGCGTCAGCGACCATCTGCAGAGCCCCGGCCGCGAGCTGCCGCGCGAGCGGCTGTGGCAGGTTCGCGCTAAACGTGGGGTACTGGCGACCGGTGCCATCGAGCGGCACATGGTGTTTGCCGACAACGACCGGCCCGGCATCATGCTGGCGTCGGCGGCGCGCACCTATCTCAACCATTATGGCGTCGCGGTCGGCAGGAATGTCGGCGTCTATACGGCCAATGATTCCGCCTATGCCGCGGCGATCGACCTCAAGAAGGCCGGTGTCGGCGTGGCGGCGATAGTCGACCTGCGTGACAATCCGACGGGATCGCTGATCGACGAGGCGAGGGCGCTTGGCATCGAGGTCAATTTCGGCCGCGCGGTGATCCGCGCCGGCGGCAAATTGCGCGTCTCGTCGATGACCGTGCAGCCGAAGAATGGCGGCGGCGAGCGCACCATCCCGGTCGACGCCATACTGATGTCGGCCGGCTGGACACCGTCGGTGCATCTGTTCTCGCAATCGCGCGGCAAGGTCGCCTTCAACGACGAGACCAAGCGTTTCGTGCCCGGCACCTACGCCCAGGATTGCGTCTCGGTCGGCGCCTGCAACGGCACCGACGGGCTGTCGGCGACGATCGACGAAGCCTATGCGGCGGGCGCCAAAGCGGCGAAGGATGCGGGCGTCAACATCGTCAAGGAAACCAAGCCGAAGGTCGACGCCAGCGAGAGCTGGTCGCGCGGCATGCTGGGTGCGGCGCCCGGCGCCGGGCCGGACACGACAGTAAAAGCCTTCGTCGACTTCCAGAACGACGTCACCGCCAAGGACATCCGCCAGGCGGTGCATGAAGGCATGCGCTCGATCGAGCACGTCAAGCGCTTCACCACCAACGGCATGGCGACCGACCAGGGCAAGACCTCGAACATGCACGGCCTGGCCATCGCCGCCGAGACGCTGGGCAAGCCGATCCCGCAGGTCGGCCTGACGACGTTCCGGGCGCCTTACACGCCGGTGACCTTCGGTTCGATCGTCGGACACGCGCGGGGTCCGCTCTTCGACCCGACCCGCAAGACGGCGATCCATCCGTGGGCCGAGGCTCAAGGTGCGGTGTTCGAGGATGTCGGCCAATGGAAGCGCGCCTGGTATTTTCCCAAAGCAGGCGAGGACATGCACGCCGCAGTCGATCGCGAGTGTGTTACGGTGCGCAAGACGGCCGGCCTGTTCGACGCCTCGACGCTGGGCAAGATCGAGGTGGTCGGGCCGGATGCGGCGAAGTTCATGGAACTGCTCTACACCAATCCGTGGGAGAAACTGGAGCCCGGCCGCTGCCGCTACGGCATCATGCTGCGCGAGGATGGTTTCATCTATGACGACGGTGTCGTTGGCAGGCTTGCACCCGACCGTTTCCATGTGACGACGACGACGGGTGGTGCGCCGCGAGTCATGAACCATATGGAGGATTACCTCCAGACCGAGTTTCCGCATCTCAACGTCTGGCTGACCTCGACCACCGAGCAGTGGGCGGTGATCGCCGTGCAGGGACCGAAGTCGCGAGACATCATCGCGCCGCTGGTCGAAGGCATCGACATGTCGGACGGGGCGCTGCCGCATATGTCGGTGCGCGAGGGCAGGATCTGCGGCGTGCCGACAAGACTGTTCCGCATGTCGTTCACCGGCGAGCGCGGCTTCGAGGTCAACGTGCCGGCCGACTACGGCCAGGCTGTCTGGGAAGCGCTGTGGACCGAGGGCCAGAAGCACGGCGCCTGTGCCTATGGCACAGAAGCGATGCACGTGCTGCGTGCCGAAAAGGGTTACATCATCGTCGGCCAGGACACCGACGGCACGGTGACGCCCGGCGATGCCGGGCTCGACTGGGCGGTCGGCAAGAAGAAGACCGATTTCGTTGGTATCAGGGGCATGGCTCGGCCCGACCTGGTCGCCAAGGGCCGCAAGCAGCTTGTCGGCCTGAAGACCAAAGACCCAAAAGTGGTGCTGGAAGAAGGCGCGCAGATCGTCGGCGATCCGAAGCAGGCGATCCCGATGACGATGATTGGCCATGTCACCTCGAGCTACTGGTCGGAAAATTGCGGCCGCTCGATTGCGCTGGCCCTGGTTGCCGGCGGCCGCGACCGGATGGGCGAGACGCTCTACGTGCCGATGCCCAATGCGACGATCGAGGTGGAGGTCACCGGCATGGTGTTCTTTGACGACAAGGGGGAGCGCCTCAATGGCTAAGGCTGCCGCGAAGGAATCTGCCGCCGCTGCGCCGTCGGTCGAACGCCGGCCGGCTCTCGCCGGTCAGGAGCTTTCCGTAACCGGCGTTACGCTTGCTGTGTTGCCGCCGGCGCAGCGTATTTCGCTGCGCGCGCCGGACGCCTCGGTCGCGGCGCTTTCGAAGGCGCTTGGAGTGAACCTGCCGCGGAAGCCCAAAACCTCGGCGGCAAAGGCCGGGCGCACGGCATTGTGGCTTGGGCCGGACGAATGGCTGGTCATTGACGAGGTGGGAAAAGACCCGCTCGCCGATTGCGCCGAGGTCACAGTGCTGCATTCGGCGGTCGGCATCTCGCATCGCAACGTCGCCATCTCGGTTATCGGTCCAGCGGCGGCGGCGACGATCAATTCAGGTTGTCCGCAGGATCTGTCGCTGGACGTCTTTCCGGTGGGCGCGGCCTCGCGCACCATCCTGGGCAAGGCCGAGATCGTACTGTTTCGCATCGCAGCCGACGCGTTCCGGGTTGAATGCTGGCGCTCTTTTTCCGATTATGTCTTTACTTTCCTATCGGAGGCGGCCGGCGACGCAGCGGCTTAGGATATTCGCTGGGCTCGACCGTTTGCCGGAGCAAGTCGGGGAGAATGTCGATGCCGTCGAAATCCGCGCCGAATCCAGCGGCTCAGAAGACGCCGGCCGTGCGCTCGTTCGAACACGAGCAGCACAAAGAACCAAACATTGAAGAGGAACTCGAGGAAGGGCTCGAGGACACGTTTCCGGCCAGCGATCCGGTGTCGATCACCGGGACTTCGATTCCCGGCGCTCCTGCAAGACCTGGCAAGGCCAAGATCGTGGCCGGAATGAAGAAGCGCAGGAAATAACATTCATCAGGCTCCGGCGAGCCGGGTCGCCGGCCACGAGAGCAGGCGGTCAGGATTTCCTGTCGTCGCTTTGGTTTCGAACGTCAGAACGTGCTGGGCACGATCCACGGGTCGATGTCGATGCCGAGCCGCGGGTCCTTGCTTTCCGTTGAGCCCTTGTGGGTGGCCGCGCCTGCCTTCTCGACCGATCCGGTCGCGCCGCAATCGAGCTTGATGCCGGTGTCGGCGCAGGCCGCGGCCGGCGCCTGTTTGCCAGGCTGACTCTGGTCGGCGAAGGCAGCGCCCGAGAATGCAAGCACTGCTGCGACGGCGAGGATTGTCTTTTTCATGGTCTGTCTCCGGCTGGATGACTGGATTTGTACATGTACGACATAGCGTACATATACGACCGGCGAATATGAAGTTCAAGTCGAAAATTGTACATGTACGAAATTTTGAGTGTGGCGCTAGCCCGCCGGGTCGCGATCCCAGCCACCAGGATCCCACACGCATAGATTGATTCCCCAGGCCTTCGCCCTGTTTCGCTTGCCTGTCAGCTATCCGAAACCGAACAAAAACCCTTCAGCAGTTGACCGGCGTCTCGGTCAGCGGCGGCACGTCCTGCGTGGCCAGAGCGGCAAGCGTGAAGTCGCACATCCGCTTGACGAAAGCCTGCTGGTCGCCGAACGGATAGAAGGGAAAGGTGATCAGCAGCGAGATCGTGCCGTGGCCGACCGCCCACAGCATGGTGGCGATGGCGCGCGGATCGCCCTTCAGCTTGCCGGCTGCGACGCAGGCTTCGACCCTCTTGATCAGCACCTTCATCAACGGGTTGCCCTCCTGCATCTCGGCGAAGGTCCTGCCTTCCGGGGGCTTGACCTTCTCGGTCATGAATATCGTGCGATACTCGTTGGGGTTGCCTAGGCCGAAGGCCGCATATTCGGTCATCACCACTTGCAGCGCCTCGATCGGATCGTCGGCCGGGTGATCCTCGATACGCTTTGCCAGAGTCTTGAACGCGTCCTCGGCCAACGCGAACAAGATGTCCTGCTTGTCGGCAAAATAGGAATAGACCGACATCGGCGCATAGCCGACACGCTTGGCCAGCTTGCGGATGGTGAGGCCTTCATAGCCTTCTTCCTGGACGAGCTTGTGCGCGGCGTCGACAAGTTCGGAGCGCAGTTCGGCCTTTTGTTTCTCGCGGCGTGTCTGGACGCTAAGCGGCAATTTTCGCCTGCCTTCTGTTTGTGGCTGGCTAAATTATATACGCTGTACGGAATCGGACAAGGCGCGGTCAAAAATCGGCGTCCTTCTCAGCCATTTTCGCCCAAACATCGATCACACGTGTTACCCGGCCAGAAACGACGCGACATCCGACTGTTACAACCAGAGGTTAGCTGCGGCCCGGCCAAGAGATTTTGTTGCTAGGGCGAGATGACCATGACCGAGCTTTCTTCCGTTGCGCCAAACGCAGATCCACTTTCTCACGATGCCATGCTGGCCCTCAGGCGGGTGGTCATGGTTGCATGGTTGGCGATCGCGCTCGGATTCGCCATGGAGGCGCTTACTCTGGCTGTCAGGCTTGCAGCGGGTTCTCACCCGGCTACCACCCTGATCCTGATCGAATTGGCGCAAGGCGTGACGTGGGCGTTCTTCGTCTGCGCCGGTCTCAGCCTCGGCACGGCGATCGCCAAGGTACGAGCCTCGCTCGGCGGCCTGATCGCTGCAATCTCGGCACCACTGGCGATGGCCATCGCCAAGGGGTCGCAAAAGGTCATGGTAACTGCTCTTGATGCGGCCACAAAACCGGCCACCCTCTCGCTCACCACGCTGGGCGTGCTGCGGGCGATCGAATATGGCCTGCTCGGCTGGATCCTGGCCTCGCTGGCGTCGAAGGAAAAACCCCGTCCGCTCCATTTTGCGCTGGCAGGCACCGCGATAGGCGCGGTGTTCGGCGGTGGAATCACGGTGCTGACGATTGAGACGGCCGCGGCGAACGGCGTTGCGCTTGAATTGCCGCGGGCGATCACAACCGGCCTCAACGAGATCGTGTTTCCGATCGGTTGCGCACTGGTCGTCTACATTGCCCTGCAGGTCGGCCGGCACATGAAGATGATCTCTGGCGAGGTTCGTTGAGCCGTTCAGGCCGCTTCTGGCTCCCGCTCGATCAATGTCAGCGTCAGCCAGCGCGCGGTCAGCGCCGGCTTTTTCGAGCCCTCGATCTCGATCGTCACGTCATGCGCGGTCTGCACCCACCCCGACGGCCTCACCTTGACGTCGGCCAGCACGAAACGGGTGCGGATGCGCGCGCCGGTCTTCACCGGCGCCAGGAAGCGCAGCGAGTCAAAACCATGGTTGACGCCCATCTTGCTGTTTTCGAGCGGCGGCATGGTCTCGAAGGTCATCGCCGATAAAAGCGAAAGCGACAGAAAACCATGCGCGATGGTGCCGCCGAACGGCGTCTCGCGCTTGGCGCGCTCCGGGTCGCAATGGATGAACTGGTGGTCGTCGGTGGCGTCGGCGAACTGGTCGATCATGCGCTGCGAGACCACCCGCCACGGCGACACGCCGACCTCCTTGCCGACGCTGGCCAGAAGCACATCGAGACTGATCGGTTCCACGCTGATGTCCTCCATTTCAACCGTCCGGAGCGCGAGCGGCTTCATTCCTTGAACAGTGTCAGCCCATGCTGCACCGACTGCCCGCCATCGATCGGCAGGATGGCGCCGGTGATATAGCTGCCGGCACGGCTGCACAAATAGAGCGTTGCGCCGGCAATGTCATCCGGCGCGCCGATGCGACGAAGCGGAACATGGCCGCCGACTTGTCTTGCCTGTTCCTCGCTTGCGGTGGCGAAAGCGGTCATCCGACTCTGGAAGGGGCCGGGGGCGAAGGCATTGACGGTAATGCGGCGGGCGGCGAACTCGATCGCCAAGATGCGCGTCAGATGGTGAACAGCAGCCTTCGAGGCAGAGTAAGAGTAAGCGTCATCGGCCAGCGGCTGCGTGCCCATCACCGAACCCAGATTGATCACCCGGGCCGGATCGGCATCGCTGGCGGCGGCGTCGAGCAGCGGCAGAAGCTCGCGCGTCAGTTGGAAGACCGCCGTGACGTTGACGCCGAACACCCTGGCCCAGGCATGGTAGGGAAAACTTTCCAGCGGCGCCCCCCAGGAGACGCCGGCATTGTTGACCAGGATGTTCAGCCGCTCGGTCCGCGCCTTGACCTCGTCGACCAGCGCCGCGATGCCAGCCTCGCTGGAGACATCGCCGGCAAAGCCCTCGGCCCGGCCGGTGCCGCCGAGGCCGTTCAGTTCATCGGCTACCCTGATGCAGTCCTCGCCCTTGCGCGAGGCGATCATCACGGTGGCGCCGGCCCTGACCAAAGCGGTCGCCGCCATGCGGCCGATGCCGGTCGCAGCCCCGGTCACCAGCGCGGTCTTGCCGGCCACCGAAAACAGCTCGTCCAGATAGGTCATTGCAATTCCCTGGGCTATTCTTCGGTGCTCTTGCTTTGCGCTCTCGGCAAAAGGCTCGCGTTGACAAAGCTATCCGAACTACGATCATCCTTGCCGCGGGTAAAGTGCCAAAGCCGAGGCGATGGAGCGCGTGCTGGCTGACTTGGCCAGTACCGGCGGTACAGTGTGCATCGGGATGTAGCTGCTGAATGATTGCGAAACGCCCACTGCTGTATACCGACCATGCCGAGACTGTCATTCGTGAACGGTCTCTCGACAAACGCTGGATCGAACGTGCTGTGTGGGAACCGGATTGGCAAGCGGCTGATGTGAAAGACACCTCGGTGATACGTCTGTACAAGCAGGTGCCCGAAAATGGCGGCCGCATCCTGCGTGTCGTCTGTGTGGAAACGCCTGAGGAAATCCGTATACTGTCTGCTTACTTCGATCGCGGGGCGAGAAGGCCGAAATGACGCTCAAACTCGAATATGATCCGGAAGCTAATGCTGCCTACATCCGTTTTTCCTCGGAGGCGATCCAGGAAAGCGAGGAAGTTTCCGCAGGCATAGTCCTCGACTATGATGCTGACGGTCACATCGTCGGGATGGAGGTGCTGGATGCCCGAGAACACCTTCCCGCCGCGATCCTGAAGGCAGCCTGACCTACTCGGCCGGCTCGACATTGGTGTAGGCGGCTTGCTCGAGTTCGCGCTTCAGCCGTGACGCCTCTTCCACCTTCGGCGTGACGAAGCGGCCGAGCAGGAGATAGGCGACCGGCGTCAGGAACAGCGTCGAGACGGTGGCCAGACCCAGGCCGCCGACGATCACCCAGCCGAGCGCGATCCGCGCCTCGGCGCCGGCGCCGCTCGCCAGCACCAGCGGCACGCCGCCGAGCACGGTGCAGATCATCGTCATCATCACCGGCCGCAGCCGGATGGTGGAGGCCTGCTCGATCGCCTCACGCACGCCGAGCCCGCGGTCTCGCAACTGATTGGCGAACTCGACGATCAGGATGCCGTTCTTGGCCATCACGCCGACCAGCAGCACCAGGCCGATCTGGCTGTAGGCGTTGAGGCTGGTGCCGCTGAGCAAAAGGGCAAAGATCGCGCAGGCAAGGCCGAGCGGCACCGTCGCCATGATGATGACCGCGCTGACGAAGCTCTCGAACTGAGCGGCGAGCACCAAAAGGATGATGACTAGCGAGAAGCCGAAGATGGTGATCATGGCGCTGTTGGTCTCGCCCAGCGTCGCCGCCTCGGCCAAGGGGACGATGCGGCTGCCCGGCGGCAGAAGCGGCGTGGCGATTGCCTCGGCGCGGGTGAGCGCCTGGCCGAGCGCGAAATCGCCGCTGAGGTTGGAGGTGATCGCCACCGACGGCTGCTGCTGCTCGCGGGTCAGCGAGGGCGGTACGGCGCGCTCGGTCAAAGTGGCGATGGTCGACATCGGCACGAAGCGGCCGTCGGCCGTCTTCAGGAAGATGTTCTCCAAATCGGTCGGATCGTTGATCGGGTTGGTCGTCGAGACGAGCTTCACGCCGTAGCTGCGATCGGCGATATAGACGTCGACGACATCATTGCCGTCGAGCATGGCCTGGAAGGAATCGGCCAGCCTGGTGATGTCGATGCCGAGGTCGGAAGCGCGCTCGCGGTCGATGGCGACGGAAAGCTGGGGCTGCGTCGGGTCGACGGAAAGCCGGGGCGACTGGAAGCGGGCGTCCTTCTGCATCTCGGCGATGATCTTCACCGCAGCGTCGCCGAGCGCCGCACGGTTGTTGCCGACCAGCGCGAACTGCAGGCCGTTGCCGGCGCCGCGAATCCCGAGGCTGTTGGGCTGCATCGGAAAGACGCGCACGCTCGGCACCTGCCGGGTGAGCCGTCTGATGTCGGCCATGATCTGCTGCTGGCTGCGGGTGCGCTCGTCCCATGGCGCCAGTGTCATCACCATGAAGCCGGCGTTGTAGGCGCCGTTGCGGCCGGCGCTCTCGAAGGTGTTGCGGATTTCGCCGGAATCGCGCAGCGGCTGGATCAGTTTTTCGATCTTCTGCATCTGCTGCGTCGTGTAGTCGAGGCTGACGCCTTGCGGCGCGTCGACGCGCATGAGCACGATGGCACGGTCCTCGGTCGGCGTCAGTTCCTGGCGGATAGTGCCAAACAGCGTGAAGGCGGTGGCTGCAAACAGCAGCGCGACCAGGAGCACGATCCACGGCGCATCGAGGCAGGTGCGCAGGCAGCGCCGGTAGAGCCTGTTCAGCGCGCCGCCGATGCGGGCGCCGATGCCGCTGCCGCCTTCGTGATGAAGCGGCGCGACCGACAGCATGCGCGAGGCAAGCATCGGACAAAGGGTCAGCGCCACGACGGCGGACAGAAGCACCGATATGGCGAGAACGAAGCCGAATTCGCGAAACAGGCCGCCGGTCTGGCCGGGCAGGAAGGAGATCGGCACGAAGACGGCGACCAGCGTCAGCGTCGTGGCGATGACGGCGAAGAACACTTCCTGGGCGCCAAGCACGGCCGCGGCGCGTGGCCCCATGCCTTCGTTGCGTCGTCGCACGATATTTTCCAGAACAACGATGGCGTCGTCGACGACCAGGCCCGTCGCCAGCACCAGGGCCAGCAGCGTCAATATGTTGACCGAGAAGCCGGCAAGATAGATGGCGGCGATCGTCCCGATCATGGCGACCGGCATCGCAAGCCCAGGAATGAGCGTCGCGCGCCAGTCGAGGAGAAACACATAGATGACGATCAGCACGATGGAGACGGACAGGCCGAGTGCGATCTCGACCTCATGCACCGCGCCGTTGACGAAGACCGCATCGTCGCTGGTGACCTTGATCGACATGCCCTGAGGCAGATCCGCCTGCAGCGCGGCGACGGCGGCCCTGACGCCGGTCGAAATATCCAGCGTGTTCGATTCCGCCTGGCGGATGATGCCAAGACCGATGCCGGTCTTGCCGTTCGAACGCAATGTGGTCTGACCGATGTCGGGGCCGAGCGTGACGGTGGCGACGTCGCGGATGCGGGTCGTGCCGCCGATGATGATGTTTTCGAACTCCTCCGGCGTGGTCACGTCCGCCGTCGGACGCACGATCAGATCCTGGTTGGTCGTGGTGATCGAGCCGGCAGGCGAATCGAAAGCGACCGAGGCCAGCGCTGTCCTCAGGTCGGCGACGGTGAAGCCCAGGCCGGCGAGCTTGTTCTGATCGACATCGATGCGAAATATCTTGTCGCGGTCGCCATAGACCTGGACGTCGGCTACGCCAGGCACCGCGGCAAGCTCGTCCTCGATCTGGTCCTGGACCAGCACCGTCATGTCCTGCACCGACATGGTGTCGGAGGTGACAGCCAGCCGCATCACCGGCTCGGAATTGGCATCGGCCTTGACGATGCGAGGCGCATCCGCCGTATCCGGCATTTGGTCGGCGACGCGGCCGACGCCATCGCGCACATCGGAGGCGGCGACGTCGAGGTCGACGCCGTCGTTGAATTCGATGGTGACGCGGCTTGTGCCGAAGGACGAGGTGGACGAGATCGACTTCACACCAGAGACGCGGGCGACCGCGCCCTCAATCACGTCGGTCAATTCGCGGTCGACGGTTTCGGCTGCAGCGCCTTCAAAGGTCGTGTTGACGGTGACGACGGCGCGATCGACATCCGGCAGTTCGCGGATTTCGACACCGTAAAAGGCAGCAAGGCCGGCGACCGCGATCAGCGTGTTCAAAACGAAGGCCATCACCGGCCTGCGGATGAACAGCGCGGTGAATCCTGTGTCGCTGGCTGCGTTGTTGGTTGCGGTCATCAGCCGTCGGCGTCCGCGGCGCGCAGTTGTTCGCCGGCGATGCGGACCTCGCCGCCTTCGCTGACACTCTGGGTGCCCTCGGTCACCACCATGTCGCCGCTGACGATCGGGGCATCGATCAGCACGGTCTCAGTGTTGCGCTGGATGATGCGCACCGCAACCCGCTTGGCCTTGCCGTCCACGATGGTCCAGATATAGGCGCCGTCCGAACCCCATTGTATCGCCAGCGGACTGACCGCAGGATAGCTGTCGCCGGGGAACTTCATGGTGATCTGGAAGGACATGCCGGCACGCAGCGAATCGGCCGGATTGGCGATCTTTGCCTTGACCAGAAGGGTACGGCTGGCTTCATCGATGTGGTTGTCGATGGCGGAGACCGTGCCGGTATAGGCTTTGTTTGGGTTGGCGATTGGCGTCGCCGACAATTGCGCGCCGACTTTGACGACGGCGGCGAAGCGCTCCGGCACCCAGAATTCGACCAGTATGCTGGAGCGGTCGTCAAGGGTGGCGACCGCCGACTGGCTGGTCACATAGTTGCCGGCTGATATCGGCAGGATGCCGACGACGCCGGCGATCGGCGCGACGATCGAGCGGCGCTGCAAGGCCAGTTCCGCATCGCGAAGCGCCAGCTTGGCATTGGCCAGCACCACCTCGGCATCGGCAACGGAGACCGCCGTCGCAGCGTTGGAAGCCCGCAACGATTTGACCCGGTCGAGCTTGGCCTGCGCGTCCTGCAAGGCAACCTTTGCGCGGTCCTGTGCGATCACCTCGGTGTCGGAATCGAGGGTGGCAATGATCTGTCCTTTTTCGACATGGGCGCCGGACTCGACCAGAAATTCGACCAGGCGGCCTGAACTGTAGGGATTGACCGTCACCGAGGCGTAGGCTCGGCCGGTGCCGATTGCCCGCAGGCGATCATTGATGACGGCCGTGGCCGCCGGCAATGCGACGATAGTCGCCAGTTGGCCGGCGTCGCTGCGGCGGCCCGCTTGCCCGGCGTTGTCGACGGCGCTCGTCGCTGTCGGAGGCGTCGCGGCATCAGCCCATTCGATGCCCCAGCGCGCCAGCACATCCGGCGCGCCTGGAAAAAAGCGAACCCAGGCGGCCGCGGCCGCGACGAGGATCACAAGTGAAAAAACGATCTGTTTCCAGGCGGCCATCGGCACTCCGGTTGGCAAGATCCCGTCTACGCTTCCCAAGCTGAAGTAGACGCGACAGCACCCTCCGACACAGGGGATGGCCCGTCGATATCAAAGCTTTATGGCAATTCTCCCGCTCGCTTGCACATTAAATCGGTGTAACGTTGATAGGGCCTACGCTTGAGTCAAACTGGCTCAGCCGGCTGAGCCAATGGGGTAGTGGTCAGTTTGAAACAATCGTTGCGGTGGAAGAAGCGCATGGTAGGCAGGATCGACTTCAGATGCTCGCTTTGCTGTCAATCCTCTTCAAATCGAGCCGCGGAATGAGAAAGTCCAAAAATGCTTTAACTTTGGGGGGCTGAACGCCGCCTCCAGGCCGGATCGCATAGAGGGTTGGTTCGGGCCCTGCCCACTCGGGTAAGACACGAACCAGTCTCCCAGCGGCAACGTCCGACTTGACGCGCACATGGTTGGTCATGAACAGACCAACTCCCTCCAGCAGGAACCCGTGAAGAGCCTCTGGATCGCTGGCAACGGCCACTGCTCGTACTTTGAACTGGGACCGCTCGCCGCCACTCGATAGGGGCCATTCTACTGCCGGACGATTGAAATAGAACTCTGTCAACAGGCAGGCATGTTCCGTCAGCTCCGATGGATGCTGTGGCGTCCCCGCACGTTCCAGGTAGGTCGGGGCCCCATAGATACCCATCGGCAATGCGCCGAGCCGCCGAGCCGTGAGCGTGGAATCGGGCAGGGTGCCTTCCTGGAGCCGGAAAGCGATGTCTATGTCCTTGGCGACAAGGTCGACGACCTCGTGCCCAAGAAGCAGTTGCGGGAACACCTCTGGATAGAAGCGGCGAAACTCGGTGAGCAGCGGAGCGAGGACGCGAGTTGCCAGCCAGTACGAGGCGGCAATCCGAAGCCATCCGCGCGGATGTTGCTGCAACTCCGCCACTGCGTTCTCCGCATCCTCCAGATTCTTCACCACTCGTTCGCAGTGCTGGAAATATACCGCTCCCGCTTCAGTCAGCTTCAGGCTGCGGGTTGTCCGATTCAGCAGTTGTGTCCGCAGTCTGGATTCCAGCTCCTGCACCTTCCGGCTGACCCGTGTCTTCGGCACCTTGAGCACGTGCGCTGCCGCTGTGAAGCTCCCTTCCTGCACCACCTTTACGAAAGCGACCGTATCGCTGAAGTCGCGCAGCATATGAGTCCTCCAGCAAGTTCGGATTGTCTCTCATTTTGAGACATTGATGTCCTAATCCGCTCGGTAATCAAGTCAGGTCCGTCAGGGTAGATCATGATTGTCCTATCAACAGCAAAACCAACTGGAGAACTGCCATGATCAAATCCCTAGCGATCGCCGTCGGTGCGCTGACGCTTTCGGTAACTGCTGCCGACGCACAAAGCGCGCCGCTCCGCAACGTCGTTCTCGTCCACGGCGCCTTTGCCGACGGAGCTGGATGGCGAGGCGTCTACGACCAACTAACAAGTCGTGGCTACAAAGTCTCGATCGTCCAGAACCCGCTCACGTCGTTCGAAGACGATGTCGCCGCAACGCGTCGCGTGCTCGCCCGGCAGGATGGGCCCGCCATCCTCGTCGGTCATTCCTACGGTGGCACGGTAATTACAGAAGCTGGCAACGCTGCCAATGTTGCGGGCCTCGTCTATGTCGCTGCCTTCGCTCCAGATGTCGGTCAATCCACGCTGGACCAATATGCCGAAATTCCTCCGCCGCCGAACTTTCAGCCTGACGTGCAGCCCGATGGCTTCGCGTTCCTGAAGATTGAGACGTTTAAGGCCGGCTTTGCTGGGGATACCAAGGATGCCGATGCCGCATTCCTGCGCGACTCCCAAGTGCCGATCGCTATGAAGGCGCTTGAGGCCAAGGTGACGACGGCGGCGTGGAAGACCAAGCCAAGCTGGTACGTTGTCGCGACTGAGGACGGCGCTATTGCGCCCGAACTGCTTCGGAGCACCGCCGATCGTATCGGGGCGGTCACCACCGAGGTCAAAGGCAGCCATGTGGTATTCCTTACCCAGCCACAGGCCGTAGCCGACGTCATCGAACAGGCTGCCAAGGGTGTGGTGCCGGGCGATACCGCGGTGGCACCGAACTGACATCGCCCAAACGTAGCTCTGAGCCACGGCCAAGAGCGCAAGTGGGAACGTGCAAAGATACTGGAGCAGCCGGGAGCGTCATCGACGTCCCCGGCACTATGACAGGAAGGCCTGATTTACGGCTCGGTAGCGCCGTCGCTTTGAGACGCGACAGCGCTAATGCGCCGCTGAACTCAGTTTGACCACGCAGCCGGGCAGAGCGCTTTACGTCGCGTGTGCGCCGCCGGGTACGACGACACCGGACATCGCGATTCCGGCGGTTGCCGGATCTTCCTTCAGCACCGCGTCCGCGAGCGAGACCACGCCCACCAGGCGCTTGTCGCGATTGAGGACAGGCAACCGCCTGACCTGGATGTCACCCATATTCTGGGCGACGTGCTCGATATCTTCGTCCTCGAAGCAGTATTTGACATCCTTGGTCATCACGTCGCGGACCGTGGCATTGCCGTCCTTGCCCTCGGCGACCGCACGCACGACGATGTCACGATCGGTGATCGTTCCGACGAGTCGGTCGTTTTCTCCGACTGGCAGGAATCCGACATCGTCAACCGCCATGCGTTTCGCGATTTTCTGCAACGACTCGCCAGGACTGGCGAGATGAACGTTGGGGGTCATTATCTCAGCGACTTTCATGGTGAATCTCCCTGTTCGCGCCCAGAACGGCATCAACGCCGGCAGTCGTCGAGCGAGATTGGTCTGGAAGACGTATTGAGGGCCTCAGGCCTGTCGCGCTGCGACGCTCGCTCGGCGGCCTCGTTCTTCGCTGATGGAACTAACAGCCGGGCCGAATGGTTCCAGCCGTTTGGCCGCGCCGGCATAGATATTCGCCGGAACCATCGGGCTCCGGTCCCGTTTGCCGTAAATACCGCCTTGCAGACCGGACATGGGCGGCGTGACCCTTGAAGCTTCCCGTTTTGTTCCCATATAGGGTGAGAGGACGGGAGACGGTTCGTCCGCCGGGTCCCGGGCGGAGACATAGGTAACAAATCGCACCTAAGACATGGTGTAGTGCGCCCCTGAACTGAGACGCCAAAAGCGTAACAGTTCTCCGCAAAAAAGATTGAAATCGTTGTTGACACTTTGGCTGGGCGCCGACTATATACGCCTCACCAACGAGGGCGGCGCGCC